>JAWVFN010000201.1:0-14795 GCA_033855935.1 Solirubrobacterales bacterium | reverse complement strand
TTACCGGAGCCGGTAACCGCAATCCCCTCGTTGAACACGAACTGGCCGTCGAGCGATCCATCCGGGCCGCCGAAGTTGGTGATGAAAGCGCCGCCCGGGGTGTAGACCTGGATGCGCCGGTTGTCTTGGTCGCTGACGTAGACGTTGCCTGACGGGCCGATCGAAATCGCAACGGGGTTCGTGAATTTGCCGTCGGTCGTGCCCGTGCCCCCAAATTGGTTGATGAAGGTTCCGCCGGCCGTGAACTCCTCGATCCGATCGTTCGTGTTGTCGGCGACATAGACGTTGCCAAAGCGATCGATGGCGATTCCCCACGGGTATTTGAACTGCCCGGGGCCGGTTCCGGTCGTCCCAAATGCATTGATGAAGGCGCCGTTCGGCGAAAACTCCTGGACCCGATTGTTGGCGGCGTCGGAGACGTAGACGTTTCCGGAAGGGCCGACCGCGACCGCCGTTGGGTTGTTGAACTGGCCCGGCGCCGAGCCGGTGCTTCCCCACTTCCCGGAAAAGCCGATGGCGGCAGCTTGCGAGGCCTGGAGCAGCACGCCAAGGACAAGCAACAGACCCGCGGTCGCGAGCACGCGACAGATCCGCCTAATCGAGTGAACCCGCATCTGTGTCTCCTGGCTAGTGCTTGCTGGTCGTGCTTAGGTGAGCCTAGTGCAAGAGGGTCTCCTGCAGCCACAGCTCGAGCAGGCCCATCTGCCAGAGCTTGTTGCCGTCGAGCGGGGTGAGGTCCTCGTTGGGCGCGTCGATGTGGCTGCGGACGTAGTCGGGCCGGAAGAGGCTGCGATCGCGGGCGGCGTCTGAGAGCAGCGCCTCGCGCAACATGTCGAGGTACTCGCCCTCGACGTGGCTCAGCGCCGGCACCGGGAAGTAGCCCTTTGGGCGGTCGACGACGTCGGCGGGCAGCAGGCGCCGGCCGATGTCCTTGAGGATTCCCTTGCCGCCCTGCCCCAGGCGCAGCTCGGGCGGCGAGGCGATCGCCAGCTCGAGCAGGTCGTGGTCGAGGAAGGGCACCCTCGCCTCGAGCCCCCAGGCCATCGACATGTTGTCGAGGCGCTTGACCGGGTCCTCGATCAGGCTGACCTCGATGTCCATGCGCAGCGCCCGGTCGACCGCCTCTTCGGCGCCATCGCGGTTGAAATGCAGGTCGACGAATTGCCGGCTCGGGTCGCCGTGGGGTAGGTAGTCGCTCGAAACCGCCTGCTCCATCTCCTCCTGGGAGCGGTCGAAGACCGCGTCGACGTAGCTGAACAGCCCGGTGCCGCCGGCCTCGGCGACGGTCTCGTACCAGTGGTAGCCGGCGAAGACCTCGTCGGCGCCCTGGCCGGTCTGCACGACCTTGACCTGCTCGCGCACCTCCTCGCAGAGGAGGTAGAAGGCGACGACGTCGTGGCTGGTCATCGGCTCGCTCATCGCCCTGATCGCGTTGCCGAGGGAGGGCAGCATGCGGTCGTTGGAGATATGAATCCGCTGGTGGTCGGTGCCGAAGTGCTGGGCGACGATGTCGGAGTACTGGAACTCGTCTCCCTCGCGCCCGCCGACGTCCTCGAAGCCGATGCTGAACGTCTTCAGGTCTCGCTGGCCCGCCTCGGCGAGGAGGGCGACGATCAGGCTCGAGTCGAGGCCCCCGGAGAGCAGGACGCCGACGGGGACGTCGGCGACCATGCGCCGCTCGACCGCCTCCCGCAGCGCCGCCTCGATCGCGACCCGCCAGCCGTTCGGCTCCCAGCCCTGCCGCGCGGAATCGCGCGAGAACTCCGGCCACCAGTAGCGCGTCTGGACGCTCGTGCCGTCGGGGTCGATCATCACGTAGGTGGCCGGCAGCAGCTTCTGGACGCCGCTGAGGATCGTCTTCGGCGCCGGCACGACCGCGTGCCAGCTCATGTAGTGGTGCAGCGCCTCGGCGTCGACGCGCGTGTCGATGCCGCCGCCCGCGAGCAGTGCCTGCGGGGTGGAGGCGAAGCGCATCATCTCGCCGGGAAAGTCGGCGAGATACATCGGCTTGATGCCGAGCCGGTCGCGGGCGAGCATCACCCGCTGGCTCTGGCGGTCGACGAGGGCGAAGGCGAACATGCCCTTGAGCCGGGTGACGAAGTCGGGGCCCCAGCGGTGAAACGCCTTGAGCATCACCTCGGTGTCGCTGGTCGAGAAGAACTCGTAGCCGTGGCCCTCGAGCTCGGCACGGAGCTCCTTGTAGTTGTAGATGCAGCCGTTGAAGACGATTACCAGGCCGAGCTCGTCGTCGACCATCGGCTGGGCGCCGGTCTCGGAGAGGTCGATGATCGTCAGGCGGCGATGCGCGAGGGCGACGCCGCCCTCGCTCCAGCTGCCGTCACCGTCGGGCCCGCGCGGCGCGAGCACCGCGGCCATCCGCTCGACCGTCTGCAGGTCCGCCCTGCCGCCGTGCCTGACCTCACCGGCAAATCCGCACATCCGGAGAGTCTGACGATCAAGTCGAGGCGATCTCGACGTCGCCGGAGCGCTCGGTGTGGTGCCAGCGCATTCGCACCCCCTGGGCGGCGCTGGCGATCGACTGGATGACCACCAGGTACATGAGCTGGCGGTAGACGAACTGCTGCAGCGGCAGCGCCCACAGTGGTCGCAGCGACTCGCCGTCGAGCCGGAAGGCATAGGTGGCGAGAGCGAGCATCAGCACGTTGAAGGCGACCCAATAGCCGATCACCGGCAGGGGGTTGAGAAAGACGACGCCATAGAGGGCGAAGATGTCGATCAGGGGCGCCAGCAGCGGCAAAAAGACCTGGAATGCGAGCAGATAGGGGAGCCCGTAGCGGCCGATGCCCCTTCCCCTGGGCCGTAGCAGCGCTTCGCGGTGCTTCCAGACCGACTGCATGGTTCCGTAGGACCAGCGGTAGCGCTGGCGCCAGAGGCCGCTGAGGGTCGGCGGGGTCTCGGTGTGGCCTCGCGCCTTCTCGGCATAGACGACCCTCCAGCCCGCTCGGCCGAGGGCGATCGTCACGTCGGTGTCCTCGGCCAATGTGTCGGAGGAGAAGCGACCGACCTCCTCGAGCGCCCGGCGGCGAAATCCACCGATCGCGCCGGGAACGGTCGGCATGCACTCGAGCACGTCGTAGAGGCGGCGGTCGAGGTTGAAGCCCATCACATAGTCGATGTGCTGCCAGCGGCCGAGGAGCCCGCTGCGGTTGCCGACCTTGGTGTTGCCGGCCACCGCCCCGACGCGCTCATCGGAGAAGGGGCGGACGAGCTGCCGGATCGTCTCGGGCTCGAAGACCGTGTCTCCGTCGACCGCGACGATGATCTCGTGCGACGACGCTGCGAGGCCGGTGTTCAGCGCCTCCGATTTGCCCCGGTTCTCCTCGCGGACGACGATGACGTTGCGCAGCCGCAATCGCTCGACGATCCCGGCCGTATCGTCGGTGGAGCCGTCGTCGATGACGACCACCTCGACCTCCGGGTAGTCCGAGCTTGCCAGCGAGCGCACCGCGGCGACGATGCCCGCCGCCTCGTTGAAGGCAGGCACGAGGACCGAGACCGGCGGCGTGAACCCGGTTGCGGCAGGCAGCCGGCGGAAGCGGCGCGCGTGGCGCCGGGCGAGGACGACGACCACGATCGCGCGCAGGATCGCGAGGATGGCGATCGGCACGAGCAGGAACGCCATCACCTCGGTGAGCAAGACGGCCGCGCCCAGGGCGCCGATCAGGAGCTCGCCTCGGAGGTGCTCGCTGCTCGAAGCCGGCGGCTGGAGCGCCGCCGCCGTCGTTCCGAGCAGGTCCGGCAGGCCGACGAAGCGATAGCCACGGGCCCTCATCTCAGGCACGAGCTCGCGCACGGCGGCGACAGTCTCCGATCGATCACCACCGCCGTCGTGCATGAGCACGACTCCGCCCCGGTTTGCGCCGGCGACGGTGTTGACGATGTCGCCGGTCCCGGGGCGGCGCCAGTCCTCGGCATCGATGTTGGACAGCGCGATCACGTACCCATCTGCCGTCAGCGAGCGAAAGGTATTGGCCTGGGTTTTGTCGACGGCGATCGGAGTGGACGAGTAGGGCGGGCGCAGAAGCAGGGGGCGGACCCCGACTGCGCCGGCGACGGCCGATTCGGTCATCGATACCTCGAGGTCGCGCCTGGCGGGCGACAGTTTCGAGAGGTCGACGTGGCTGAAGGTATGGTTGCCGATCAGGAATCCGTGCTGGTGCAAGTCGCTGACGATCCCCGGGTGCTGCACGACGCGGTCGCCGACGACGAAGAACGTCGCCGGAACGTGGAGCTCCTCGAGCACGCTCGCGATCCGCGGCGTCCAGGTCGGGTCGGGGCCGTCGTCGAACGTGAGGGCGAGCCGCTTCCCCGGCTTCTGCCCTTCGGGCACGAGCCGGTTGCCGTTGCCACCCAGCAGAGGCCGCGAGGGATCGAGTCCCGCTGAGCCGTGGGAGGCGGTGGGCGTCCCGGCGGCGCCGGTCGCGTGAGACGTGATTCCCTGGGCGGCAAGCAGGAGGACGAGGCCGCCGATGAAGAGCGCGAGCAGCAGCCAGTGAGCGGGCGGACGCTCGACCCTGCGTCCGAGCTCGCGCCCGGCGCGGCTACTTCTGGTGGCCAAGCCCGTGGGTGATGCCCGTGACCTGGCCACCGGGAGTGTCGAGCGGCTTGCCGGTGGTCGTCTTTGAAGACTTGCCGTGACCGGCGGTGACGGTGGTGGCCGCGGCGGGCGCCGGTGACGCGGAAGAGGCTGCCGTCTGCTGGGTCTTGCCCTTCCCGTTCGCGAAGGGGGCGCGGACGACGCTGACGGTGCCGGCCGCCGGCGTGAGCCGCCCGGAGCCCGTCTTCCTGGCGAGGGGCGGTTTGTCGGTTGCGGGCGCGCCGCCGGCGTGATGTTCGGCTTGGGCAAACCCGGGACGCGGCAGCGACCCGAAGCCACCGAAGGCACCGAAGCCGAGTGCCGTCACCCAGATGACCAGGAGCAATCCCCCCAGGGCGAGGGCGAGGTGCATTGCGCGGCTGCGGAGCCGCCCGTCGGCGGCAAAGATTTGATTTCCAGTGGTTTCTTGTGCGTTCATGGGCAGAGAGAAATCGCTCAATTCGTAAGCGCCCCTGCCGCTCAAAGAGGTACGTGCGACCGCCGCTCTTCTTTCCGGAGTTCCGGGTAACACTCCCCCTGTGAGAAAGCTGCTCAGGCCCAAGTACATCCGCGAAGCCGCGCGCCAGATCGGCATCGTCCGCAAGCACGGCGGCCCGAAACGGATCTACGTCCTCCACGTCGGCCGGCCTCACGGGCTGATCGTCAACGCCTCCGAGGTGCTGCTCGAGATCGAGGCCAAGGACGGCACCCGGCACAAGATCGAGACGGCGGTGCCGCTGCCGTTCCTCTACGCCTGGGCCTATCGCCTCTCGCGGCTGCTCCACGTGCCGCTGGTTTCGAGCCTCGACCCCGAGCGGGTCCACTTCTCGGTCCCGGTGCCCAGCCGGGGTTAAGCGGCTAGGCCAGCTCGTAGGCGCTGGGATCGAGCTCGGCGGTGCGCTTGGAGTAGATCGCCCAGCGCCAGGGCCACTGGCTGGGGTCGTTGCCGTTCTCGTCGACGTACCAATTGGTGCAGCCCGTGTGCCAGACCGTCTTGCCGAGCGCGGCGCGGAGCTCGCGGTCGAAGGCCTCGGCGGCGGGGCGGCGGACTTCGATCGTCTGCGCGCCGGCGCGGACGCGCTCATCGAGGGCGGCGATCACGTGGCTCACCCCGGCCTCGATCGTGTCGATGACCGAGCCCGTGCCGCCGTTGGTGTTCGGCCCGTAGATCAAGAACATGTTGGGGAAGCCCGGCACGCTGAGCCCGAAGTAGGCGCGCGGCACCTCGGCCCATTCCTCCGAGAGGACCCGCCCACCGGCCCCGGCGATCTCCATCGGCGCGACGAAGGCGTGAGTCTTGAAGCCGGTGGCGAGGACGATCGCGTCGGCCGGGCGCTCGACTCCGTCGGCGGCCCGTATTCCCGAGGGCGTCACCTCGGTGACAGCTTCGGCGATGAGCTCGACGTTGGGCTTGGTCAGCGTCGGATACCACTCGTCGGTCAGCATCACCCGCTTGCAGCCGAGCTCGTCGGTCGGCGTCACCTTACGGCGCAGCTCGGGATCGGAGATCGCCTTGTCGATGTTGCGCTTCGCCAGCCGTCGCGCCGGCGGCAGCATCCAGCTGCGCTTGGTCATCCCCTCGGCGAGCACGTCCATGGCGCCGAAGATCAGCTTGCGGTCGGCCTTCTGGACGGCCGGGAAGCGCTCGAACAGGCGCTGGGCGCGGGGCGAGTAGGCCGAGTCCATCTTCGGCAGCGTCCAGCCGGGTGAGCGTTGATAGACGTCGAGGTGATCGACCAACGGCTGGATCGCGGGCACGACCTGGATCGCGCTGCAGCCGGTGCCGACGACGGCGACCTTCGTGCCCGCGAGCTCGACGTCGTGGCGCCACTCGGCGGTGTGGAAGGCAGGGCCGTCGAAGCTCTCGAGCCCGGTGATCGGCGGCACGCTCGGGGTCGAGAGCTGCCCGCAGGCCGTGAGCAGGACGTCGGCCTCGTGCGGGCCGGCGGCCGTTTCGAGCTTCCAGATCCCGGCGTCCTCGTCCCAGTGGGCGCCGGTGACCTCGGTCTTGGTGCGGACCTTCTCGAGCACGCCGTGGCGCCGGGCGACGTCCTCGACGTAAGCCTGGATCTCAGCCTGGGGTGCGAAGCGGCGCGACCAGCGGGGATTCGGCTCGAACGAGAACTCGTAGAGGTGCGAGGGCACGTCGCAGGCGGCGCCCGGGTACGTGTTGTGGTTCCAGACCCCGCCGACGCGCTCGCCCTTCTCGAAGATGGTGACGTCGTCGTAGCCGGCGCGGCTCAGCATCACCGCGGCTCCGACGCCGCCGAAGCCGGCGCCGACAATGGCTATTGAGGTCTTGTCCTGCAAGGCCGGCTAGGCGGGTGGGGAGGGCGGGTCGATGCCGAGCGTCCCGGCGATATCGGCGATCGCCGTGCTCTCCTTGTCGGTGACGCCCTTGTGAGCCTCGGCGACGCGCTCGGCGAGGCCGACGATGAACTTCTTGTATTCCTCGAGCTCCTCCGGCGTCGCCTTCTCCTCGAGCAGGGCTACGGCGTCGTTGAGGTGCTTGATCGTCTTCTCCTTCAGATCCTCCGGAGAGTGCGCTGGGCTGCGGTCGACCTTCGGCTTGTCCGAGACGATCGTGTCGAGCAGCTCGCTGTCGCCGTGCTGCTGGCGCGCCTCGGTGTAGGCCTTGGCCATCGAGAAGCTCTCGCGGATCGCGCCGCCCTTTTCGGAGGCGACCACGTACAGCCCGGCGGCAGTCGGACCCTCGAGAACGGTCTCCCACTCTTCATCGGTAAAAGCGGATTTGTCGGTCATATTCGGATAGGTTCCTTTTACTTCAGTAGCTATAAGGGACAGGAGATACGAGTATGAAGAGTCAACGCCTCGCGCCGCTCAGCGGCATCGCTTTCGTCGTGCTGATCATCGTCGGCTTCGTCGTCATCAGCGGCAGCACGCCGGGTTTCAAGGATTCGGCGACGAAGATCGTCGATTACTACACGAGCCACAAGAGCCGTGAGGAGGCCGCCGCAGTGGTCGTTGGGGCTTCGATCGTTTTCCTAGCGATCTTTGTCGCCTGCCTCTACAGCAGACTCAAAGAGCCTGACAGCGGCAATGTCTGGCCGACGCTCGCTCTTCTCGGCGGCACCGCGGCCGTCGCCGGGTTCTTCGGCATCATCGGGGTCCACGCCGCGTTGATTGACGGCGCCGATAAGCACATCGACCCAAGCGCGATGGTGGCGCTGAACGCGATCGACAACGACAATTTCTTCGCCTTCTCGTTGCCGATCGGCGTCATGCTGCTCGGCGCAGCGGGGGCGACTCTGAAAGCCGGAGCGTTCCCGAGATGGCTCGGGTGGATGGCGCTCGTCCTCGGGATCGTCACCTTCACGCCGGCCGGTTTCGTCGGCGCACTACTGGGTCTTGTCTGGATCATCGTCGTGAGCATCTTGATGTCCAGGGCCGCCACCGCCTAGCACTGCCAAACTTCCGCCGGTGGCGAAGCGCAAGCGCCGGCAGCGAGCAGATAAGAAAACTCCCACCGTCGATTACACCGACGTCGAGGGCAATGTGCTCACGCTGCGCGAGTCGCTGAGCGCAGGCTCGATCCGCGCGATCAACAAGAAGCCGAAGGGCGCGGCTCTGACGGTCGACGACGTCTGGCGCCGCCGCACCGAGCAGCTCTTTGAGCGGCTCGCGGTGCGCTGGGAGGTCGCGGGGCTGCCGCTCGACGATCAGGCGATGCTCCTCGGCCGCTACCGGATGGCCAGTCAGGAGGAGCAGCGCTGGGTTCGCGAGACGATCGACGCTCACATCCGCAGCCACATTCCCGAGCTGATCGATGAGTGAGGCCGCCGAGCTGACGGAGCTCGTCGCCGAGCCCGAGACGGGACGCGTGTTCGAGCAGACGATCTGGCCCGGGGTCGCCGACGCGACGCCGGCGGGCCGGGTCCGCCTCGACGGCATCGCCCGCTGGCTCCAGGACCTCGCCTACCAAGACTCTGTCGACGCGGGGATGACCGAGGTCGGGCTCTGGATCCTGCGCCGCCTGCGGATCAGGGTGGAGTCATTCCCGCGTTTCGGCGAGCCCGCGACCCTGCGCACCTTCTGCAGTGGCCTCGGGCGCTTCGCCGCCGAGCGCCGGACCTCGATCGCATCAGAGGTGGGCCGGGTCGAGTGCGGGGCGCTCTGGGTGCTGCTCGATCCCGAGACCGGGCGGCCCAAGCGGTTTCCGGGCGAGTTCGCCGAGCTCTATGCGCCCTCCGCCGGCGGTCGCGACGCCAGGGTCCACCCCCGTCACCCCGACCCCCCGGACGGGGCGCCGGAGAGCAGCTGGGTCTTCCGCGCCACCGACCTCGATCTGGCCGACCACGTCAACAACTCGCACTACTGGGAGCCGCTCGAGCAGGACCTGGTGGGAAACGAGCCCGATTCGATCGACGCGGAGATCGAGTTCCGCGATCCGGCCAAGCCCGGGGCGGCGCGGCTGATCGGCGAGGGCGATGCGCTCTGGATCGCAAGTGGTGGCGGCGAGCTCCACGCCTCGCTGGTCGTCGCACGCTGACTACCTCTCGTCGGCGTCCTCTTCGGGCGGCAGCGCCCCGGGCACGCCTGAGTCCTTGCGATTGCGCTCCCATTCATCGCTGACTTTTTCGATGCCCTCCTCGACCTCTTCCTCGCGCTCCTCCATCTCCTCGGCCTTCTCTTCCATGTCGCGCTCGACGGCTTTGAAGTCGGACGCGTCGTCGCCCATCTTCTCTTCCTCCATGACCTCCAGCTACCCGCCCTCGGGGGCCGTCAATCTCAGGGCAGGCACGCCGCGGTGGGGCCGTGCGTTTAGCCTGCAGCGGCGATGAACGGCCCTCCGGAGACCACGGTCAGCGCCTTCCCCCCGATCGGCGACTACGCCTTCCTCGCCGACACCGACACCAGCGCGTTGCTCGCGCCGGACGGCAGCGTCGAGTGGTTGTGCCTGCCGCGCCCCGATTCGCCGAGCGTCTTCGGCTCGATTCTCGACCGCTCGGCGGGATTCTTCCGGGTAGGGCCGGTGGATATCTCAGTTCCCCTTGCTCGCCGCTACGAGCCCGGGACCAACGTGCTCGAGACCACCTGGATGACACCCTCGGGCTGGCTCGTCGTCCGCGACATGCTCGCCATGGGGCCCTGGCGCGAGGGCCCGCACGAGGGCCGCACGCGACCGCCGACCGACGCGGAGGGGCAGGGCACCTTCCTGCGCTGCATCGAGTGCATCGACGGCATGGTTGACCTCGAGCTCCTTTGCTCGCCCCGCTTCGACTACGGCCGCGACGACTGCGAGTGGAAGGCGATCGGCGACGAGGGCTTCGCCGCCGAGGCGGTCGAGCACGGCGTCACGCTGCGGATCAACGGCGACATCCGCATGGGGCTCGAGGGCGATGACGTTCGCGCACGCCACACGATGGAGGTGGGGGAGCGGCGATTCGTGGCGCTCACCTGGGACGACAGAATCGACTTCCCGCCCGACGCCGCCGCGGCCTGGGAGAGGCTCGCCTCGACGCGGCACTACTGGCACCTGTGGCTTTCGCGCGGCAACTTCCCCGACCACCCCTGGCGGATCTATCTGCAGCGCTCGGCGCTGGTGCTCAAGGGACTGATTCACGCCCCGACCGGGGCGATGGTCGCAGCGGCGACGACCTCGCTGCCAGAAACCCCGGGCGGTGAGCGCAACTGGGACTACCGCTACTCCTGGATCCGCGACTCGACCTTCACGCTCTGGGGCCTGCATACGCTGGGGTTCGACGACGAGGCCCGCGACTTCGTCGAATTCGTCGGCGACGTCTGCGCCGACTCGGACCTGCAGATCATGTACGGGATCGGTGGCGAGAAGGAGCTCACCGAGCAGACGCTCGATCACCTCACCGGATACGGGGGCGCCAAGCCGGTGCGGATCGGCAATGCCGCCTACAAGCAGCGCCAGAACGACGTCTACGGGGCGCTGCTCGACTCGATCTACCTGCACTCGCGCGCCCGCCACCAGGTGCCGACCCGCCTCTGGCCGATCCTCGCCCGCGAGGCCGAGAAGGCGATCGAAGTCTGGGCCGAGCCCGACCAGGGGATCTGGGAGGCGCGCGGCGACCCTCAGCACTACACCTCGTCGAAGCTGATGTGCTGGGTGGCTATGGACCGCGCCGCCCGCCTCGCTGACGAAGTTGACCGGCCCATCTCCGAGCGCTGGCGGGCGACCGCCGAGGAGATCCGAGCCGACATCCTCGCCAACGCCGTCTCCGAGCGCGGCGTCTTCCGCCAGCACTACACGACCGACGCGCTCGACGCGTCGACGCTGCTGATCCCGCTCGTCCGCTTCCTGCCCGCCGACGACGAGCGCGTTGTCAACACCGTCAACGCGATCGACGAGGAGCTCACCGACCACGGGCTCGTCCTCCGCTACAAGGTCGAGGAGACCGATGACGGCCTCCACGGCGAAGAAGGCACCTTTGCGATCTGCTCGTTCTGGCTCGTCTCAGCCCTGTCGGAGATCGGCGAGGATGAGCGCGCCCACCGGCTCTGCGAGCGGATGCTCGGCCACGCCAGCTCTCTTTACCTTTACGCGGAGGAGATCGAGGGCCGCAGCGGCCGCCACCTCGGGAACTTCCCCCAGGCATTCACCCACCTGGCGCTGATCAATGCCGTCAGCCACGTGATCACAGCCGAGACCGAGCACCAAATCGGCCCGATCGACGACTAGCGCTTCGGCTCGGGCATCCATGGTGTGCCCCACGAGCAGATGCCACGCGTCAGCTTGTCGGCCTCCGCCGGGCCCCAGCTGCCGCGCTGGTATTTGTGGATTGGCCCCGGCTTGTCGAGCAGCGGCTGGACGATTCGCCAGGTCTCCTCGATCGCCTCTTCGCGGCTGAACAGCGAAGTATGGTCGCGCAGCGCGTCTTCGAGCAGCCGCTCGTACGGCTCGGGGTCCTGGCCGGGCTGCTTCTCGAACAGCACCTCGAAGTCGGACGGCTCGGGCTCGTCCTCCGCCGGCGCCTTCGAGAGGAAACGCAACCGGGCTCCCGGAGCCGGATCGATCCGGATCACCAGCGAGTTCGGCTCGCCGGATGGAATCCCGGCGCCGGGCCCGAGCCGCGGCCTCGGCTTGAACACGATCCGCGCCTCGGTCGCCTTTGCCCCCAGCGCCTTGCCGGCCCGGATGAAGAACGGCACGCCGCTCCAGCGCCAGTTGTCAATCCCAAGCTCCAGCGCCACGTAGGTCTCCGTCGTCGAGCCCCGCTTGACGCCCTTGACCTGTTGGTAGCCGGTGTACTGGCCGCGGACGCAGCGGCGCGGGTTGGCGTCGTTCATCGCCTTGAAGGCGTCGAGCTTCGCCTCGCGGATCGGGTCCGCGCCGTGGCCGGCGGGCGGCTCCATCGTCACCAGCGCCAGCACCTGAAGCATGTGGTTCTGGACGACGTCGCGCAGAGCCCCGACCGGGTCGTAGAAGCGCCCCCGATCCTCGACGCCGAAGTCCTCGGCCATCGTCAGCGTCATGTACTGGATGTACTGGCGGTTCCAGACCGGCTCGAGCAGGCTGTTGGCGAAGCGCAGGTAGGTGATGTCCATGACCGGCTCTTTGCCGAGGAAATGGTCGATGCGGAGGATCTGGTCCTCGTTGAGCATCTGCCGAAGCTCGTGGTTCAGCGACCGCGCCGAGGCGAGGTCGTGGCCGAACGGCTTCTCGATCACGAACCGCGCTCGCCTGGCGAGCCCGACCTCGTAGAGACCGCGGACGACGGTGGCGAACAGCGAGGGCGGAATCTCGAGGTAGAAGACCGGCTTCCTCGACCGCAGATGGGTCAGGGCCTGGAGGACATTCGTGTAGCAAGCGGGATCGTCGTAGGTCGCCTGCACGTACTCGAGCCGCTTGGCGAGGCGGTCGAAGACCGTCTTCTCGACTTTGACTTTGTTATCGCGCAGCGCCTGGCGAAAGTGACGGATGAGGTCCTTCTCGCTCCAATCGTTGCGAGCGACGCCGACGATCGGCACGTCGAGCCGGCCCGCCTTCTCCATCCGGTAGAGCGAGCGGATCGTCATCTTGTGCGCCAGGTCCCCGGTGATGCCGAAGATGACGAGGGCGTCGGCCGCTTTGCGCGAAGCCATCAGTAGCCCGTGCCGGTGTGGGCGCGCTTGCGCTCGGCCGGGTGCAGACCGCCCTTCTTGGCGAGGATCTCAGTCGCTTTGGAGATGTCGTCGGCGAGGGTGTCGACCAGGGTCCGGCCGAGCGTCAGCTTGACCAGCGCCCGCATGATCTTCTCGTCCTGGGCGTCGGGCGGCAGGGTGTAGGCGGGGACCATCCAGCTGCGCATCGCCGCCAGCTGGGCCGAGACGTCGAACTCGTCGTAGGCCTCTTCGCCCGCCAGCCTGAACGCGACCAGCGGCAGTTGCTCGCCGGAGCCGACCAGCTCGAAGGGGCCGATCGCCTTGATCTTCTCGGCGAGGTCGGCGGCGTTCAGCTGCATCACCTCCATCAACATCTTGTAGCCCTCGCGGCCGAAGCGGCAGAAGTTGTAGTACTGGGCGAGGACCATCGCCGAGCCGGTCGAGAAGTTGAGGGTGAAGGTGGCGTCTTCCTTGCCGAGGTAGTTCTCCATGAACACGAGGTCCTTGGGCAGCTGATCGGGGTCGCGGAAGATGAGCCAGCCGATGCCCGGGTAGACGAGGCCGAACTTGTGCCCGGAGACGTTGATCGAGCGCACCTGCTCGAGGCGGAAGTCCCAGAGCGAATCCGGGTAGAGGAAGGGCCAGACGAAGCCGCCGCTGGCCGCGTCGACGTGGAGCGGTACGTCGAGGCCCTGCTTGTCCTTGATCTCGAGCAGCAGGCGGTTGATGCCCTGGATGTCGTCGGTGTGCCCGGTGAAGGTCGTGCCGAGCACCGCTCCGACACCGATCGTGTTCTCGTCGATGTGGGCCTCGACGTCCTCGGGGCCGATCGTGTACTTGCCCTTCTGCAGGGGCACGATCCGCGGCTCGACGTCGAAGTAGCGGCAGAACTTCTCCCAGACGACGTGGACGTCGCCGCCGAAGATCAGGTTGGGCTTGTCGGTCGACTTCTTCTCCGCCTCGCGCCGCTCCCGCCACTTCCACTTCAGCGAGAGTGCGCCGAGCATGATCGCCTCCGAGGAGCCCTGGGTCCTGGCGCCGCGGAGGCCCTCGTCGCAGTCCGCTGCGTTGAAGAGGTCCGCGAGCATGCGGATGCAGCGCTGCTCGATCTCGGCCGTCTGCGGGTACTCGGCGTGGTCGATGAAGTTGCGGTGGAGGTTGTCGGCGATCAACTCCTGGGCCTGGGGCTCCATCCAGGTCGTGACAAAGGTCGCCAGGTTGTGATTCGGGTCCCCGTCGAGGAAGAGGTCCTGCTCGATCATGATCTTCGTGTCCTCGGGATCCATCCGGCCCTCGGGGAACTTGTCGTCCGGGGCGTCCTGGGTCAGGAAGCGGCCGCGCCGCGGAAGCGGAGGTGGCTCGGGAATCCTCGGCTTGCTCATTGCCTCGGACCCTACCGAGCAGCGCGCATTAGGATGAGCCGCCCGTCGAGCGAAAGGACTGAGCCGATGCAGCTGGCAATGGTTGGGCTGGGGAGGATGGGCGCGAACCTCGTCAGGCGCCTGATGCGCGACGGCCACGAGTGCTTCGTCTACGACGTCAATCCCGACGCGATCGCGGCGCTCGCCAAGGACGGCGCCGTCGGCGCCGACTCGCTCGAGGACCTGGCGAAGAAGATGTCGGCCCCGCGCGCGGTCTGGATCATGGTCCCGGCCGGTGAGATCACCGAGAAGACGGTCAAAGACGTAGCCGCAGTTTTGACGGAGGGCGATGCGATCATCGACGGGGGAAACTCGTATTACCGCGACGACATGCGGCGCGCGGCCGACGTCGGCGAGAAGGGCATCGACTACATCGATTGCGGCACCAGCGGCGGCGTCTTCGGCCTCGACCGCGGCTACTGCCTGATGATCGGCGGCCCCGACGGCGCGGTCGAGCGCCTCGACCCGATCTTCTCGACGATCGCTCCCGGCGTCGAGGCCGCCGAGCGGACTCCAGGGCGGGATGGCGACCCGGACACGGCCGAGAACGGCTACCTCCACTGCGGCCCCAACGGTGCCGGCCACTTCGTGAAGATGGTCCACAACGGGATCGAGTACGGCGTCATGGCGGCCTACGCCGAGGGCCTCAACATCCTCAAGAACGCCAACGCCGGCAAGGTCAAGCGCGACGCCGACGCCGAGAC
>JAWVFN010000200.1:0-2842 GCA_033855935.1 Solirubrobacterales bacterium | reverse complement strand
CCGTGCAACACCCGCACTGGCCCTGCGGCGCGCACCCGTCCTTCACGGACACGAGACCGAGGCGCTCGCGCAACACCGACAGGAGCGACTCGCCGTCGGCCGCTTCTACGTCGGTGTCGGCGCCGTTGCAGCGGAAGCGCACGCGTAACGGCCCCGCCGCCGCGGGGCCGTCGGTAGGAGGAGACAGGCTCAGGAGCTCAGGAGAACGACTGGCCGCAGCCGCAGGTGCGCTGCGCGTTCGGGTTGTTGATCGTGAACCCGGCGTCTTGGAGGCCGTCCTTGTAGTCGAGCGAGGCACCCGAGAGGTACTCGGCGCTGGCGGGGTCGACGACCACGCGCACACCCTCGCCGTAGGTCTGCTCGATGTCGTCGGGCGCCTTCTCGCTGTCGAAGAACATCTCGTACGAGAGGCCCGAGCAGCCGCCGGGACGCACGGCAACGCGAAGACTGAGCTCAGGCTGGTCCTCGGCCTCGAGGAGCTGCTTGACCTTGGTCGTGGCGGTATCGGTAAGAACGATCATCGTTGCCCTCCACAGGCGTGCTTCACGATCAGGTTACCTGACCGCAACCGTGACCCGGCACGGGTCCCGGTCGTACAACGTGGCGAAGTCCTCCACTGTTCCGCCTCCGACCTCGGCCACGATCCCTTCCGAGATGCCGCGGTGCAGATTGCAGACCAGCTCGGGATAGGCCTCGGCCAGCTCCCGGAACGGGCAGCGCGTGAATGCCATGTCGGACGTGTTCGCGACGGTCTCGGTCTCCGGCTCGAAGCCGAGCCGTTGCATCTCGCCGGCGAGCGCCTTCAGGCACGAGCGGGAGCGGGTGCGGCGGCCGGCCTCGACGCCCCAGGCCCGGCCGATCTCGGTGGCCTCGGCGCCGTCGGCGCCGACGCGCTCGGCGAGGGCGGCCAACAGGCCGGACAGCAGTGTGTAGCTCGGCGGATCGAAACCCAGTCCCGGCGCACCGGGAGCCAACGAGTAGATGTGGGTCGGGCGGCCGACCGTGCCGCGGTGCACGGCCTCGACCTCGACCAGGCCTGCCTCGCGCAGTCGGTCGAGGTGCAGCCTCACGGTGTTGGCGTGCAGGCCGAGCGAGTCGGCGAGCTCCTGGGCGGAGCAGCCCCGGGTCGACCCGGCCAGCTCGCGATACATCGAAAAGCGGGTCTCGTCGCCGAGAGCCTTGAGCATCGCCAGCAGGTCCATTTCCTTGACGGTACCTCCGAAACGGGCATATTTTCAAGGTCTACACTGGTTTTATTCAGAGATCAGCATGAGCGACCCCAGTACTCCCCCTCCCAGCCCCGAACACGTCCGTAGCGCGCTCGCGGGAGTGCTCGATCCCGCGCTCCGGGCCTCGATCGTGGATCGGGGCATGGTGCACGACATCACCGTCGACGCCGAGGGCAACGTCATCGTGAAGGTCGCGCTCACCACCGCCGCCTGCCCGCTGCGCGGACAGATCGGAAACGACGTCCAGTCGAAGGTCGCCGGCATCGCCGGGGTGGCCGGCGTCAAGGTCGAGTACGACGAAATGACCCAGGACGAGCGTTCGGCAGTGATGCAGCGCGCCCGCTTGCACGCGTCGCAGCAGGCGCCGCCGACCGAGATCTCCGCCACCACTCGCGTCATCGCGGTCGGCAGCGGGAAGGGTGGCGTCGGCAAGTCGTCGATCACCGCCAATCTCGCCGCCGCGCTCGCGGCGCGAGGATTCACCGTCGGCGTGCTCGACGCCGACATCTGGGGCTTTTCGATCCCGCGCATGCTCGGCGTCCAAGCGCGCCTCGCCGGCACGAAGCAGCCCGACGGGAAGGGCAAGATCCTCCCGAACGAGGTCGAGGTCCCGCGCGACCGCCTGCAGGGTTCAGGACCTGGCGGACGGTTGAAGATCGTGAGCATGGGCCTGCTCGTCGACAACGAGGACACCGCGCTGATGTGGCGCGGTCTCGTGCTCGCCAAGGCGCTCGAACAGTTCCTCGTCGATGTGCACTGGGGCGATCTCGACTATCTCCTCATCGACATGCCGCCCGGCACCGGCGACATCCAAATGGCGCTCGCCCGCCTGCTTCCCCAAGCCGAGATGCTCGTGATCACCACGCCGGCCAAGGGCGCGCAGAAGGTCGCCGCGCGCGTCGCCGACATGGCGCGCCGTTCGTACCTCAAGGTGCTCGGCGTCGTGGAGAACATGCACGAGTTCGTCGCGCCCGACGGGTCGCGACACGCGATCTTCGGCGCGGGCGGCGGCAAGCGGCTCGCGGCACTCACCGGCGCGCCCCTGGTCGGCGAGGTGCCGATCGACGCCGCGGTTTCGGAGGGCGGCGACATCGGCAAGCCGGTCGTGCTCGCGCATCCCGAGCTTCCCGCGGCCGTCGCACTCGCCGATATTGCGCGGCGGATCGTCGAAGAGCTCCTCCCGCCGGTCGAGATGGCCGGCTGCACGGCGCGCATCTTCGATCTCGTGAACAAGCTCGCACCGGCGAACGACCACAGCTGAGCCAGTGACGGTGGGCGAACCCCAACGTGAGCAGGCGCTCGTGTTCGGTGAGATCGCTGATCAGTACGAAGCGGCCCGCCCCGCGTATCCCGACGGAGCCTTCGACACCATCGTCGAGTACGGCGGGCTGCGCCTGGGCGATGCTGCGCTCGAGATCGGCGCGGGCACCGGAAAGGCAACCGGCGGTTTCCTCACGCGCGGTCTTGCGGTGCACGCATTGGAGCCGAGCGCGGAGATGGCGCGCGTGCTGCGCGCCAAAGGGGTGACCGTCGAGGAAACGTCGTTCGAGGCATGGCCGGTTCGCGAGGCCGCCTTCCGGTTGGTGTTCGCCGCGCAGGCCTGGCACTGGGTG
>JAWVFN010000199.1:0-7771 GCA_033855935.1 Solirubrobacterales bacterium | reverse complement strand
GGCTACGAGCCGGTCGTGAGCAACAGCCTCTTCAGCTTCCCGTTCGGCGGCACGATCGACGGCAACTCGACGGTTCCCGACCCCGACTCGGTGGCGGCCCAGGGCCCGACCCAGGGCGTGATGCTCTTGTTCCTGCTCGACCGCGGGGTGACCAACAACCGGCCGCTCCTGCTGCACATCTGCTCCGACACCAGCACCTCAGACAAATGCCAGGGCGAGGAAGCGACGATCAAGCTTGACCTCTAGGCGCAGGTGGCTGTGACCACAGGGCGGCGCCTCAACGTGCCGCTGGCGCTAGCCGGAGCGGGCGCGGTGGTGGTCCTGCTGCCGTTCCTCGGCGACATCCTCCAGCTCGTCGGCGTCATCGCGATCGTGATCGGCGCCGTTTTCACGGCGCCGCCGCCTTCAGACCGCCGCGGCCCCGAGCTCGCCGGCGTCCCCTGGTGGCAGCTCCTCGCAGCCGGAGCGGTGATCTCGGTGATCGCCCTGCCGCTGTCGCTGCTGCTCGCCACGATCGGCGGTCTGCTGGCGGGGGTCGGCGGCGCGCTGGTGCTGATCGGCGTCGTTTTCGGCTATCCCGCCGGCTAGTACCCCTCCAGGGGCCCGCGGCGCTTTTCTAGTAGATCCTCCCGCCCGGGGAGGACCAGGAAGGGCACCCGGATGGAGAAGCACCGAGCTCTCGCGCACACCCCATTCACGATTCACAGCGAACGCGGCGTCGCCGAGCACCGGATCCATCTGGCGGGAGAGATGGATCTCGCCGTGACCGATCAGCTCGACCGCGAGGTACAGAAGGTCGAGGCGACCGATGCGGCCAAGATCGTCATCGACCTCGGCGACCTCGAGTTCCTCGACGCCAGTGGAGTGGCGCTCCTATTCGATCTCGAGTGCCGATCCCGGTGCAATGGCCGTCGCCTGCGGCTGAAGGAGCCCTCATCGGAGCAGGTCCGTCGGGTGCTCGCCGTCACCGGGATAGGCGAGAAGCTGTCGTTTGAGGCTGCCTAGAGCGCCGAGGAGAGAATCGAGCGGGCAATCGGGGCCGCTACCTGGCCGCCATCGCCGGAGGCGTCAGCGACGAAGGTCGTGACAACAATTCTCGGTTTATCTGCCGGGGCGAAGCAGGTGAACCAGGCGTCGAGAATCTGCTGGGGCTTGGGCGGAGTCTCGCCCGGGGCGAGGGGCTTGGCGGGGGGCTGGTTCGGCTTCGGGCCGAGCTCGGCGGTGCCGGTCTTGCCCGCGACCTGGATCCGGCCGAGGTCCGCGTTGGTGCCGGTGCCGTTGTTGACGACGTCGATCATCAGGTTCTTGATGATCCCGGCAGTGTTCGCGTCGGTGACGCGGACGGGCTTGGCGTCGGGCGCGAGGCCGGGGTCGGTGGCGATCGCGGTCGGCGAGCGCAGGCCCTTCGCCGCGATCGTCTGAGCCACGGTCGCCATCTCCAGCGGTGTCGCCAGGACCTCGCCCTGGCCGATCGCGGTAACGCCGAGGTCGAGGTCGCTGCCGATCGAGGTCGGGATCGAGGACTTGGGCAGGTCGAGCGAGGCGGTCAGGTCGGGGCTGTAGAGCTCGGGCGGCGAGTTGAAGCCGTACTTCTGCGCCGTGTCGACCATCTTCTTCCCGCCGATCTTCGGGCCCAGCGGCGCGAAGACGGAGTTGCACGACTCGGCGAATGCCTGGACGAAGGTGCCGCCGCAGATCTCGCCGTTCGAGTTGCCGATGTCGCGCCCGCCGACGCTGGCGTGGTCGGCGAGTGCGAAGGTGTCGCTGAGCTTGACCGCATGGCTTTCCAGCGCCGCGGTGGTGGTGATGATCTTGAAGGTCGAGCCCGGGGGGGCGGGGGCGGAGTAGGCCGACCCCGCCATCGCCAGCACGTTGCCGTTCTTGGCATTGAGCACGACGGCGCCGCCGGCGATGCCGCCGATCGCGTTGGCTGTCGCCGCCTGGATCTTGGAGTCGATCGTCGTCGTCACCGGCTGGCCGGGCTTTGCCTGCGAGGTGGCGAGGACGCGGCCCGGCGTCCCCGCGGGAACGTCGCCGCCGCTGGAGTTCTTGACCGCGAGAAGCTGGCCGCCGGGCGTGCCCGCGAGGCGCGAGTTGAAGGCGCGCTCGAGCCCGCTGATGCCAACCGAGACGTCGGAGGGGAAGCCCTGGGCCTGGAGCTGGCCGACCTGGTCGGTGTCCGGCTTGCCGGTCTCGCCGACGACCTGGGACGAAGCGCTGCCGACCGTTCGCGATGCCGCCGGGCCCGAAGCCAGGACGGCGCCGTTCCGCGCCAGGATCGAGCCGCGGGTCCCGAGGTCGAGGTGGCGGCCGAGGAGCTCGCCGTCCTGCAGGCCGGGGAAGGTCAGATGCGGGTCCCAGGCGATCTTGTCGCCGTCGAAGGGGAGGTCGAGCTCGCCCGCGACGACGCCGAACAGACGCGTGCGGATCTTCATCTGCACGCGGACGATGTCCTCACCGTTGACGCTCGTCGGCCCGTCGATGCTCCCCGGGTCGATCGCCGTCGCGGTCGCCGTGCGCTGGGCGCCGAGGTAGGCGCCGGCGAGGTCCTGGAGCGACGTCTGCTTGGCGGAGGCCGAGGAGAGGTGCGAGTACATGCCCTGGAAGTCCTGTTTGGTCCAGTCCGTGACGAAGGCATTGGCGGCGTCCCTGCGCGCGTTTCCGGCGCCGACGACGACGCCGACGACCGCCGAGACGAGGGCGATGACGAGCAACGGCAGCAGGCGATTGCGTCTGCGCCGTGCCTGCGCTACGTCTCTCTGCGTCCTCGGCCTGCGTGGCGTCGGCTGCGTGCTCGGGGGCGCGCTGCTCACGGGCGGATTATCTCCTGCCGGGCGGCTGTCAGGCGGCGTCCGCGCCGGCAAAGACTGGTTTCATTCGCGCGTGACCATCCTCGACTGGGGCATCGTCGCCTTCGCCCTCGCGATGGGGGTCTGGGGCTATCGCCAGGGGCTTTTGGTCGGCGCCCTGACCCTCGCCGGGTTTGCTCTGGGCGCCGTGATCGGCGGCCGCATCCCGGCGCTGCTCCCGGGCGGCTCCGAGTCGGCCTATGCGCCGGCGGCGGCGCTCGCCGGCGCGGTCCTCTTCGGCGGGTTCGTCGCCATCGCGGTCGAGGGCGCCGCCTACAAACTCCGCGGCAGGGTCGTCCGCGGCGGTGCGAGCGCGACGCTCGACGGGGTGGGTGGCGCTGTACTGGTCGCCGCGCTCGGTCTCGCCCTGGCCTGGATGTTCGGCGCCGTGGCGCTCAACGCTCCGCACGCGCCGAAGCTGCGATCCGCCGTTCAGCAGTCGGCGATCCTGCGCGGGCTGAACGGCGTGCTGCCGCCCTCGGGCTTCGTGCTCAACGCTCTGCACCGCATCGATCCCGGCTTGCGGATACCGGGGCCGCCGGCCCGCGTCGGGCCGCCCGATCCGGCACTCGCCTCCGACCCCGACGTCGACACCGCGGGCGACAGCGTCGTGCGGGTGCTCGGCACCGCCTGCGGGCTGGGGATCGAGGGATCTGGCTGGGTCGGCGAGCCTGGGCTCGTCGTCACCAACGCCCATGTCGTCGCCGGCGAGCAGGACACGACGGTCACCCTTCGCGACGGCGGGCCCCGCTACGACGCGACCACGGTCCATTACGACCCCGCCAACGACATCGCCGTGCTGCGCGTCTTTGATCTTCCGCCGCCGCCCTTGCCGATCGTCGTCCAGCCCAAGCCGGGCACTGCCGGAGCGGTGCTGGGCTACCCGGGCAACGGTCCGTTCGAGGCGACGCCGGCCCGCGTCGGCGCCACCGAGACGACGAGGAGCCAGGACTCCTACGGCAACGGGCCCGTGATCCGCCAGCTGACCGCGCTGCGCGGAAGAGTGAGGAGCGGCAACTCCGGCGGCCCGCTCGTCGACGACGCCGGGCGCGTGCTGACGACGGTCTTCGCCTCGACCGAGGGGGGGCGGCCAGGCGGCTTCGGCGTCCCCAATTCAGTCGTCCGCGAGGCGCTCGCCGACTCCTCCCACGACGTCAGCACGGGCGCCTGCGGCCGCTAATACGCAAATGCACCCAGACGACCGAACCCCAATCCCCGCGCACCCGGATGACACGCCTGGCACTGCGCATCTCTGCGTCCTCGGGCTTGCCCGTGCAACCAGCAAGGGCTGCGCCCTGCGTCCTTGATCTGCTTGGCCAGGCGCGCCCCCGGTCACACGCGGATTGGCGTTCGATCGTCTTGCCCGTCACTTACGCTCTGTAAGCTGGGTTCATGGAGATGAAGACACCCCGAAGCGGGGTTGATGCCGAGCGCGTCTGCCCCCACTACCACGCCGCGATCGAGCTGATCGGCCGCCGCTGGTCGGGCGCGATCGTCGCCGCCCTCGCCGAAGGCCCGATGCGCTTCGCCGAGCTCGCCGCCTCTGTTCCCGGCATGTCCGACCGTCTGCTCTCCGAGCGCCTCAAGGAGCTCGAGCACGAGGGCATCGTCGAGCGCGAGGTCGAGTCCGGCACCCCGGTTCGCGTCAGCTACTCGCTGACCGAGAAGGGCGTCGAGCTGAAGCCGGCGATCAAGGCCCTGCGCAGCTGGGCCCGCCACTGGCACGCCGCCGGCTAGACCGGCAGCCGCGCCGCCTCTTCTTGCGTCAGCTCTTCGCGCAAGCGTCGAGGCCGAGTTGCTTGGCCGGTGACTTGGTGCCGGCGAACGGGTCCCCGGACTGGGCGAGCAGCTGCGGATTCGCCTTCAGCTTGTCGGTCACCGACTGCAGTCCGTCGACCAGCGTCGCGTAGGTGTCAGTCTCGCTCGCCGGCGGTGTGAGCTGGCGGAACTGGTCGATCTGCTGCTGAGTGTCCGGCACCACGGCCTTGTCGACGAACTGCTCGAAGTCCTGAGGAGTCGGCCTGCCGCCCCCGAGATACTTCGCTGCGGCCTGCTCGATCTGTTTGCCGCCCGTCTCGCAGATCGCCGAAGCCTTCGCGACGAACTCGGACTGGCTCAGCGGGTTGGTGGTCGAGTTATCGCTGCTTCCCCCGCAGCCGGCGACCAGCGCACCGCTCGTGAGCAGCGCGGCGAGCGATCCTACGTACCTCGATCCAGTCATTCGATGCTCCCTCCTCGTTGGGATTTGTTGAACCTATTTCCGAACAGGTCCAGCGACCGTGCGAACCCGCACAGTGAGCGCAGTCGCACGTAACCCCGAATCCGCGCCATGTGCTCAGGCACTGAACTGCAACCCTCGTTTCAGGCAACGGAGCCGCTCCGTCTACGGCGAATGTGTGTTTACGCTCACGAAGATGTCTATGCGACGCCAAATGGGGGCAGCAATCGCCTGCGCGGCGCTCGCCTGCGCGCTGTTTTCCCCCGCCGTCGGGCAGGCTGCGCCCACCGCCCAGGCCCAGGCCGCGGCGGCCGGGCCGATGGGGGGCAACGGGATGTGGATCTGGTACGTGAGCCGCTCGAGCGGGGGCAACGTCGACGCGATTGCCGCGCGGGCAAAGCTCAGCGGGATCAAGACCGTGTTCATCAAGAGCGGCGACGCCAGCCACGTTTGGACCCAGTTCAACCCTGCGCTCGTCGCCGCGCTGCACGCGCGCGGGTTGCGCGTCTGCGCTTGGCAATTCATCTATGGCACCGCGCCCCTCGCCGAGGCCGATGTCGGAGCCGCGTCGGTGGCGGCCGGCGCCGATTGCCTCGTGCTCGACGTCGAGGGCCAGTACGAGGGCAAGTACTCCTCGGCCGACCGCTTCATGACCTCGCTGCGGTCGAAGATCGGGAACGCCTATCCCGTCGGGCTCGCCTCGTTCCCCTATGTCGACTATCACCCGGGCCTTCCCTACTCCGTCTTTCTCAACCCGGGGAACGGCGCACAGGTCAACCTGCCGCAGATGTACTGGAAGGCGATCGGGACCTCGATCACCACCGTCTTCTCGCATACGTTCCAGATGAACGGCGTCTACGGACGGCCGATCGCGCCGCTGGGTCAGACGTACATGGCGCCGAAGCCGAAGCAGCTGCGCAAGTTCCGCGGTTGGTCTGCCCGCTACGGCGGAGTCGGCGTCAGCTGGTGGAGTTGGCAGGAGACGGCGCGCAAGAGCTGGAAGGCTTTGCGCGCTCGGCCGATCCTCCCGCGCCAGATCCAGCCGCCGGTCCTCTATCCGACGCTGAAGAGCGGCTCCAAGGGCGACCTCGTCGTCTGGGCCCAGGAGCACCTGGTCGGCGCCGGCTTCGCGGTGCCGGTCACCGGCACCTACGCTTCGATCACGGCGAGTTACGTGCGCAGCTTCCAGGCGACGCGCGGGCTGCCGCAGACGGGAATCATCGACGCCGTCACCTGGCCGTCCCTGCTCTCGGTAGCACCGAGCTACGTCGCTTGGGGCGCCTCGACCCGCTCCTCGCTCGGCGCCTCGGCGCCCGAGTCAGCGACGCTGCCTTCGCGCTTCGAGATCCCGGCGCGCTTCCAGCAGGGCTGACGCCGCGCTTCACACCTATCTGGAACTTCTAGGATGAGAGCATGAACGAGTCGGGCGCGAGCCAAGACGAGTCGGCATCGGAGCTGATTTCGGAGAGAATCGCCGAACTCGGGGACTGGCGCGGAAAAACCCTCAGCAGAATGCGCCAGCTCGTCAAGAAAGCAGACCCGAACGTCGTCGAGGAGTTCAAGTGGGTGAAACGGTCCTCACCGGGCACTCCGGTTTGGTCGCACGACGGCATCATCTGCACCGGCGAGTCCTACAAGAATGTCGTGAAGTTGACCTTCGCCAAGGGCGCCTCTCTGGAGGATCCGGCCGGCCTCTTCAACTCGAGCCTCGACGGAAACGTACGCCGCGCGATCGACATCCACGAAGGGGAAGAAGTTGACGAGTCGGCCTTCGAGGAGCTGATTCGCCAAGCGATCACCCTCAACAGCTCCGGCAAGTCGAAGCCTTCGAAGAAGGCGAAGTCCTAAGGCGACCGCTAGTGGGAGTGGTCGTGGCCGCGTACGGTCCGCCACGAAACCCAGGTGATCTGCAGGATCACCACCGTGATCACGATCGCGATCACCGGGTCGGCGAGGTCGAGGCCGAACGCGACGAGAGCGGCGCTCAGCATCACGCCGAGACTGACGAAGCCGTCGCTGCGCGCGTGGTGGCCGTCGGCGATCAGCGCCGGGCTCTCGAGCCGGCGACCGGCGCCGAGCCGGATCTGGGCGGCGATCTCGTTGCCGATGAAGCCGACCGCGCCGGCGACGCCGAGCGCGAGCAGGTGGTCGGGAGGGTTCGGGTTGATCAGTTTCTCTACGGCGAAGACCCCGGCGACGCAGGCGCTGGCGAAGATCGCGAAGACGACGGCGAGGCCGGCGTAGCGCTCGGCGCGCGCAGAGCGCAGCAGGAAGGCGGTGCCGAGCGGCACCGCGGTCAGCGCGTCGCCGAAGTTGTGGATCAGGTCGGCGAGCAGCGCGACGCTGTGCGTTGAGACGTAGATCGCGACCTGTACCGCAGCGGTCGCGCCGAGCACGGCGAACGAGATGAGCACCGCGCGGATCCCGGCCCGCGAGCGCTTGATCGAGTCGTCGACGAGGCCGTGCGAGTGGTCGTGCTCGGCTACCACCGCCGCGGGTTGCCGGCCGGAACCTGGTCTTTGACCAGGGTCGCTTTGACGACCTCGACCGGCGGCGGCCCGGTGGTGGCGCGGAACCGCTCGAGCTCGTGGTCGCCAAGCTCATCGAAGCCGTACTCGACGATGTCGAGGTAGGCGGCGACGATGATCGAGTTGGGCGGCGGCTCCGGTGCGAAGTTCTGGGGGCGCTTGGCGGTGTAGGTGAA
>JAWVFN010000198.1:0-4760 GCA_033855935.1 Solirubrobacterales bacterium | reverse complement strand
CTCGATGCGAATGCCCCAGACCTGGCCGCACTTGTAGGCACCGGGGCTGAGCGAGTCGAGCTCGTCGCAGGTGAGTGGTCCGTCGAACGGCACCTTGCGTCCGAGGATCAGCTTCGAATGGCGGCTGCGCACGAAGGTGACGACGAAGGGACCGAGCTCGAAGGGCGTGCCGGGGTCGACCTCGACGGCGAGGCTTCCGGCGCCGTGCAGGCGCATCAACCGGGCGAGCGAGTCCGAGCCGTATGCCTTGCTCTGAAAGCGCTTGGCGATCGCCGGCGCGTCGAGCGCGTGGTCCCAGTGCGTGTGGCCGACGAGGACTCCGGCGACAGGCCCGGGCGCCGAGACATAGCGCTCGATCGTCGCCTCATCGGGCAAGGCGGTGCGGCGCAGCAGCAGGTCTCGCAGCGGGACCCGCGAGACAAAGGGATCGATGAATATCGAGACGTTCTCGTAGGTGAGGCGATACCCGGAGACCCCCAGCCACTCGATCTCGAGCCCAGGCGGCAAAGGCAGCGGCGCGGCTTCGAGCTCGCGCGCGGCAGCGGCATCAGTCAGAACGAACCCCGATCACGCTAGTAACAGACGCTGGCGCTCTGCGCGGGAACGATCCCGGCGCTGGTGCCGCCGTTGACGACCCTGTCGAGCCAGACGCCCCCGGCGGCGACATGGCTCTCGACGTGGACCGGCAGCACCGGTCCCGCGGGCGGGAACGAGGTCAGGAATCCGCCCCCTGAGAGGGCGTGCAGGAGCTTCCTCTTGCCCTTCTTCGTCTTCTTCGTCAGTTTGAGCGAGGACAAACAGGGCGATGTCTCCGAGACCGAGCCGAACACGGGCTCGCTGAGCTGGATCTGGTTCTGCCGCTCGGCGGGCGCCTTGATTCCGCCCATGCAGTAGGCGTGTGTGGTTGCAGTTTGCGGCGCAGCTCCGTTGTTGCGGTAGAACCCGCCCCAGGCCGATGCGTCGCCCGTACTGTCCATCGGCTGGACGAAATCGGCTGCATTGGGGCCCCTCGTCGATTCGAACCCGCCGCTGATTGCGAAGGTGCCCGGGGGGCAGGTCGTGTTCGCGATGATGTTCGCGCCCGCCCCGCCGGGCACGACGATCGTTGTGGCCACATCGGAGATCGGGTGGGTGCCGGTGCGGCAGTAGGCGTAAGCCGTCGCGGCGCCGCCGCCGCCTGTGCTGATCGCCGAGACGCTCCAGGTCACGTCCGAGGTCCGGCGAGATTCGATGACGACCATCTGGGCCCCGGGCACGAACGGAGCCGAGAAGCCACCGCTGACGATCTTTGCGCCCGACGGGCAAGTCGCCGACGCGGTCGAAACTTGACCGGCGACGACAACCTCGCTTCCGGTTCCGATGCGTGTCACCAAGGCGCCCAGCTTCGTGCTCTTCTTGTGGTGCTTCTTCTTGGCGACGGCGGGCGCCGCCGCCATTACCAGGACGGCGCAGGCCGCGATCAAGCTGACTCGGAGTACCCGCGTCACCTAGGTGAAGCTACTCGATCTTGGCTATCGGATCGCCGGAATTGATCGCTTCGCCCTCTTTGGTCATCAGCTCGGTGATCTTGCCCGCTTTGTGGGCGGTGATCTCGTTCTCCATCTTCATCGCCTCGATGATGCAGACGAGGTCGCCCTCCTTGACCTCATCCCCCTTCTTGACTGGGAGCTTCCAGACGTTTCCCTGCAGCGGCGCGACCACGGTGTCGCCGGTGTTCGCTGACCCACCACCCGACTTGCGCTCGCGCTTGGGCGGGCGCTTCGCCGCCGCCGCTCCTCCCCCGCCGCCGGCTCCGGCTTCGCCGATTACCTTGACGTCGAAGAGCCTGCCGCCGACCTCGACCGCGTACTCGCGCGAGACTTTCTCGGCCTCGCCCTCGTCGGCCGGCTTTGGCGGCTCGGCAGGGGCGGTCGTCTTCAGCCACTTCTTGTCCTCCGTGAGGTCGCGGCAGGTTTCGCCATCGGCCCACTGCTTGGTCGCCAGGATCGCCTGGTGGAAGGGGATCAGCGTCGTCAGGCCCTCGATCTCGTACTCGCCGAGGGCGCGCAGCATACGTGCGGTCGCCTTCTCGCGGTCAACGTCCCAGACGATCAGCTTGGCGACCATCGGGTCATAGAGAGGTGTCACCTCGCCGCCGCGGCCGACGCCCGAGTCGACGCGGACGCCAGGCCCTGCGGGCTCCTTGTACTCGCCGATCTTGCCCGGCGCCGGGGCGAAGTTCTTGTGCGCCGCCTCCGCGTTGATCCGGCATTCGATCGCGTGGCCCCGCATCTCAACCTCGTCCTGGGTGAGCGACAGCTCCTCGCCGGCGGCGATTCGGACCTGCTCGCGGACGATGTCGACGCCGGTGACCATCTCGGTGACGCAGTGCTCGACCTGGACCCGGGTGTTCATCTCGAGGAAGAAGTAGTCGTCGCCGACCTGCATGCCCTCGATCGTGCCGGCCCCGCGGTAGTCGACGGCCTCGGCAGCGTCGGTGGCGATCTTGCCGATCCGCTCGCGCATCTCCTCGTCGACCTTGGGGCCGGGGGATTCCTCGATCAGCTTCTGGTGGCGGCGCTGGATCGAGCAGTCGCGCTCGCCGAGGTGGATGACGTTGCCCTTCGAGTCGGCGAGCACCTGGACCTCGACGTGGCGCGGGTCCTCGAGGTAGCGCTCGAGATAGACGGTCGGGTCGCTGAAGAACTTCTCGCCCTCGCGCGCGGCCCCCTCGAAGGCGTCTTTGAGCTCCGACTCGTCGATCGCCACGCGGAAGCCCTTGCCGCCGCCACCGCCGGCCGCCTTGCAGGCGATCGGGTACCCGATGGCCTTGGCCCGCTTCTTGGCCTCGGTGACGTTCTTGACCGGGCTGGTGTCGCCTGGGACGATCGGCACGCCGGCCTTCTGCATGATCTCGCGTGCCTTCGTTTTCGAGCCCATCGCGTCGATCGCGGCCGGCGGCGGGCCGATCCAGGTCAGGCCCGCCTTGTCGATCGCGGTCGCGAACGCCGCGTTCTCGGCGAGGAATCCGTACCCCGGGTGAATCGCCTCGGCGCCGGATTGCTTGGCGACATCGAGGATCTTCTCGATTTTGAGATAGCTCTCGGCGGGCACGGCAGGGCCGAGCAGGAACGCTTCGTCGGCCGCCTTCACGTGCAGCGCCTCGCGATCGGCCTCCGAGTAAACGGCGACCGAGGCGATGCCCATTTCGCGCAAGGTTCGTATGACGCGAATCGCTATCTCGCCGCGATTGGCGACGAGGACTTTCTCGAACATGAGGACCGGCAGTATTTCAGCCGTTCACGCCGAATGATCCGCGGGCTTGGCGTCGCCTTGAGCGGCGAGGAATCGAGGAGAGACGCGGCGCGGCAGATAGATCTGAGCCGCGAAGAGGGCCACGATGATGACCACAGCTGCTACGAGCGCGTAAGGGACGATCGCGGTGTTCGCCTTGTTCATGATCGTCACGCCGGCGCCGACCAGGACAACGCCGAGCACGGTTCGCAGGGCCCCCTGTGGAAAGCGCACCGACAGGTTGCTGCCGATCCAGATGCCGGGGATCGAGCCCACCAGGATGTTCCCCGCCAAGCCGTAGTCGACATTCCCGCCGATCATGTGAGCGACGCCGGCGGCAGAGAGCAGGATCGCGGCGTGGAAGACGTCCGTTCCCACCACGCGGCGGGGGCTGAGCCGGTAGAGCGCGATCAGCATCACGCCGATCAGCGTTCCGGACCCCGCCGAGCTGATGCCGATGATGAAGCCGGTGGTGGCGCCGACGGTGACAGCCGCGATCTTGTGGCGGCGCAGCATCACGAAGTCGTCGCGCTCTTGGATCTTGTCGGCGAGGAAGAAGCCGCGGACCAGCGTGGCGACGCCGACGACGAGCAGAGACGCGGCGAGGATCGCGAACACGTCCTTGTCGAGGTTGTCGCCGTACGTGGCCTGGAGCCGCTCGATCACCCAGACGCCGGCGATCGCGGCGGGGACGCTGCCGAGCGCCATCCAGAAGACGAGGTCGAGCTTGACTGTCTTCAGCTTGAAGTGGCGCCAGGCGCCGACCATCTTCGTGATCGCGGCGTAGAAGATGTCGGTGCCGATGGCGGTCACCGGCTTGATGCCGAAGATGAGAATCAGCAGCGGCGTCATCAGCGAGCCGCCCCCCATGCCGGTGAGGCCGACGAGGAAGCCGACTCCGAAGCCGAAGACGATGATCGCGGGATCCATGAGGTTTGCGCCTTTGTTGACCGAACTCCTCTAAAAGGCTGCGGAATAATACCCGACCTGATTGGTCGGAAATCACCACTAACTCCGTGGACAAGGTGGGTTTGGCAGTCGCTTTGCGTGGAATGTCGTGGAGGAGCCCCAAAATGCCCAAGTTCAACAGGAGGGACAGGAAATGTCTGAGCACAGGATCGGCACCCGCGACGATTGGCAGGCGGCCAGGGACGAACTGGCGAAACTCGAGGCCGATCAGGCGGAGCGAAACGCGGAAATCAAGAAGAAGCGGCTCGAGCTCCCTTGGGTGCGGGTGGAGAAGGACTACGAGTTCGACACCGAGGACGGCAAGAAGTCCCTCCCCGAGCTCTTCGACGGCCGCTCACAGCTCCTCGCCTACAACATCATGTTCGGACCCGACTACACGCTCGGCGCCTGCCCCGGCTGCACCAGCCTCGCCGACCAACTCGACGGCGGGCTCGTCCACATGAACCAACGCGACGTAACGCTGATCTGCTTCTCGCGGGCGCCGATCGAGCGGCTGACCGCCTACAAGGAGCGGATGG
>JAWVFN010000197.1:0-3279 GCA_033855935.1 Solirubrobacterales bacterium | reverse complement strand
TGGTCGAGGCTCTGCTCGCTGACGCGGAATAGGGTCACGGCGTGACCCGGCCGATCAGCTTTCTCTCCGACTACGGCTACGACGACGAATTCGCGGGGGTCTGCCGCGGGGTGATCGCCGGCATCGCGCCCGATGCGACGGTCATCGACGTCACTCACGGGATCGAGCGCGGCGACGTCCGCGCCGGGGCGCTCGCCTTGGCGAGGTCGCTCCCGTTCATGCCGGCCGGCGTCCACTTGGCGGTCGTCGACCCCGGCGTCGGCGGGGATCGCCGGCCGGTGGCGATCGAGGTGAGAGACGAAGGGCGGATTCTCGTCGGCCCCGACAACGGCCTGCTGGTGCCCGCGATCGAGCGCTTCGGCGGGGCGGCCGCGGCCGTGGACATCGCTCTCTCCCAGGCCCGCCTCGAGCCCGTATCGGCGACCTTCCACGGCCGCGACCTTTTCGCGCCGGTCGCGGCGCGGCTGGCGCTTGGCGACGAGCTCAGTTCGCTCGGCGAGGAGATCGACATCCCAAGCCTGGCGACGCTCGAGCTGCCCCGGCCCGAGATCGGCGCCGATGCGATCGTCGCCCACGCTCTCGGCGTCGACCGCTTCGGCAACGTCGAGCTCAACGTCTCCCACGAACAGCTCACCGGGAGCCCCCTGCGGCTGGGGGACCCACTCACCATCGAGGTCGCCTCCGGCCCGGTGCCCGCAGTCTTTGCCCGCACCTTCGAGGAGGTCGCCGAGGGGGCGCTGCTGCTCTACGAGGATTCCTCGCGAATGCTCTCCCTGGCGGTCAACCGCGGCAGCGCCGCCCGCCTGCTCGCGCTCGACGTCGACGGGGCGGTCACGCTGCGTCCCGCATGACGATCTTCGGCTCGCCCCGCCGTCACCTCCGCAGCACCGACTCGACCAACGCCCGCGCCCGTGATCTCGCCGAGGCCGGCGCGCCCAACGGCACGGTCGTGACCGCAGATGAGCAGAGCGCGGGCCGCGGGCGCCAGGGCCGCACCTGGTTCGCCCCGCCAGGCTCGGCGCTGCTCTACTCGGCGATCCTCCGCCCGGCCGACCCCGGCGACAGGCCGCTATTGCCGCTCGCCGTACCGCTGGCGGTGGCCGAGACCGTCGAGACCCTGGCCACGGTTCGCTGCGAGGTCAAGTGGCCGAACGACGTCTGGATCGAGGGCCGCAAGGTCGCCGGGGTGCTGATCGAGGGCAAGCCGGGGTCGTGGGCGATCGTAGGAGTCGGGCTCAACGTCGCCGTCGATGAGTTCCCCGAGGAGCTGCGCGAGACCGGGACCTCGATCGGCGGCGACGCGACGGTCGACGCGGCCCTCGCGGCTCTCAACGAGCGGCTCTCCGACTGGATCGACGCCGACGCCGACCGGGTCCGCGACGCCTTCGCCGAGCGCGACGCGCTCCGCGGCCGCGAGATCAGCTGGGACGGTGGATCAGGAGTCGCCGCCGGAATCGACGACGTCGGCCACCTTCTTGTCGCCCTTTCCGGAGGAGGAGCCGTTGCTCTCGGCGCCGGCGAGGTCCACCTCAGTCTTGCCTGAGGCGGCGCTGCCGCCGTTCTCGCCGCCCTTCTTGCGCGAGGAGCCGGAGCCCTTCTTGCGGCGGCGCTTCTTGCCGCCCTTGGGGAAGTTCTTGAGCAGCTCGCGGGCGACGGCCGATGGCTTGCGGGCGGCTCGCATCCGGGCGCCGCGCAGCACCTCTTCGCCCTCGGGCGTATGCGAGACCGACGCCGCGAGCAGCGCCACCGCGAGGCGGCGGTCCTGGTTTCGCGCCGCGTGGACGATCCGGCGGGCGTTGCGCCCGTGGGCGCGGCCCGAGGAGTTGACCAGCAGCCCGAGCAGTCGCTTGGTCTCGGGCCAGCGCTGAGCCGCGTACTGCTCGTGCAGCTCGCGGGTGTACTCGGCGAGGCGCCAGACCCAGGCCTGGGCCTGGTCGCGGCGGCCGATGCGGCGCTCGGCCAGCGCCTCGAGCAGGATCTTGGTGCCGGCGCGCTTGTCCTCGCGCGACCAGGCTCCAACGGTGTCGATCGCGTCGTCGAAGGCCTCGGGGTCCTTGAGGTTGGCGATCTCCTGGAGAGCCTTCAGCCGCAGCTGGTGTGAGCGGTTGCGCTGCAGGCAGGTGAGCAGAAAGCGCCGGCGCAGGTCCTTGGTCGAGTCGTGCTGGAGCATCGCCCGCGCACGCCGCCAGCCCTGCTGGTTGACCCGCGACCCCGCGAGCGCCGCCCAGACGTGCTGCTCGGCGTGGTCGAGGTTCTCGACGGCGATCCGCCAGAGCTCTCGCTCGAGGATCTCGATGCGCTTGTCGGAGGAGTCGGAGACCGGGACGATCCGCTTCTCGACCCGCACCCGGCGGCCGCGGCCGCGGCGGACCGGGCCGACGACGATCGCCCCGCCGCGGTAGACGTCGCGGTCGAGAAGGCTGTGGAGGGTGACGACCGGCTCGTCGTGGGTGGTGGCCGGGTGGACGAAGTCGATCACGAGGCCGGCTTCCTTGCCCTCGTTGCGGCGCGTCACGCGGCCCACCCGCTGCTGGTACACGCGGCGGGAGGCGGTCGGGGCGAGGTGCATGCAAATCGTCGCCCGCGGCGAGTTCCAGCCCTCGGCGAGGAGCATCGCGTTGCACAACACATCGACTTCGCCGCGCTCGAACCCGGCGAGGATCTCGGCCAGCTCGCGCTTCGGCGTCTCGCCGGAGACGGCGCGGGCCTTGATGCCGGCGTCCTGGAATGCCTTGGCGACGTTCTTGGCGTGCTTGACCCCGGCCGTGTAGACGAGACCGGGAACGCGGCTGAAGCGCGACTTGTAGAGATCGGCGATCGCGACGTTGAACGGCGCCTGATCCAAGAGAGCGGCCAGCTCCTCCTGGTCAAACTCCTGATCGACCTCGCCCTTGCGCAGCGGCACGTTGGCGATCGTCCTCACGCCGGGGCCCGGCGGAATGCGCAGGCAGCGCAGCGGTGCGATGACGCCGCGGCGCGCGGCCTGGGCGAGATCGAATCGCGAAGTTTGCGTCGGGAAGAGATCGGCAACGTGGCGGGCGATCAGAGCGCCGGTGGCGGTCATGCCGATGAACACCGGGCTCTGCCACTCGCGGATGCAGGCGCTGGTCTTCTCGCCGAGCGCGGTGTGGGCCTCGTCGCAGATCACGACCGCGTAGGCGTCGGAGATCTTCTTGTAGTTGCGGACGAACCACTGGTAGGTCTCGACCGTGACCGGGCCGTAGGGGTGGTCGGCGCCGTCCATCAGCGGCGGCGAGAGCCGGTCCTTGTAGCCGCGAT
>JAWVFN010000196.1:0-5653 GCA_033855935.1 Solirubrobacterales bacterium | reverse complement strand
AAGGGCACGCTCGGCAACCTGAAGCGAATCGTCGAAGGCGAGCCCGCGGCGGTCTAGCGCTCTAGTAGGTACGGAGCCTGCGCCCGGCGACTCGCTGCTCGCCGCCGGTGGTCTGCCGAGTGGCGCGGGCGTCGGCGTCGGGGTCGGCGTCCTCCGAGACTTCGCGAAGCACGCCGGAGAGCGCTTCGCGACGGGCGCGCTCGGTCTGCTCGCGGACCTCGGACTCGGCCTGGCGGCGAGCGCGCTCGACGCGCTCGTCGACCTCGCGCTGAAAGCGGAGGGTCTCCTTCGAGAGCCTGGTCTCGGCCTCGGCGCGAGCGCGGGCCTCGGCCTCGGCGCCGACGCGGTCGGCGAGCCGGCGCACTCGCTCCTCGGCGGCGCGGCGGCCGGCGTGCTCGGCCTCGCGGACCTTGGTCGTGAACTCGCGCTTGACGCGCTCCATCTGCTCCTCGGCTTGGGCGGTGGCGGCCTCGGCGCGCTCCTCGGCGGCGAGGCTGCGCTGCTCGGCGTCGCTGACCCGCTCGGCGATCTCCGCGATCTTCGCTTCTGCGGCCTTCGCCCGCAGCTCCGCGGTCTTGGCGCGCTCGCGCGATTCGGCGACGGTGGCGATCGCCTTCTCGCGGGCCTGTGCCTTGACGCGTTCGACGGCTTCGGCGGCGCGCTTGCCCGCGGCCTGGGTCGCGGCCTCGATCTGGGACTCGGCCTTGGTCATCCGCTGCTCGAACTCGCGCGCCTTGGCCTCGGCCTGCTGGACGCGGGCCGCGGCCTGCTTGAGCTTGCCCCGCAGGCCGCCGAGCTGCTTCTCGGCTTCGGCGGCGCGTGCTTCGGCCCGGAGCGCCTGCTGTTCGACAGGCCCGGCCTTGGCCTCGGCCGCGGCCGCCCGTTTCAGGGCCTTGGTCCCGATCTCCTTGGCGCGGCCGATGGCGCGCTCCTGGACCTTGCCCGCCGCCTCGATCGCCTGCTCGGCTTCGCGGCGCGCACTGCGCGCGGCGACCCGGGAGCGCGCAGCGGAATCGCGGGCCTCGGCCTCGCGGGCGCGCAGCTCGTTGGCGAGGGTCAGCGCCTTGGTGCGAACGCGTTCGTTGGCCTCTCGGGCGCGCTCTATCTCTGCGCGTATCTCCGCAGCATCGAGCGGCAATGAAACGCCGCCGGAGTTGGTGTCGCCGCCGCTCATCTCGTGGGTCTCCTGATAATCGCTCATAGCCTCGCAAACGCCGCCGACATCAATCGACGAGTTCCCTTTTTACGACCTTTCCCGTCGCGTTCCGGGGCAATTCATCCATAAATTCGATCTCGCGGGGAACCTTGTAATTGGCGAGGTGGGCTTTGACGTAGGACTTGAGCTCGGCCTCGTCGACGTCCTTGCCCGATTCGAGGACGACGAACGCCTTCAGCCGCTGACCGAACTTGTCGTCGTCGACCCCGACCGCGGCGGCCTCGTTGACGGCCTCGTGGTCTGAGAGCAGGTCCTCGACCTCGCGCGGGAACACGTTCTCGCCGCCGGAGACGATCATCTCGTCGTCGCGGCCGTCGATGAACAACCGGCCGTCCTCGTCGAAGTGGCCGACGTCGCCCGAGGACATCAGGCCATCGATCTCGTCCTTGGTGCCGCCGCCCGTGTAGCCCTCGAAGGCCATGTCGTTGCCGACGAAGATCCGGCCGGTCTCGCCATCGCCCACGGGCTCGCCGTCGGGGTCATACAGCTTGACCACCGTGCCGCGCGGCACCCTGCCCGCGGTCCCGGGCGCGGCCCGGATGTCCTCCGGGGTCGCGATCGTCGCCCAGGCGACCTCGGTCGAGCCGTAGAGGTTGTAGACGTTGTCGCCGAACTCGTCCATCCACTTGGTCGCCAGCTCTCCCGGCAGCGCCGAGCCGCTCGCGGCCGTGACCTCGAGCGAGCCGACGTCGTACTTGCGCCGGGTCTCCTCGGGCAAGTCGAGGATGCGCTGCATCATCACCGGCACGACGACGAGGGCGCGGGCCTTGTTGTCGGCGATCGCCTTCAGCGTCGCCTCGGGATCGAACTTGCGCTGGAGGACTGAGGTCGCAGCAAGCGGCAGGCCGAGGATGAAGTTGGCGAAGCCCCACGAGTGAAACAGCGGAGCCGCGATCATGGTCTTCTGCCGCGAGCGCATCGGGATCTTCGAGAGGAACGAGGCGAGCGGCGAGAGGCCTTCGGGCTGCGGGCGATTGGCGCCCTTCGGCGTTCCCGTCGTTCCCGAGGTGAGGATTACGAAACGGCTGTTGTCCTCGGGCGGGTCGAGGTCGCCCTTCGGCGAGCCGACGATCAGGTCCTCGAGGCTGGTGTCGCGGCCGTTCGATGAGTCGCTCCAAGCGACGAAGCGGCGCAGCCCGCCGGCGGCGTCGGCGAGCAGGTCACCGAACTCCTCGTCGTAGATCAGCGCCGCGGGCTTCTCGCGCTCGATCACGTCGACGAGCTGGGGCGCGGCGAAGGCGGTGTTGAGATAGAGAGCGTTGGCGCCGAGCTTCGAACACGCCATCGTCGCCTCGATGAAGCCGCGGTGGTTGCGGGCCATGATCGCGACGCCGTCGTCGCTGCTGATGCCCTCGTCGCGCAGGGCCCGGGCGATCGCGTTCGACCGGCTGTGGGTCTCGGCGAAGGTCAGGGAGCCGAGCTCGTCGATGATCGCCGTCTCGTCGGAATAGTGGATCGCTGTGGTCGACGAGCCGAGCGCCGGGGTCGGGCCCCAGCGCACGTACTGCTGGGCGATTCGCATCAGCTTGTCGGGGCGGATCGGGGCGATGATCCCGGCGCGCGCGAGCGTCGCGAGCTCGTGGGCGGCGTCGTCCACCCTGCCCACGGCCTTTGCCGCGGGGCCGGGCAGCCTGCTGGTCAGCGAGGCGCGGAGATCCACGCTGAGGAGCCTAGATCAACCGTCTAGTCGAGGTCGATCAGAACCACCGCTGTGCAGGCGATTCCCTCACCGCGCCCGATCGCGCCCATGCCCTCGTTGGTGGTCGCCTTGACGTTGACCGGCGCCGAAAGCGCCTCCGAGAGGTTGTGCTGCATCTCGGCCCTGTATTCGGCGAGATTGGGCTCCTCGCAGATCAGCGTCGCGTCGACGTTGACAGCCGGCCCCGGCAGATTGCCGACGACGATGCGCAGCAGGTCGATCGAATTCGCGTCCTTCCACTGGTCATCGCCCGGCGGGAACAGCTCACCGATGTCGCCGAGCCCGGCGGCGCCGAGCAGGGCGTCGATCACGGCGTGGGTGAGGACGTCGGCGTCGGAATGGCCGGCGAGCCCCTTGTCGTGCTCGATCTCAACCCCGCCGAGCACGAGGCTCTCCCCCGCCTCGAGGCGGTGGCTGTCGTACCCGATGCCGACTCGCTGAGCCACCGCTGCAGGTTATTCGGGGGCGGCGCTCCCGGCGGCTTCGAGGGCCTCACCCCTGTCGTTGAAGACGTCCACCCGCACCGACTTGCCCGTGCGGATGGTGAAGACGTACCAGACGTCGGCTTCCACCGGAACACCGCTCTCGGCGCCGTGAGACTTGTGAAGGGTGCGGACGACGACCCGGTCTCCAACGTCGATGAACTCTTTGGCGGTGACAACCAACTCGTCGAAGCTCTCGGCCCAGTCGAGAGTCAGTTGCAGGAGCCCCTCCGGTCCGTGGTACGTACCGGCGACGGGAATCGGCGGCGCGACATAGGTGACCATGTCGGGGCTCATCGTCGCGAGAGCAGCGGAGAGATCGCCGTTCTCGTACGCATCCCAGCCGCGCCGGACCAAGTCAAGGTTTTCCTGCGACATCGCCCGCCCAGTATCGCGCTCGGGCTAGCCGGGGCCGAGCGTGACCAGGCTCCGCGCGCGTTTTTCGAAGACGCAGATCTCCTCGATGCCCCAGCCGCGCATCAGCTCGACCGCTGCGGGGTACTCGAAGCCGACCTGCTCGGGTAGATGGGCATCGGAGGAGAGCGCAAAAGCGGCCCCGGCCTCGACGCAGAGCTCGGCGAAGCGCGGCGCTGGATAGATCTCGCCGACGGGCTTGCGGAGGCCCGCGGTCGAGACCTCGATCGCGATGCCTGACTCGGCAATCGCCTCGATCGCGGGCTCGTAGAAACGGGCCAGATCACCGTCCGGGACCGGCTTGCCCTTGCCCCAGACCTTGACCAGGTCAGGGTGGGCGAGGATGTCGTAGAGGCCCGAGCCGGCCGCGTCGGCGAGGGTCTCGAAGTAGCGGGTCCAGACCGCGTCGGCGTCGGCATCCCCTCCCCACACATCCCAGTCGGGATCGTCAACGGCGCTCTCGCCGTCACCGATGAAGTGGACCGAGCCGACCACGTAGTCGAAATCGCGAGCGGCGAGGAGCTCGGAGATCCGCTCCTCGGCGCCGGGGATGAAGTCGCACTCGACCCCGAGCCGCAGCGGCGTCGTGCGAACGAACTCGCAGTAGGCGTCGAGGTCGTCGGTCGCCTGGCTAACCCAATAGGGATGGCTCCAGACCCCGAGCGCCTGGCGGAAGCGGTAGACATGCTCTGAGACCCCGAGCTCGGAGATGCTTGCCGCCTTCGCGGCGTCGAGGTAGCGGGCGACGTTCGCCTCGGTGAAAGCGTCGGCGGCGAGCTGTTCGGTGCCGTCCGGGCGGAGGTGAAGGTGGTAGTCGGTGAGCATTCTCCTCAGCCGCCGAGCAGCACTTCGGCGAGCCGCAGGTCGTCGGCCGTCGTCACCTTGAAGTTAGGCCCGGTCGTCTCGCGCAGGAGGACGGTGCCGCCCGCCGCTTCGATCAGCATCGCCTCGTCGGTCGCCTCGGAGTCCAGGTCGATCGCCTCGCGCAGCTTTGCCGTGCGGAAGACCTGCGGCGTCTGCGCGCCCCAGAGCTTCGAGCGGTCGAGCGTGTGGAGGATTCTCCCGTCGCGTGCCTCCTTGATCGTGTCGGTGACCGGAGCCGCGGCGATCACGCCGTCCGCTCCCGGCGTGCTCGCGAGCTCGGCGACGAGCTCGTCGACCAATGCCGCGGTGACGAACGGGCGCGCGGCGTCGTGGATGACGACCAGCTCGGTCTCCACGCGCTCGAGTCCCGCGGCGACCGAGTCGGCTCGCACGGATCCACCGGGCACCGCCTCGACGCCGAGGGCGATGACTCGGTCCTCCTCCCCGGGTGGCACCGCGACGACGATCGTCTCGATCGACGCCGCCTCCCGGCAAGCCCCCAGTGACCACTCGATCAGCGGCCGGCCGCCGACCTCCACGAAGGCCTTCGGGCCGCCGGCTCCGAGCCGTTCGCCGGAGCCGGCGGCCGCGATTACGGCCGTCGCGCTTGGTGCTTCAGGCAGTCGCTCTGACCTCGCCGAAGCGGTCCTCGAGGAGCTTGTCCAAGTAGCCCTCGGCCCCCTCCTCGTCCTTGTCGAGCGCGTACATGAACTCCGAGGCGAGGATCTTCTTCGCCCGGGTGTACATCTGCTTCTCGCCGGTGGAGAGTCCCTTCTCCATTTCGCGGATCGCGAGATTGCGAACCACTTCGGCGAGCTCGTAGACGTCGCCTGTCTTGATCTTCTCCCGGTTGTGCTTGAACCGGCGGTTCCAGTTCTTCGGCATCTCGGACACGTCATCGGTGAGGACCGAGATCACCTTCTTGACCTGCTCTTCGTCGATCACGCGCCGCAAACCGGCGATGCCCGCGTTCTCGCA
>JAWVFN010000195.1:0-2594 GCA_033855935.1 Solirubrobacterales bacterium | reverse complement strand
TCGCCCGGCGGCGATGTTCGCGCTGCCGATCTCGCGCAAACCGACCCGGGGAATCGCGACCGCACTTGGGGGCGGCTATCCCGCCTCGGGCGCCGGCGGCAGGGACCGTCTTCCACAGCCGTATCTGCCCGCCGGCCTCCACCTCGACGCGGCCGAGGGCGCCGGCGAGGTGCAGACGCCACTCCTCGGGGAGGCCGTCGAGGACCTCGAAGTCGGCGACCGCGTCTACTTCCGCCACGTCAAGGCCGGCGAGCTCTGCGAGCGCTTCAACTCGCTCTATCTGGTCGCAGGCGACACGATCGTCGACGAGGCGCCGACCTACCGCGGCGAGGGAAAGGCGTTTCTCTAGGGCCAGTAACAGTCCGGACGGACTGGTTTATTCTTGGCCGTAATGAGCACGGCGGCCGACAACGGCTACTTCCCCCGCTCGACCTCGGTATTGCGCCGCGTCCACGAGGAGCGGGCGGTCGGGCTCCTCTACGGGCAGCGGGCGCTGGCGATCGGCAGCATCAACCCGCTCAACTCGATCGGCACCCTGACCCACACGTGGGCGCGGACCACTCCGTTCCAGCGCCTCGCCCACACCGGCAAGATGTTCGAGACGATCTTCTTCGGCTCGCGCGAGGAGGCCGACGGCGTGCTGAAGATGGTCGACCGCATGCACCAGACCGTCAACGGGACGATTCCCGAGGACGCCGGGCGGATCAAAGCCGGTACCCCCTACTCGGCCTTCGACGCCGAACTGATGCTGTGGACGATCGCGGTCGGCGCCGACTCGGCCCGCGTCTTCTACGAGATGCTCGTCGGACCGCTCTCCGGAGCCGAGCGCGACGCGCTGTGGAGCGACTACGTCCGCTTCGGCGAGTTGTTCGGGATGCCGCGCGAAGTCGCGCCCAGCTCCCACGCCGAGTTCAGCGCCTACTTCAACGAGCAGATCAACCGGCCCGAGGCCCACCTCACCGACGAGGCGCTCAAGCTCGGCACGGCGATCATGTTCCAGATCCCGGTTCCGTCTTCACAGCGCCCGGCGATGGCGCTCCACAATCTGATCGTGCTCGGCAGCCTGCCGCCGCGGATCCGCGAGCTCTACGGCCTGCGCTGGACGCCCGCCCAGGCTGTGGCCTTCCGCGCCGCCGTGCGCGCGCTGAGATCGTCGCGCCCGCTCGTCCCCGCGCGCCTGCGCACCGGCTCGAACGCGTTCCACTTCGACGTCGTCGCACGCACCGAGAAGGCGCGGGCCGCGCGCGGCGAAGAGATTCCCGGCGCGCTCAGCCCTTCACCTTCTTGAAGAAGACCCAGCTGTCGCGGAGGCCGAGCGCCGCCTTCAGGGTCATGCCCGTGACCCGCGTCTTTCCGGCCGAGGAGATGATCGTCGCGTAGACGATCCGCGGCGAGACGCCGCGGCTGTTGACCTTGATCTTGCGGAACTTGCCGCCCTTGAGATAGCTCGACAGCGCCGCCTGCATGCGGGCCTGGGAGAGGACGAGCTTCCAGCGGTGGTAGGGCGAGACGTCGTCATAGGGATCGGGCACGCCCTTGAGGTAGGGCACCGGCTTCGAGCCGACGAACGAGTTCTCGATGTTCTCGGTCATGCCGCCGGAGGTTGAGGAGAAGTAGGCGACGATCGGCTTGCCGGCGTAGGTGACGGTCTGCAGGTTGGTCGCGGCGACGGCGCTGTCGGTGCGCGCGGTCTCGGCGGCGGTGCCGCCGTAGACCTGGCTGCGTGTGTCGTCGTAGAGCTCGAAGCCGTTGCCCTTGACGCCGCTCGTGAGCGCGAACGTCCGCGCCGCCACCGCCTGCGCCTTGAGCGCCTCGATCGGCCACGACGAGGGCGACTCGCGGGCGACGACGCCGCGGACGTAGTCCTCGAGAGCCACCGCGTTGATCTCATTGAGGCCGAAGCCGCTCGCCGCTCGCGCCTCGAGCGCACCGCGGTAGAGCCCCTTGCCCTTTACGTTGACGACGCCGTCGCCGCTGGTGGCGCTCATCACGGCGCCGCAGTTGACGTCCTGGCTGCCGTTGTGGAGCAGAATCTGGCTACCGAAGCGGGTCGCGCTGTATGTCTTCGACTCGTCGAGAGCCGTGCCGCAGGCCGCGCTGGCGCTCGTGAAGACGGCGCTCGAGAGATTGGGCCGCAGCAGCACGCGGACGGTCTTGCTCGCCGTCGGGGTCAGGGCGGTGCCCGTGTAGTAGTGGGCGAGGATCGCCGCGTAGCCGACGCCGTGCTTGGCGTAGCCGTAGGCGCCGTATTGGCTCATGCCGACACCGTGGCCGAAGCCGGCTCCCTTGATCTTCCACAAGACCTTGGCCTGGGCCGGAACGGCGGCGATCGCAGCTACGGCAATGAGCGCGACCAGCGCCGCGCCCGCACGTCCTGTGCGTCGTTGACCCATGCACTTGCAGGTAACTGATCCGGGCGGTCGGAGTTGCGGTTGCCGGGATAAGCGAGGAGCTAGGCTGGGTATCGGAGAGTCAGTGGCTACCGTCACCAACAAGGCCGAGGACCACAAGCTGATCGTCGCCGGCGAGCGCGTCGAGACCGGCGAGTGGTCGGAGGTCAAGAGCCCATACGACGGCACCGTCGTCGGCCGGGT
>JAWVFN010000194.1:0-4835 GCA_033855935.1 Solirubrobacterales bacterium | reverse complement strand
ATCAACCGCGGTCTCGTCGTCGTCGGGCTGCTGCTCGCCTTCGGCGTCAGCCTCGCGATCTTCACGGCCACCTACAACCAGCAAGCGCAGGTCGACGCCCAGCTGACGCTGGGGGCTGACGTCACTGCCTCTTCGCCTCCGGGCGCCGCCGCCAGCAAGGACCTGCAGTCAAAGGTCGCCGCGGTCCCAGGCGTCAGCGCGACGACGCCGGTCGACCACTCCTATGCCTACGTCGGGCCCGACCTACAGGACACCTATGGCATAGATCCCGGCAGCTTCACCAAAGCCACCAGCCTCCGCGACTCCTACTTCGTCGGCGGCGGCGGCGCCAGCGGGAACATGAGCAAGCTGGCTCAGACCAAGGACGGGATCCTCGTCTCCAAGGAGACGATCACCGACTACTCGCTGCACCCCGGCGACCTCCTGCGGCTGCGCGTCCTCGACCAGCGCACCGGCCAGTTCCACGTCGTCCCCTTCCATGTCGTCGGGACGGTCCAGGAGTTCCCGTCGGCGCCCCGCGACTCGTTCATGGTCGCCAACCTGCCCTACCTGCAGGCGGCGAACGGCGCACCCGGGCCCAACGAGGTCTTCGCCAAGACCAGCGGCGCCTCGCCGACCACCGTCGGCGCGCGCGTCGCGGCCGCGACGGCGCCCCTCGGCGCCCAGGTGAAGAACGTCGACCAGCAGGCGGCTCAGACCGTCAGCTCGATCACGACGGTCGACATGAAGGGCATCAGCCACATCGAGGAGGCCTTCGCGGTCATCCTCGCCGCCGCGGCGATGGGCCTCTTCGTGCTCACCGCGATCGCCGAGCGCCGCAACGAGCTCGCCGCGATGGCCGCCGTCGGCGCCAGCCTCCGCGAGGTCGGCGCCTTCATCTGGAGCGAGGCCGGCCTCGTCCTCGGCGCCAGTCTCGCCCTCGCCGTGGTGCTCGGCTGGGTGATGGCGCGGATGCTGGTGACGATGCTGACCCACGTCTTCGACCCGCCGCCGGACCACCTCGCGATCCCCTGGGCCTTCCTCGCCGCCCTCGCGGGAGCCGCGGCGCTCGCCGCCGTCCTCGCCTCGGCTTTGGCCGGGCACCGGCTGAGGAAGCTGCCGCTCGGCGAGCTGCTGCGCGAGCGCTAGCCCTCGGCGACGAACTCGGCGATCAGCCGGTTGACCTCCTCCGGCTTCTCGTAGGGCACCCAGTGCCCGGCGCCGCGGATCGTCTCGACCCGTAGGTCTCCGATCCACTGCTCGAGGCCGCGCGTGAGCCCGATCAGCAGCGCGGGGTCGTTCTCTCCCCAGATCACCAGTGTCGGCAGCTCGAGACGCATCTCGTTGATCTTGGCCTCGTACTCCTCGGGGACGCCGCCGGCGGCGACCTGGTCGCCCATGCGCGCCGCGCGGTAGTAATTGAGGCCGCCGGTCAGGGCGCCGGGCTGGGACCAGGCCTCGTGGTAGGCGGCGCGTTCGTCGTCTGAGAGGCGGGCATTCGAGCCGCCGATCCGCTCGAGCATCGAGTCGAGCATCGCGAAGTCGTTCTCGGCGAGCAGCCGCTCGGGCTCCGGCGGCGGCTTCGAGAGCTCGAGCATGTAGTTGACGGCCTCGCGCTGGCGCGGGCTCTCGCGCAGGTCGCGGTTCCAGGTGAAGGGGGGAGGCCCGTCGATGATCACCATCCGCTCGAGCAGCTCGGGGTACTTGAGGGCGAAGGCCCAGGAGACGATGCCGCCCCAGTCGTGGCCGACGAGGGTGAAGGGGGCGATGCCGGTCTCCTCGACCAGGGCCTTGATGTCGCCGAGCAGGTGGCGCATGCGGTACTCGCCGACGTCCTCTGGCTTGTCGGTGAGGTTGAAGCCGCGCATGTCGGGCGCGTAGACCGTGTGGTTGTCGCCGAACTCGGCGAGCTGGTTGCGCCAGAGGAACCAGAACTGCGGGAAGCCGTGGAGGAAGAGCATCGGCTTGCCCTCCCCACCGGCGACGTAGTGCATCCGGAAGCCGTCGTGTTCGACGAAGCGGTGGTCGAGGTCGTCGAGCTTCATCACGCCAACCTATAAGTTGGACGCGTGGAAGCTCACGAGGGCGGCGCCGAAACGACGGTCGAGATCGATATCCGTGGGCTATCCATATATACGCACCACGGAGTCAGCGAGGCCGAGCAGGAGGTCGGGCAGCGGCTCGAGTTCGACCTCAACTTCGACGTGCCCGACTGCGACGCGGTGCTGACCGACCGCCTCGAGGACACGATCGACTACGCCGAGGTCTGCGACATCGTCGCCCTCGCCGCGACCGAGCGCAGCTACAAGACCCTCGAGCGGCTCTGCCGCGTGATCGCCGAGCGGCTCTCGGAGCGCTTCGGCTGCGAAACGGTCCAGGTGCGCGCTGCCAAGCCCGAGCCGCCGCTGCCACTGGCGATCGACGAGATCGCCGTCGAGGTCACCCTCGAGCACCCGTCCGAGCGCAATGGCGAGGAGGACGAAGACGAGCGCGCCTGAGGTCGGCTTCCTGGGGCTCGGCTCCAACGTCGGCGACCGCCCCGGCCATCTGCGCGCCGCGATCGCCGAGCTGCCCCGTCACGGGGTCGAGGTCGAGGCCGTTTCGTCTGCGTACGAGACGGAGCCGGTCGGGGAGATAACCGAGCAGCCGGACTTCCTCAACGCCTGCGTCCGCATCCGCACCGCGCTCGAGCCAGAGCCGCTGCTCGACGTCTGCAAGGCGATCGAGATCCAGCGCGGGCGCACATTGGGCCCGCGGCACGGGCCGCGGCCGCTCGACGTCGACCTGCTGCTCCTCGGCGAGATCGAGCTCGAGACGCCGCGGCTGACCCTGCCGCATCCGGAGGTTCGCAACCGCCGCTTCGTGCTGATGCCGCTTCTCGAGCTCGACCCGGCGCTGACCCTCCCCGACGGCACGCGGCTGGCGATGTGCCTCGCGGAGCTACCGAACGACGAGCAGGAGGTGAGGCCGGCCGGTTCGCTCTAGGCGATGAGCGGTTCTAGCCAGTCCTGGGGCAGGATCGCCGGCGCGTGCCCCGGGAACTCCGGCACCACACGCTTTGCCAATTTCCCGGCAGGACGGTTCTCGATCGCCGGGCGGAGGTCGTCCATGGTCATCATCAGCCGCAGGCTCGGCGCGATCTGGTAGTCGGCCACGTTGGGCTCCGCGCCGCCGATCACGCCCTTGTCGATCCAGGCGTCGATCCGGTCCAGATATCCCGGCAGCTGTTCGAGATCGGCCTTGACGTGGGCGTCGTCGGCCTTGTTGAAGCGCGCCGACAGGGCCACGATCGGCCCTCCGGTCGCGACCGCGAGCCCGATCGGCACCCCGAGCTTGGCCCCCTCCGAGTAGCTCGTCAGCGGCGCCTTGTCGCGCTTCAAGGCGTTCCAGATGATCCTGCGGGCCGTGCCCTGCAGCACCGTATCGCCCCAGTCCTCGGCGGCCTCGACCTCGATGCGCTGTTCGGGGTCCTCGGGCACGAGGCGGGGCTCGGGTACCAACTCGTCGAGTTTGCGGGCGATCTGGCCTGTGCCCTGCACCTTCTCGCCGTCGATCTTCAGCGCCGGCACGGTGACCCCCGGAAATCCCGAGGCGCGCACGACGCCTTTGGAGATCACCGGCATCAGGTCGCGGCGCTTGTAGTCGACGCCCTTTGCCTCGAGCATCAGCCGCGCCGCCATTGAGGGATGCGACGCGGGTATCACGTAGAGACGGTTGGCCACGCGGCGATCATAATCCCTGCAAATGCTGGTTGCGATAGATGTCGGAAATACCCAGACCCACGTCGGCGCCTTCGACGGCGAGCGGCTGGTCGAGCACTGGCGCTTTCAGACGCGCGCCGGGGCGACCGGTGACGAGCTCGCCGACCGGCTCACCGGGCTGCTCTGGCTCAGCGGCATAGAGCGCGAGGCCGTCGACGCGTTCGCCGTCTCCTCGGTCGTGCCGCCGCTCGATGTCGAATACGAGCGGCTCGCCGAGCGCTACTTCGGCTCCTCGCCCTGCCTGGTGATCGGGCCCGGAATCAAGACCGGCATGCCGATCCGCATCGACAACCCGCAGGAGGTCGGCGCCGACCGGCTGGTCAACGCCGTCGCCGCCTACGACCGCGTCGGCGACACCTGCCTCGTCGTCGACTTCGGCACCGGGATCAACTTCGACGCGGTCTCGGCCAAGGGCGAGTATCTGGGCGGCGCGATCGCCCCCGGGATCGAGATATCGCTCAGCGCCCTCGCCGAGCGAGCGGCGCGGATCCCGCGCATCGACCTCGGCGAGCCCGAGGCAGCGATCGGCAAGTCGAGCCGCGCTGCGATCCAGTCGGGCGTCGTCTACGGCTTCGCCGGGCTGGTCGACTCGCTGGCGCGCCGGATCGAGGACGAGCTCGGCGAGGCGACGCTGATCGCCACCGGCGGCATCGCCCAGCGGATCGCGCCATTCTGCGAGATGGTCGACGAGATCGACGATCTTCTGACCTTGAAGGGATTGCGGCTTATCTATGAAAAGAACTCCTGAGCAGCCCGCACTCACTGAGCCGTTCTCTATCGGTGGCGTCGAGATTTCAAACCGGGTGCTGTTGGCGCCGCTGGCGGGGATCGGCAATTGGTTCGTCCGCCTCCAGGCGCGGCGCCACGGGGCCGGGCTCGCGGTCTCGGAGATGGTGTCGAGCTTCGGCGTCCACTACCGCAACGAGCGCACGCTCGACGAGCTGCTCCAGATCCACCCGGACGAGCACCCGGTCTCGATCCAGCTCTTCGGCCAGGACCCCGAGGTGATGCGCTCGGCCGCCGCCACCGCCGCCGAGGCGGGCGCCGACCTGATCGACATCAACATGGGCTGCCCGGTGCGCAAGGTCTGCAAGA
>JAWVFN010000193.1:0-13044 GCA_033855935.1 Solirubrobacterales bacterium | reverse complement strand
GTCTACTACGACGCCGAGACGCTGCCCCAGCTCGCCGCCTTCTTCTACCGCCAGGCGGTCGAGGAGCGAAACCACGCGATGATGATGGTCCAGTACCTGCTCGACACCAGTCAGGACGTCGTCATTCCGGCGGTCGACGGACCGAAGATGGATTTCGCCGACATCGTCGCCCCGGTGGCGATGGCGCTCGAGCAGGAGAAGCAGGTCGGTCAGGAGATCGAAGACTTGTTCAAGCTCGCGCGCGAGGGCCACAACTACTCGGCCGAGCAGTTTCTGCAGTGGTTCATCAAGGAGCAGGTCGAGGAGGTCGCCTCGATGACCGACCTGCTCGCCGTCGTCGAGCGCGCCAAGGACGACCCCTTGCACGGTGAGGAGTATCTCGCCCGGCAGGCGATCGGCGACCAAGGCGGCGACGCGACGGCGCCGCCCGCCGCCGGCGGCGCGCTCTAACACAACCGCGCGACGCTAGGTGCGGCCGGGGCCCGAGCCGAGCCGGCCGCCGCGCCGCTGCGCGGCCCGCGCCTCGAGCGTCCGGCGCAGCTCGATGATCTCAGCGGGAATCTCGCCGATCGGCGCCTCACGGTCGCGGATCTCCTCGGTCTCGATCGGCTCCTCTTCCGCCTCGCCGTCCTCGGCGAACACGCGCCAGACGCCGGCTCCCTCGCGGGCCGAATAGCCGGCGGCGAGGGTCTCCCCCTCGAACAGGAGCCCGGCCTGATCGTCGAGGCCAAAGCCGGCGGGTGCCGTGCCCGCCGCGACGGCGTCGAGGTAGACGACACGGCGCTCGGGCTCGGAGTGGTAATGAACGCTGGCGCTTCCGGCCAGCAGGCGCATGCCGTTGGCGACCGCCGGCAGCCCCGAGGACTTGGTGATGCCGGCCTCGAACCAGCACATCGCCCCGGCGCTCTGGCCGGCGATCAAGATCCCTGCCTCCCAGGCCTCGCGCAGGATGCGGTCGATACCGTGAGCGCGCCAGATCGCCAGCAGGTTGACGAGGCTGCCGCCCGAAACGTAGATCACATCCTGGGCGAGGAGGTGGGCGCGCAGCTCGATCGGCTCGGCGCCGAGGCGAAACAACGCGATCTCCGAGGGGTCGCAGCCGCGCTCGCCGAAGGCGCGGCGGAAGCGCCCGATCTGCTCGTGGGGATCGCCGCTCGCGGTCGGCAGCAGACAGATCCGCGGCTGGGATTCCTCCGAGAGCTCGACGATCTTGTCGCAGAGAGCCTGGTTGCCGGCCTTGCGGTCGAAGTCATGACCGCCCATGGCGAGGATTCGACGCGTCGGACTCATAACGGGGCCGAGGCTCAAGCCGCCGTGACGACGCCGGTGGTGCTGCTCTCGGCGTCACCGCTGATCGACCCCGGCAGGGGCAGCGGCGTTGAATCGCAGTCCAAGTAGCGCGTCGCCAGCCGAGTCTCGATCACGCGCCCATCCGCAGCGCTGAGCCGGTAGGCGCGGGCGTTCGGGCGCGAGGCGACGACCTGAGCGAGCTCGGTGCCGCAGAAGTGCAGCGCGGCGCCGTCCTCGGCCGCGTAGCCCGAGCACATGCCCTCGAGCAGCGCCCGCCGGAAGGCCGAGCGGCGCGCCGACTCGGCGTCGTAGTGAACGGTGTTGCTGAACGGCAGCAGCCCCAGTCCCTCGACGCGCTCGGGCTCGCCGTGGAAGCCGGTCAGCGCCTCGGCGAACCAGCAGAGCGAGCCGGCGCTGAGCCCGCAGAGGACGATGCCCTTCTGCCAGGCTTCGCGGAGAATCTCGTCGATGCCGTGGGCGCGCCAGGTGCCGATCAAGCTGATGACGCTGCCGCCGCCGACGTAGATCAGGTCCTGGGAGAGCAGGTGCTCGCGGATGTCGTCGACGCCGCGCTCGCGCCGGAACAGCGAGATGTGCGAGGGCTTCGAGCACTCGCGAAAGGCGTTGTAGAAACGGACGATGTAGTGGTCGGCGTCGCCGCTCGCGGTCGGCATGAAGCAGACCCGGGGCTCGTCTGAGCCGGTCAGCGACAAGGCGAACTCATCGAGCAGCGGATTCCCCGATTCCATCGAGAAACCTCCTCCGCCAAACGCCACGATGTGTCTGTGCGGCTCCATGGGCAAGTGCCGCCGGCAAGCACGGCACCAGAGATTGTCCGCTTCGTCCGCGAATTCGTCGTTATCCAGGTGTCCGAAGCTGGCCGCCGTTCGGTCTAACTTCTGGCCCCCTGTAGGCGGTAAACAGGCTCACGAACAGGAAGGGGGCGAACCAAACCGCGTACGGGTAGAGCCAGTGCGTGGCCGCCACCTGGAGGGCGATGATCACGGCGGCGCCGAGTCCTGCGACCTGAATCACGCTGCGGCGGCGCGGCACAAAGGCGACGAGCAAGGCGAGGCCGACAGCGAGCGCCTTGACCACGTCCTGGAGCCAGTGCAGCGACGGGGCCTGGCCCCAGATGCTGAAGGCCGAGGGACGCGAGGCCTGGTAGCCGAAGGAGCGGTCATAGAGCTCGTGCAGACCGCCGTCGGGGATGAACGGCAGCACGACCGCCGCGGCGACGACCGCGAAGGCGATCGTGAAGATCGTCATGTCTCGGAGGCGGCGCTCACCAGTGCCCGCCGCAAACAGCGGCCCCAGGGCGAGCTGGCCGAACTTGGCGAGCCCGCCGAGCGCGGTCAGCGCGCCGCGGCCCGGCGCCGAGGTGAAGGCGAGCAGCGTGGCGACGAGGAAGAGCGCCACCAGCGAGTCGTTGAATCCCGAGTCGAGGGTGAACAGCGTGTATGGATAGGCGAGCCAGGCAAAGGTGAAGGCGAGACCGAGTGTCCGGCCTTCGGCGCCGGCCCGAAGCCGCCGGCCGAGGAGGAAGAGCAGGAGCGCCGTGATCAGGTCGAAGGCGATCGACGCGGCGCGGGCGGCGGGCAGGTCGTCCCAATGGCCGCTCCAGGGAAACGCCGCCTCGAAGGGGACGTAGGCGACGTAATTGACCGGGCCGTAGACATCGCCGCGGACCTCGGTCGTGCGCCAGTAGCCGGCGTCGTAGACGTCCTCGCCGTGGGTGATGCGGTCGGCGCCGATCACCCCCGCGTAGCCGACGTCGATCACGTTGTCCTCGGCGACGCTGACCCCAATCCGGAAAACGACGAGCGCGGCGATTGCCGCGACCAGCAGCCACGCCGGCGCCCAGGGGATCAGCCTGCCGCGCGTCTCGCGATCGCCGTCGCGGCGAAATCCGGCGACGAGCATGCGGACGAAGAGGTAGCCGAGGACGGGGTAGACGAGCGGCACCGAGACGCCGATCTCACCCCGGTTGAAGAAGATTTGCGAGACCCCGAATGAGAGCATCACCAGCAGGTCGAGGTGCAGGAGGCGGAACGGCCGCCGGAAGTCGAAGAACGGCGCCAGGAAAAGCAGGCACAGCGGCAGCCAGACGTAGATCCGGTTGGCGATGCCGGCGACGGCGCCCTTGTAGCCCCGGGCGAGCGGCGTCCCGACCTGGTGGCCGGTGAGCGCCTCGCTGACGTCGCCGGTCGGGTCGTCGATCAAGACCCGCGCTCGCTCCTCCCCTGCGGAGTCGAAGTAGCTGACCTGCCACTGGTCGGTGCCGCGGGTGCCGATGACGGCGCGCAAGCCGGGGTTCGAGCGCAGCTCCTGGGTGACCTGGGGCGTGTGGTCGGCGATCGCCCGCGCCTGGTCGGCGCTCAGCTGGAATCCCGGCGGCGGCTTCAGCGACGGCGCCTGCTTGACCAGCGGGTAGATCGGGGCGCCGCCGAGCGGCGGCTGGTCGGCCGGGTTGGGCGCCGCCGAGGCGACCGCGGGCGCCGCCAGCGCCAGAATCACCAGTCCCGCAACCGCAACCCGCAGGGTCACCGCAGCCCCTCGAGCCGCTCGGCGAGCCGGTTCATGCTGCGCTCGCGGGCGGCCTTGGCGGCGCCGCGATAGTCGGTGCGCTTGGCCCGCGGCCGGCCGACCTTCGCCTCCTTCAGCGTCGCGATGTCCTTGAAGGCGAGCAGCTCCTCCTTCTGGCCGACCAGCGCCTTGCGCAGCGCCGGGCGCGGTTCGCCGATCGCGGCCGCGAGCACGCCCTCGAGCGAGCCGCGCTTGCGCAGCAGCTCGGCCGCGCCCTTGGCGCCGACGCCCTTGGCCCCCGGCAGGCCGTCCGAGGGGTCGCCGCGCAGGGCGATGAAGTCGGGAACGAGCCTGGGCGGGATCCCGTAGCGCTCCTTGACCTCGGCCGGCCCAACCTTCTCGCCACCCTGTTTGCCTGTACTGACGTAGAGGACGGTCGTCTGCTTGCCGGCACACTGGAACATGTCGCGGTCACCGGTCATCAGCAGCGAGCGCCCGCCCGCCGCGGCTTCCTTATCGGCGTAGGAGCCCATCAGGTCGTCGGCCTCGAGCGTGTCGTGGTGGGTCACGGTCCAGCCGAAGGCCGAGAAAAACGAGTCGGCGTCGTCCCACTGCGGCACGAGCTCCGGCGGCATCTCCGGGCGGGCGGCGTGGTAATCCGGGTAGAGCTCGACCCGGTAGGTCGCCGCGTCGGGACCGAAGCAGAGGACGACGGCGCGCGGATCGTGCTCGAGGACCTCGCGCAGAATCAGGTTGGCGGCGCCGAGCAGGGCGTTTACCGGCTTGCCCTTCGCCCCATCGATCGTGCCCTTGATCGACTTCGGCAAGGCATAAAACGCCCGATAGAGCATCGAGGGCGTGTCGACTACAAGCAGCGGGCGAGCGGCGATCGGGGCAGCTTAGTTGTACCCCGCCTTGCGGCAGGCATCGTGGAGCGGCCGGACGGCGTCGTCGTTGCGCGCGAGGTAGGCCGAGCAGCGAGAGGCGGCGGCGTTGCCACACAAGGTCTCCTGCACGCCGCCCATCGTGCTGCCCGACACGAGCTTGACGCAACCGGGTGCGAGCGCCGGGTCGGACTGGCTGAGCACGAAGTACGTGCCGATTGCCACGCTGAGCGCGATCGCCGCCGCGACGACCGCCGCCAGCCGCGATTCGCGCTTGCCCAGGCGCCTCAGCGGCGTGTTCTGCCGCTCCCAATGTCCCTGTAGAGGCACGCGCGCAGTCTAGAACCGCCGCCCACGCCCACGTCTATACCGATTGTCGAAACCTCGGGGGTGAAATTCATCCGCGCGTATGTACCCGGTCCATCCGCGCTTAGGCAGAGTCCCCGGCGTCTCACCGGCCGCCCCTGCGGCCGTGCTCGCATTTTCTATGCCTATTGGCGAGACCCGCCAGAGAAAGGGGCAGTAACTCAGATGGACCCAACGTGGATTCCATATCCGGATTTCATCAACCCCGGCGACAACGCGTGGCAGATGACGGCCGCGACACTGGTGGGGCTGATGAGCGTGCCGGGCCTGGCCGTGCTCTACGGCGGGGTCATGCAGAAACGCTGGTCGGTGAACTCGATGATGATGACGTTCGTCGCCTTTGCGCTCGTGCTCGTCGCCTGGTCGGTCGTCGGCTTCAAGTTCGCCTTCGGCGATCCGATGCACATCCTCGGCCACGACTCCGGCATCCTCGGCAACATGTGGGGGATCCCGAGTTCGATCTTGGGAACCGGCGCTGAGCAAAAACAGGCGCTGATCCCGCTGATATCGACGGGGCCGGCGTTCAATTTCAGTCAGTCGACGCTGGTCTATTTCCAGTTCGTGTTCGCGGCGATCACGCCGATCCTGATGCTGGGCTCCGTGCTCGGCCGGATCAACTTCAAGGCGTGGATCCCGTTCGTACTCCTCTGGTCGACCCTGATCTACACCGTCAACGCCTTCATGATCTGGGGCGGCGGCTGGTGGGCTCAAAGGGGAGCGCTCGATTTCTCGGGTGGCTACGTGATTCACCTCGCCGCCGGCGTCTCTGGATTCGTCGCGGCCGCGGTGATCGGGCCGAGGTTGAAGCGCGACCGCGAGGTCGACGCGCCAAACAACCTGTTGATGGTCGCTGTCGGAGCCGGCCTGCTGTGGATGGGCTGGAACGGCTTCAACGGCGGTGACCCGTACTACGCGGGAGCCGACGCGGCACTGGCGATTCTCAACACCAACCTCGCCTGTGCGATCGCGTTCCTTGCCTGGATCGCCTGTGACTACCTCACCGGCCACAAGCCGAGCCTGATCGGCGGCGTCAACGGCATCATCACCGGGCTGGTCGCGATCACCCCGGGCGCCGGTTTCGTCAACGGCTGGGGCGCCCTCGCGATCGGGCTGTTCGGATCGATCATCGTCTACTTCGCGCTCAACTACCTGAGCCGAGTACGACCGTTCCGCAATGTCGACGACACCCTCGGCGTGGTCTACACGCACGGGTTCGCCGGCCTCGCGGGCGGCCTGATGGTCGGCCTGTTCGCGGACCCGAACATCATCCTGTACAAGGCGACTGGCGGAGGCGCCACCGACTTGCCGGGATTCCTGAGCGTGTTCAACGGCGGCAGCTGGGAGCTGCTGAAGGACCAAGCCGTCACAGCGCTGTGGGTGATCGGGTTCTGTGCAATCGGCACCTTCATCCTGCTCAAGCTGATCGGCTTGGTCATCCCATTGCGGATGAAGGAAGAAGACATGGAGGAAGGAGACGTCGCGGTCCACGGCCACGAGGTCTATCCCTCCGACGTGCCCTCGCTGGCGTACCCCTCGGGTACTCGCTAGGAGCGCGGTAGGACAAACAAACGGGCTTCACGCCCACCAGGCGGCCGTCCTCACCGAAAGGTGGGGGCGGCCGTTCTACGTAGGGCGCGACTTCTCGTAGTCGCGGGCAACGTCGCCGAGAACCTCGCGCATCGCGGTTGTGGCCGGCGTCTCGGCGGCGCCGGTTCCGGTCGCGGCGATGATCGTCCGCACCGGGCTCTGAGGGTGAAGCGGACGGACGGTGACGTCGTCGCGGGCGCCTCCCAGCGCCAGCTGTGGGATCAGCGCCACCCCGACGCCGGCCGCAACGAGGCCCATGACAGTCAGGTAATCGTCGCTCTCGAACGAGACCGACGGCTCGAAGCCCGCTGCGTGACAGGAGCGCACGACGTGGCGGGCGCAGGGGCTGCTCGACGACGTCTGCACCCACGGCTCCTCGCGGAGGTCCTCGAGGATGACCACCGGCTTCTCTGCGAGCCGGTGGCCCTGGGGCAGCGCCAGGTGCATCGGGTCCTCGAACAGCTCGGTGCGGTGAACGCGCGAGCCGAGCTTCTCGCTGACGCCGTGGAACTCGAAGAGCAGGGCGAGGTCGAATTCGCCGGCGCGCAGTCGGGGACCGATCTCGTCGGGCTCGCCTTCGGCGAGGCTGAGCTCGACCTCGGGGTAGGCCTCCCTGAAACGCGCGACGGCGAGCGGCATCAAGGTGGCGCCGGCGGTTGGGAACGAGGCGATCCGCAGCTTGCCGCCGCGGCCGCCGGCGATCGCGGCGACGTCGGCCTCGGCTGCGTCGAGGCGGGCGAGAATGCCGTCGGCGTGCCCGATCAGCGCCGCGCCGGCTTCGGTCGGCCGCACGCCCTGGCGGTCGCGCTCGAGCAGGACGGTCCCGACCTCGCCCTCGAGGGTGGCGACGGCCTGCGAGACCGCGGACTGCGTATATGAGAGTGCCTCGCCGGCGGCGGAGAACGATCCCTGGGCGACGACCTCTCTGAGGATGCGGAGCCTTTGTACATTCAGCATAAGTAGTACTGATATTAACAATCACGGATAGTGCTTGCGCTGATAGCGATCTTGACGCATCCTTACTGCGGTACTGCACCCCACTACGGAAGGAGAAGTCATGAGCAAGCTCATCGTTTCCTATGACGGCACCGCCAACGACGAGGACGCCGTCGCACTCGCACGGATCCTCTCGGGCGCCGGCGCCGACGTTGCCCTCGCCTATGTTCGTCACGCCCAGGAGGAGGACCGCGACCGGGACGCTGTCGACGAGAAGGATGCCGACCAGCTGCTCGAGCGCGGCGCCCGCTCGATTGGGGCCCCCGCCGCCGATCGCCACGTGATCGTCAACGCCTCGACCCCCGACGGTCTTCGCCGGCTCGCCGAGTCCGAGAACGCCGATGTGGTCGTCTTCGGCTCCGACGCGCATACCGCCGCCGGCTCCGTCCACCCGCAGACCTCGGCCCAGCGCCTGCTGAACGGCGGCCCCGCCGCCGTTGCGATTGCCCCCGCCGGGCTCCGTTCGAATTCGGTGGAGATCAACAAGATCGGCGTCATCGCCGAGGGTGATGACAAGGCCGCGGCCGAAACCGCCGACTCCCTGGCCTCCGCGCTCGGAGCCGAGGTTGTCGATCCGGGCCAGCCCGCCGACCTGCTGGTCGTCGGCTCCGCCCCCGACTCGAAGAAGGGGCAGGTCACGCTCAGCGCCGCCGCCGAGTACGCCCTCGAGACGGCAAAGGCTCCGGTCATCGCCGTCGCAAACGGCACGCCGGTCAAGTTCGCCAGCAAGCTGTTCGCCGGCAAGAAGCGCGCTACCGCCTAAAGCGCTCCAAATCCCCGGGGTGGCGCCACAGTGCGTTCACCCCGGGGGCGGCTGGATGTCGCACCCGGCGCGTCGCAGCCCCTCCGACAGGGCTCGGAGGGAAGATGCGTCGTCGGGCGCCAGCCGGATCACCTCGAACCGCTGCAGCTCGGTCGGCGGGTCCTCGCTGCCGAACTGCGCCGCGATCGCGCGGTTGCCCAGAGCGCCGATCGCGAGACCGGCCTCGAACAGCCAGGTCCCCGACGGGGGCACCTCCTCGATCACCAGCAGCGCGAAGCCGACGCCGTCACCGTTCCGGCCGTCGCCTCCGGGCGAGGCGATCTGCGATCTGGCTACAGCCCAGTCGACCGGCGTCAATCCCAAGCGGTCGAGCAGGGTCGTCACCGAGAGCTGCGCAGTCAGCGTCTCCGCCAGGACCGCGACCTTGCGGCTCGCTTCGGTCGGGCCCGCGAGCAGCTTCCGTGTCACGTTCTCGGCGGACTTCTCGGCGTTGCCCCAGCCCTGACCGATCCCCAGCTCCGGCATCGAGAGCTCGGGGCCTTCGAGGATCAGCAAATCGCAATCGCGCGGTTCCCACTCGCGGTCGCCGAGCTCGATCCTCTCGCCGCGCCGCCAGGGATCGATGATCGTCTGCCGCAGCTGCTCCTCGCTGAGATTGAACTCGCGCGCGTGGTGAAACGAGCGGCTGATCTGGACGTGAAACGCCATCACGGCGCAACCTATCGCGCCCCCGGGGTCAGGCCCCCGCCGGCGCCGCCTCGGCGACGACGCCCGGCAGCCAGTCGCGGACCGCAGCGGCAACGGCTTCCGGGTCCTTACGCAGGCTGTGGTCGCCGGGCACCGTGACGACCGTCCGCCGCGACCCGGGCGGCGGCATCCCGAAACGATCGCGTTCGCCCTGGACGACCAGCACCGGGACCTTGACGGCGTCGAGCTCGTCGAGGCGGTCGGGAGACGGCGGCTTGCCCTTGCGCGGCGGCGGCTGGAGAGGAAAGGCGAGGCAGAGAACCGCGACGGCGCCGTCTTCCTCGGCTGTGCGGCAGGCAACCCGCGCCCCCGCCGAGCGGCCGCCGGTGACGACCGGCAAACCGGCGAGCTCGCCCCCGACCAGCTCCTCGACCACCGCCCTCCAGGCGTCGTCGATCGTGCTTGCCGCCGGCTGCGAGCTTTTGCCGGCCACTCGATAAGGCTGCTCGACGAGCGCGACCAAGATGCCTTCCGCCACGGCTGCCTCGGTCACTGCGACCAGATCCGGTGCGTCGACGCCGCCCCCGGCGCCGTGCCCGAGGATCAGCGCCGCCGTTGGCTTGGCGGCCGGGTGCAAGTGGGCCTTCGCCGGCCCGTGCGGGGTCTCGATCTCGACTGCGGCCACGCCCGAATGGTAGGCCGCCCGCAACTTCGCCCACCGGCGCTGGTTACGTTGAGAACGCATGGCAGGAACGTTCCAGTCCCGTTGGGCCCGCCTGGGCGTTTGTCTCTGCGCGCTCGCCGCGGTCACGCTCGCCCTCGTCGGCCAGGCTCCACCCGCTCGCGCCGCGAGTTGCCCGCCGATCCCCGGGACCCTGGCGCCGAATGCGAAGACCGCCGCGGCTCGCTTCACGATGATGATCCGGATCCAGAACCAGTCGAACGTCAACGCTTACGTCAACCCCAACGAGGCCACGGGCGGCCTCGCCGATCGGATCCGGCCCCAGGACATCTTCGTCATCAACACGCGCTTTCAGGACCAGTCCGGGAGCTCGAGCCCGAGCCTTCAGGCTCAGCTGATCCCCCAGCTACGCGCCGCGTTTCCCTGTAACCGCATCGTCGCCCTCAACGGGCTCGGCCCCGACCCAACCCAGCCGGGCTACCTCTACGCGCTCGCCGACCAGGGTCTCTACGCCCTGATGATCGACTGGGAGCCCGCGGACTGGGCCGATGCGCAAACCCTCACCCCCTCCATACCGCCCTTCACCTACATCTTCAAGAAGGCGCTGAGACGAATGAACGGCTGGGCGCGAGCAATCAGCGCCAACCTCGGCGGCATTCCCGGGGGCACGGGCACCCGTGTCGGGATGGTCCCGATCGAGCAGGGCAAGTATTGGGATTACGGGCAGATCGGTCAGACGCTGGACGCCAACAACACCCGCCTCGGTGGACGGCACGCCGGGGTCCAGAGCGTGATGACCCAAGCCTCCTGCACAGCCGGCGGCCCGACCTTTGGCGCGCGGCTGAAGCCGCTGCTCGACGAATACGTACGGAAGACGATCTACCTCAAGCGCCGCAAGGTCAAGGGCCACGGCAAAAAGAGACATGTGGTCACGGTGCGAATCCCGAAGAAGGTGAAGATCCCCAAGAAGCAGCGCCCGAACCAGAACAGCCTCGCGGTGCAGATCTCGTTCACTTCGGTTCCGCAGCCAGGTAACCCGATGCCGATCCTCGCGACCGGAGCTCCGACCGCGGACCAGTGCGTCGCCGCCGGGCTGGCGCGCGGCGCCGGCGCCTTCTTCTTCTGGGCCTCCGAGGATTCGATGAGGCTGCTCTTCCAGCAGCCGACGGTCGCCTCACTGCGCCCGCCCGCCTAGGGGTGGACGCGACCGCGGCGGCAGCTCGCACCGGCGCAATTCCGGATCGCGTCGAGCCGGCGCGTCAGCCGCAACCGGATGCGGGCGTAGCGTGGGTCGTTGGCAAGGTTGTGGAGATCGTCGGGGTCTCTGCGAAGGTCGTAGAGCTCGACGCCCTGCCGCGGGTCGAAGTAGTCGACGTAGAGCCAGCGGCTGGTTCGGATCGCCTGATAGGGCTCGTAACTCCCCCCGCCTGTGCCCTCCTCCCCGACGGAGGCCTTGTCCAGGTCTTCGAGCAGCAGATCGCGGCCGGTGGCCGTCGCCTTCCCGTGCAGCAGGGGCAGCAGCGAGATCCCGTCAGGCTGAATCAGCGGATGAGCGTGTGCCAGCCGCAGCAGAGTCGGGGCGAGATCGATGTTCGCGACCACGGCCCGCGACTTCGCGTTGCGAAGGAAGCCCGGGCCGCGGAAGATGAGCGGGATGCGGGGCGAATCTCCGTAGGGAACGATCTTGCCGTGGAAGATCCGGTGCTGACCCTGCACAAAGCCGTTGTCGGAGGTGAACAGGATCACCGTGTTCGCGAGCTGGCCGGTCCTCTTCAGCTCGGCGACGATCCTGCCGACCATGTCGTCGACGGATAGGAGGCTCTGGACGCGGCCAAGGTTCTGGCGGGTCAGCTTCGTGATCAGCTTCGGCGCGAGGAGTTGGCGCCGGCGGATGTAGGGCGGCTTATCCGAGACATTGCGCTCGTTGAACGACGGCGTCCTGTGCAGCTGCAGCCCGGCGAGCGCGTGGCGATACTTCGGGGCAGGCCGGATATACCCACGGCGGACAGCAGGGTTCTCCTCGTAGTGAGGGGCTACGGGAAAGACGCTGACCATGAACGGACGGCGCTGGCCCGCGAATCTGCGGATTTGACGGGTCGCGAGATTGGTGAGCACGTTCGTCTGATAGGCGGCGGCGTTCGACGGGTCGTTGGGATAGGTGTGCGCGTGACCGTTGTGGGCGATGGTGAAGCCCCACATGTTGTAAACGGTGCGGCCCACCCCCCCGTAGAACTGAGTCCAACCCGGCGGGGGCGGGGGCGGTTTGGAAACGGGTGTATCGGCACCCCACCCGTTCAGGTACTTGCCGATTAGAGCCGTGTTGTAGCCCGCGTGTTGCAGCGCGACGGGAAGGTCCTTGGCCTCTTTCCCGTCCCTGTTGAACTTGTACCAACCGCCGGTAGGGGCGGAGTCGCCGAGAACTCCGTGGTTGTGCGCGTATTCGCCGGTGAGAAACGTCGCTCGCGACGGACAACAGAGTGTGAAGCTCGCCTGCGCGTCGTTGAATCGCATCCCCTGATGCGCAATCAACGCTCGCGTTTGCGGCATGTAGCGGAGCGTCGCGTTCTCCTGGTCGTCGGTCATGATCACGACCAGGTTGGGACGACGCTCACCCGGGCGTGGAGCGCCAACTGCCCTGGTGGGACCGAATGGGCCGCGGCCGACGTCGCGGCGGCCATGGCCGAAGAAGTGGCGAACCGCCATCGTTCCAGCGGCCGCCGCTACGGCGAGCGCCACACCAATGAAGACCTTCCGCCGCCGAGAGATGCGGGCATGCTGGCGTCACTTTCTGACTGCCGCCTTAATGCCGGCCGGCCCGAGCCGGCATGGGAGCACCGGCACTTCGACTAGCGGGAGCGACGGGACTCGAACCCGCGGCCTCCGGCGTGACAGGCCGGCGCTCTAACCAACTGAGCTACGCCCCCGTGAGGGGTGGACTCGGGCCGGACGCCTCGGCGCCCGGCCCGGTCCGAATTCTCTCAGCTAACCCGCGAGCTCCGCGACGTTGGTCGCGACGGGGCCCTTGGGGCCCTCATCCGGCTCGTAGCTGACACGGGCGCCGTCGTTGAGGGAACGAAATCCCTCGCCGGCGATCGCCGAGAAGTGGACGAACAGGTCCTTGCCGCCGTCATCCGGGGTGATGAACCCATAGCCCTTCTCGTTGCTGAACCACTTCACGGTGCCTTCTGGCATTGCAAGCCTCCTCGGCTTCAATCCATGTGCGCGAGGAGGTGCACGAAACACGATTCCCCATCACACGCTTG
>JAWVFN010000192.1:0-11029 GCA_033855935.1 Solirubrobacterales bacterium | reverse complement strand
TTGCTCGCCAATTTTCTCGACGCCGGTCCGGCATGACCGAGGGGCCTGAAACGAACGACGTGCTGACCCGCGCGATCGACGAGGTCGCCGCCGGCTCGCACCTGACCGCCGACCACACCTCCGCCGTACTCGAGGAGATCATGGGCGGCCGCGCCAGCCCGGTGCAGACCGGCGCCTTCCTCGTCGCGCTGCGCTCGAAAGGAGAGACCGTCGCCGAGCTCGTCGGGCTGGCGCGGACGATGCGCTCGCTCGCCGCCCACGTCGAGGTCGACCGCGCCGACCTCGTCGACACCGCCGGCACCGGCGGCGGGCCGACGACGTTCAACGTCTCGACCGCGGCCGCGCTCGTTGGCGCCGCCGCCGGCTGCTTCGTCGCCAAGCACGGCAATCGCTCCTCGACCTCGAAGTCGGGCTCGGCCGACCTGCTCGAGGCGCTCGGCGTCAGGATCGACCTCGAGCCGGACCAGGTCGCCGCCTGCATCGACGAGATTGGCTTCGGCTTCATGTTCGCCCCGGCACACCATCCGGCGATGAAGCACGTGATGCCGGTGCGCAAGCAGCTCGCCGTGCGCACCGTGTTCAACTTCCTCGGGCCGCTGACCAACCCGGCCGGCGCGTCGCGCCAGCTCCTCGGCGTCTCCGACCGCGCCTACCAGGAGACGATCGCCGAGGCCCTGCTCGGCCTCGGCACCGAGCACGCGCTCGTCGTCTCCGGCGAAGACGGCATGGACGAGCTCAGCATCGAGACAAAGACCCGCGTGATCGAGATCGCTGACGGCAAGACCGAGGAGTGGTTCGCCGAGCCCGGGGAATTGGGCCTGAAGCCTGCCGAGCTCGCCGACATCGCCGGCGGCAGCCCCGACGACAACGCCCGCGTCGTCAACGCGATCTTCAGCGGCGAGGTCGGAGCGCCGCGCGATCTCGTCCTCCTCAACGCCGGGGCGACGATCTTCGTCGGCGGCAAAGCCGACGACCTCGCGGACGGAATCAAGCTCGCCGCCGAGACGATCGACTCCGGCGCGGCGGCGGATCTGTTGCGACGCTTGACCGATAAGACCGGCCAGCTAACGTCTTGAGCGCATGGCCATGATTGAAGAGCTCGTGTCGGCTGCCCGGGAGGGGACCGAACGCCGAAGTGCCATCGTGTCGCTCGCCCAGCTCGAGGAGCAGATGGGCAGCCGCGAGGACGACCGGCGCCCGTTCAACGAGGCCCTGACCCGGCCGGGCCTGTCGCTGATCGCCGAGTTCAAGCGGCGCTCGCCGAGCGTCGGCGAGATCAGGCCCGGCGCCGATGTCGCCGAGATCGTCAGCGCCTACGAGCGCGGCGGCGCCGCGGCGCTCTCGGTCCTGACCGAGGAGCGCCACTTCGGGGGCTCGATCGACGATCTCAGCGCCGCCCGACTCGCCACCGATCTGCCGATCCTGCGCAAGGACTTCGTCGTCGAGCCCTACCAGCTCTATGAGGCGGCGGCGAACGGCGCCGACGCCGTGCTGTTGATCGTCGCCGCGCTCCCCGCCGACGAGATCGAGCACCTCTACCTCGAGGCCCGTGACATCGATCTCGACGTCGTCGTCGAGGTCCACTCGGACGACGAGCTGGACACGGCGCTCAATATCGGCGCCGACGTGATCGGCATCAACAACCGCAACCTCGACGACTTCAGCGTCGACGTCCAGACCACCTTCGAGCTGATGCCCGACGTCCCCGCCGGCAAGACCGTCGTCTCAGAAAGCGGCATCGCCTACTCCGATCAGCTCTCCGAGCTCAGCGAGATCGGAGTCGACGCGGTCCTGATCGGCGAGTCGCTGATGCGCGCCGACGACCCGGAGGCCGCGGTCAGCAACCTGCTCGCCGGCGAAGCGCCGACCTCCGAACATCACCTTTAAGTAACCGGTTCCTCGGATTTAGCGATGGTTGAGGGCCTCCGCCGATACTCGGCTCGTGGCCAAGGTAAGGAACTTCTTCGGCAAGCCCTTCGGGTCGGCCGTCCTCGGTGGATTCGTCGTCGGCTTGCTCGGCTGGTTCGCGATCGCGGTCGGCTGGGTCGACTCGAACTCGAGCGACACGGCGCAGATCACCCAGCCGCCGCTGACCCGGCCGGTCAGCGACACCAGCGGCAAAGGCTTGACCGTCGGCCAGATCTACGCCAAGGACTCGAGTGGCGTCGCCTACGTCACAGCGGACAAGACCCAGAAGGTCCAGTCGCCGTTCGGCCTCTTTCCCCAGCAGCAGCAGAGCGAGGCGACGGGCTCGGGCTTCGTGATCGACAGCTCGGGCCACATCCTCACCAACAACCACGTTGTCTCCGGCGCCTCGAAGGTCACGGTCAAAATCGGCAACTCGACCCAGGACGCCAAGGTCGTCGGCTCCGACCCGTCTTCCGACGTCGCCCTGCTCCAGGTCAGCAACACCGACGGCCTCCATCCACTGCAGCTGGGCAATTCCTCCTCGGTCCAGGTGGGCGACCCCGTGGTCGCAATCGGCAATCCGTTCGGTCTCGACAACACGGTCACCTCGGGCATCGTCTCGGCGCTCCAGCGCGAGATCAACGCCCCCAACGGCTTCTCGATCAGCGACGTGATCCAGACCGATGCGGCGATCAACCCCGGCAACTCCGGCGGCCCGCTGCTCGACTCCGACGGCCGCGTGATCGGCATCAACTCTCAGATCGAGACCGGCGGCGGCCAAGGCTCCGTCGGCATCGGTTTCGCGGTTCCGATCGACACCGCCAGCGACGTCGTCCACCAACTTATCTCCACCGGTCAGGTGAAGAGGGCCTTCCTCGGAGTCTCCGGCGCCGATGTGACGCCGGCCCTGGCGAAGGCCCTCAATCTTCCCATCGACCATGGCGCACTGGTTCAGCAGGCCTACCAGGGCGGCCCCGCGCAGCGGGCGGGCCTCCAAGGCGGCACCAGTCAGGCCACGGTCGGTGGACAGCAGGTCGCCCTCGGCGGCGACATCATCGTCAAGGTCAACGGCAAGGACATCCAGGGCATGGACGATGTGGTCAGCGCCGTCAACAACGCCAAGCCCGGCGACACGCTCACGCTCGGCATCCTCCGCGGCGGCAAGCCCCAGGACATCAAGGTGACGCTCGGCGACCGCCCGACCCAGATCCAGGACTCGAACTCGGGCACGACCCCTCAGACTCCGCAGATCCCGGGCATTCCGGGCCAGTAAGAGCCGCGCAAGCGCATTAGCAAGCGGGTCGGCGCGGTCTGCCAACCTTGTCGCGTGACCACGCGAATCAAGGTTTGCGGCATGACCAGCCTCGCCGACGCCGAGCAGGCGGCGGGCCTCGGGGCCTGGGCCGTCGGGCTGATCCACTACGAGGGCAGCCCCCGCTACGTCGCGCCGGAAACCGCGGCGCAGATCGGCGCCGCGATGAAACGCCGCTGCGAGGTTGCGGGCGTCTTCGTCAACGCGACCCTCGACCAGGTCACGGCAGCCGCCGAGAACGCCCAGCTGACGATCCTCCAGCTCCACGGTGACGAGGGGACCGAGTTCTGTGAGGAGGCGGCACGGCGCACCGGCGCCAAGGTGATCAAGGCATTCCAGGTCAGCGACGCCGGCGACGTTCGAGCCGCCGAGGCCTTCCGCACTGATTTCCACCTCTTTGACGCCCGTGTGCCCGATCTGCGCGGCGGCACGGGTCAGACCTTCGACTGGAGCCTGCTCAGCGAGCGGCGCTCGCAGATCCCGATGGTGCTCTCCGGTGGGCTTACCCCGGAGAACGTCAACGAGGCGATTGACACCGCCCACCCGTTCGCGGTCGACGTCGTCACCGGCGTCGAGGCCGAGCCGGGAGTGAAGGATCCGAAGCTGGTCGAGGCGTTCTTCGAGACGGTCGGCGTGCCCGACGATAGGGTCCGCGCGCCGTGGATCGACGAGGCGGCTCGATGACCACCGCCGTTGACGAGCGGTTCGGCCCCTACGGGGGCCGCTACGTCCCCGAGACGCTGATCGCGGCGCTCGATGAGCTCACCGCTGCCTGGGCCGAGGCCAGGGACGACGGCGAGTTCCAGCAGCGCCTCGGTGCCCTCAACCGCGACTTCATCGGGCGGCCGACGCCGCTCTATCTCGCCGAGCGCCTCTCGGAGCGTGTCGAGGGCCGCGTCTACCTCAAGCGCGAGGACCTCGCCCACACCGGTGCCCACAAGATCAACAACGCGATCGGCCAGGCGCTGCTCGCCCAGCGCATGGGCAAGCAGCGGGTGATCGCCGAGACCGGCGCCGGCCAGCACGGCGTCGCGACCGCGACCGCCTGCGCCCTGCTCGGCCTCGAGTGCGCGGTCTACATGGGCACGGAGGACATCCGCCGCCAGGCGCCCAACGTCGAGCGGATGAAGCTGCTCGGCGCCGAGGTGATCCCGGTCGAGGCCGGCGCAAGGACGCTGAAGGAAGCCGTCAGCGCCGCGATCCGCGACTGGGTCGCGAGCGTCGCGACCACTCACTACGTGATCGGCTCGGTCGTCGGCCCGGCGCCCTACCCGGCGCTCGTCCGCGACCTCCAGCGGGTGATCGGCGACGAGGCTCGCGAGCAGGCGCTCGCCGCCGAGGGCGCCCTGCCCGCGCGGGTGATCGCCTGCGTCGGCGGCGGCTCCAATGCGATCGGCACCTTCACCGCCTTCATCGAGGACGACGGCGTCGAGCTGATCGGCGTCGAGGCCGCGGGGGAGGGGCTCGACGCGAAGCACGGGGCCTCTCTGGTGGCCGGGCGCACCGGCGTGCTCCACGGCGCGATGTCCTCGGTCCTCGCCGACGAGGACGGCCAGATCCTCGAAGCCCACTCGATCTCGGCCGGGCTCGACTATCCGGGCGTCGGCCCCGAGCACGCGCTGCTGCGCGACGAGGGACGCGCCCGCTACGAGGCCGTCACCGACGTCGACGCCCTCGCCGCCTTCGGCGAGCTCGCGAGACTCGAGGGCATCATCCCGGCGCTGGAGCCGAGCCATGCGATCGCCTGGCTGCTCGACAACCCTGCCTCTGACGGCTACGACGTGCTTACGCTCTCCGGCCGCGGTGACAAGGACTTGGCCGAGGCCCTCGAGCGAATGGGGCCCCTCGATGCCTGACCCGATATCAACCGACAGCTCCTCCGCTTCGCGTCCGGTGCTGTCGGGGGAGGGCGCGAGCGGGGTGGACCGGATCGCAGCTGTTTTCGAGGCTGCCAAGGGCGACGGCCGCGCCGCGTTGATGCCGTACATGATGGGCGCCTTCCCCGATCCGGCTACCGCGACGGCAGTCGCCGAGGCCTACGCGGAAGCTGGTGCCGACCTGATCGAGCTCGGCATTCCCTTCTCTGACCCGCTCGCCGACGGCCCGACGATCCACTCTGCCGACACCAAGGCGCTCGCCAACGGCGCCACCTTCGACTCGGCCCTCGCCGCCGTCGCGGGCGTCGCCGATCGCGTTCCGGTGCTGGTCATGTGTTACGCGAACATGGTCTTGACCCTCGGCGCCGAGCGCTTCGCCGGCCGCCTCGCCGATGCCGGCGCCGCCGGCGCGATCGTCCCCGACATGCCGCTCGAGGAAGCCACCGAGGTGCGCGAGGCGCTCGCCGCCCGCGGCCTCGCCCTCGTCCCACTGGTCGCCCCGACGACTCCCGACGACCGGCTCGCGCGGATCGCCGAACTCGCCACCGGTTTCGTCTACGTCGTCTCGACCACCGGGACGACAGGCGAGCGCAAGGAGCTGGCCCCCGAGCTCCGCGACCTGACCGCACGCGTCCGCGAAACGTCCCCGGTGCCGGCCGCCGTCGGCTTCGGAATCTCGACCCCCGAGCAGGCCGCCGAGGTCGGCGAGATCGCCGACGGAGTGATCATCGGCACCCGGCTGGTGCGCGCGGTCGACGAAGCCGACAGCCCCGAAGCTGCCGCCCGCGAGGTGTCCGGCTTCCTCGCCGAGGTCCGCGACGCCCTTAGCCGGTAGATTTCCCGCGATGCGGCTCCTCGTATTCACCGTCGTCGCGCTCTGCGCCCTGGTCACCTGTTACACGGTCTTCGGCTGGGGCGGGCCCGTCTGCGCGATCGTCTTCCTCTTCATCGTCTTCAACGGCGTTCTCGACCGCATCGCCCAGCCGTTGATCGCCAAGCTCAAGGCCTAGGCCAGCCACGGCTTCCGGGTCACCGGGGAGATCGACCTTCCGCGCGGCCCGCGTCTGTGGCAGAGGTGGAGCAGCGATACTTAGGAGCGGAACGTACACTCCGAAACTCGTCCAGAGCCGCAGCAAACGGGCTCAGTGAGGCATGCAGTGGCTACAGAAGCACCCCATAGGGATCTCCTGTTGGAAGACGCATATGAGGGGATCGAGGACGCCGCCGTCTACGTCAAGGATCTCGACGGCCGCTATCTGATGGCCAACGCCGCCGGCGCTGCCGTACTCGGTCTGGAGCCCGATCAGCTCGTTGGCAAGACCGATCAGGAGGTATTCCCCGAGCAGGCGGCGATGATCCGTGAGATCGATGAAGCCGTGGTCGCCGACGGTGTTTCGCGGACCTACGAGGATGCGACCGTGGACGGCGACGGTGAGACACGCGTCTACCTGACCACGAAGGCCCCGCTGCGAGATGCATCCGGCGCCGTGACCGGCGTGATCGGAATCTCGACCGATATCAGCAGCCGCAAGGCCGCTGAAGAAGAGGTTCGCCGGCGAGAGGCAACGCTCGCCGAGTCGCAGGCCGTCGCCAACGTCGGTAGCTGGGACCGCGATTTGGTGCGTGGCACCCTCGAGTGGTCTGAGGAGATGTATCGGATACTCGGTTTGGACCCCGAGGAGTCAGAGCCGGTTTTCGAGTCTTTCTTGGCGGCCATCCACCCCGATGATCGCGAGGGGTTCGAGGCGGCGGTGGACGAGGCAATGAAGACCGGGACGAGCTTTGAGGTCGAGTACCGGTTCATTCGCCCCGACGGGGAAGTCCGGACCCTGATGGCGCGCGGGCGCTGCTTTGTCGACGCCGACGGAGAGCCGTTGCGAACAGTCGGCGCCGTGGTCGACATCACAGCCCGCAGGGCCGCCGAAGAGCTGCTGCGGCGCCGGGAGGCGGCGCTGGCCGAGGCCCAGGCCGTGTCCGGGGTTGGCAGCTGGGAGTCGGATTTCGTCAGTGGCGTTCAGCTTTGGTCCGACGGGCTCTACCGGCTTATCGGCGTCGATCCCAAGGAGTACGAGCCCACGATTGAATCGGGTCTCGCGTTCCTCCATCCGGACGACCGCGAACGGGTCGTCGCGACGTTCGAGGGCTCGCTGCAAGCCGGCGGTTACTTCGAGAGCGAGTATCGAATCGTGCGCCCGGATGGCGAGATCCGAGCGGTCATCGCTCGTGCGCGGACCTTCACGGGCCGGGACGGTGAGCCGGTGCGAAATGTCGGCGCCGCACTCGACATCACCGAGCGCAAGGCCGCAGAGGAGCAGCTGCGCCGGAGGGAGGCCGCGCTGGCCGAGGCCCAGGCCGTGTCCGGGGTGGGCAGCTGGGAGACGGATTTGGTCGACAACGTTCGGCGCTGGTCCGACGAGCTGTATCGGATCTTTGGCGTCGATCCAGAGGAGTTCGAGCCGTCGTTCGAGTCGGCCCGCGAGTTGATGCACCCTGATGACCTCGAACGGATCGACGCGGCCTTCCAGAGCTCGCGGGACAGCGGCGCCGACTTTGAGGAGGAGTATCGAATCATCCGCCCGGATGGCGAAACCCGGACCGTCATCGCCCGCGCCCGGACCTTTACAGACGGCGACGGCAAGCCCGTGCGGATGTCTGGCGCCGCGCTCGACATCACCGATCGGAAGCGCGGACGCGACCTCCTCGAAGCGAGGCAGGCACTCCTGATCACCTCGCAAGAGCTGACCAAGGTCGGGAGTTTCGAATGGGACCTGGCCGACGATCGGGTGACCTGGTCAGAGGGGCTCTACCGGATCTTCGGCATCGAGCCCGACGGCGAGGGCGCCGCCACGTTCGAGGGCTACCTCGAGCTGGTCCCCCCCGAGGATCGCGACGAGCGCCGCCGCAGGATCGAGCAGGTGCTCGAAACGGGCAAGCCGGGCAGCGACGAGTATCGGATCGTTCGTCCTGACGGCAAGGTCCGCTGGATCGAGTCGAGGATCACGGCCCTCACCGACGAGGCTGGAAAGACCACGCGCCTCGTCGGGGCATGCCAGGACGTCAGCGAGCGCAAGGCCGGCACTCTGCAGCTCGAGCGCGACCTCCAGGCTGCTCGCAGCCGTCCCCTGCGCGACCCGCTGACCGGGTTGGCGAATCGGACCTTGGCCCTCGACCGCCTCGACCACGCGTTCGAGTTGGCGGCGCAGGGCGAGACCGAGCTCAGCGTCACCTTGATCGACGTGGATGGCTTCAAAGACGTCAACGAGCGCCACGGGCAACTGCTCGGCGATTCTGTCCTGGTGCTGGCGGCCGAACGGCTCCGCTCTTGCACTCGCGAGAGCGACACCGTGGCCAGGGTGGGAGCCGACGAGTTCCTCGTTCTTTGTGAGGGGGTAGAGGCGCCGAGCGGGATGGTGCCGACGAGCGAGAGCCTGCCGAAGGCGTTCGCCTCGCCTCTGGAGCTCGAGAGAAGGGGGGAGACGATCGACATCACGTTCAGCATCGGCTCGAGCAGCATCGGAGACCGCTCGGTTCTCCGTCCCCGCCAGCTTCTCGAGGAGGCTGAGGAAGCGCTGACGTGGGCCCGTGGCCGAGGCCCAGGCGGATACGCGCAACATCCGGGGGACCCCGCGAAAACCAACGGCCATCGTGCCGGCCCATCGGTCGCACGGCTGAATGCCGATCCTTCTCAGACGAGCCGCAGCCCCGCCGAACGTTCCACGACCGAGGAGCTGGTCCGGCGCATGTACGAGGTTTGGAGCTCGGGAGAATGCGATGAGTGGGTCAGCAACTTCCACGAGGAGGTCGAATACGTTCCCAGCTCCGGGTTGAGCGGCTTCGACCCGATCTACCGGGGCCACGAGGGCATGCGCCGGTTCTGGGCCCACAAACAGCAGGGTTGGGAGTCGACCGAGATAATGCCATTGAGCTTCGAGCAGCGCGGGGACCATTTCGTCGTCTTCGTCATCTCGAGCCTGGTGTTGAGGGTGACCGGCGCCCAGGTCGAGGTCAGCCTCCATCAGGGTGGGACGATGCGCGACGGCCTGATCCATCGCCTCGGCGGATACGAGAGCCGCACAGAGGCCTTCGAAGCCCTCGGGGCAGCCGACGCGTCTCCGTAGGATGAGCCGATGAAGATCGGCGTCCTCACCGGCGGAGGCGATTGCCCCGGGCTCAACGCGGTGATCCGCGCGATCGTGCGCAAGGGCGTCGGCGTCTACGGCCACGAGTTCGTCGGCTACCGCGACGGCTGGCGCGGGCCGCTAGAGGGCGACAGCAATCCGCTCGGCGTCCCCGAGGTGCGCGGGATCTTGCCCCGGGGGGGCACGATCCTCGGCTCGTCACGAACCAACCCGATGAAGGAGGACGGCGGGGTCGAGAAGCTCGTCGCCAACCTCGCGTCCGACGGCGTCGACGGGCTGATCGCGATCGGCGGCGAGGACACGCTCGGCGTCGCCAGCAAGCTCTCAGAGCAGGGCGTCAGGGTCGTCGGCGTGCCCAAGACCATTGACAACGATCTTGGCGCGACTGACTACACCTTCGGCTTCGACACCGCGGTCAACATCGCGATGGAGGCGATCGACCGCCTGCACACGACCGCCGAGAGCCACAAGCGCGCCCTGATCGTCGAGGTCATGGGCCGCCACGCCGGCTGGATCGCCTTCCACGCCGGGGTCGCCGGCGGCGCCAACGTGATCCTCATCCCCGAGATCGAGTTCGAGATCGAGAAGGTCTGCGAGTACATCGAGCGCCGCTACGAGAGCCACTACTCGCCGATCATCGTCGTCTCCGAGGGCGCTCAGCCCAAGGGTGGGATGCCCGACGCCGCCGACGCGCCCACCGACGCCTTCGGCCACGTCCGCCTCGGCGGCGTCGCCCACTGGCTCGAGGGCGAGATCGAGTCCCGCACCGGCCACGAGGCGCGCGCCACGGTTCTCGGCCACGTCCAGCGCGGCGGCACCCCGACCGCCTTCGACCGGGTGCTGGCGACCCGCTTCGGTCTGCACGCGATCGACGCTGCGCACAACGGCGACTGGGGGATGATGACCTCGCTGCGCTCGACCGACATAGAGCTCGTTGCCCTGGGCGAAGCCACGGCCGAGCTCAAGCTCGTTCCCGAGTCGCTCTACAGCGAGGCCGAGGTGTTCTTCGGTTGAGGTCGTTCGCGGGCCTCGCGGCAATCGCCGCGTTCGCGATCTCCGGTTGCGCGGCGTCAAGCGGCGGAGTCGCCTCCGACGCGCCGCTCGCCGTCTACCTGAGCGTGCCGCTCGGCGGCCCGCAGGCGGAGCAGGGCAAGGCGATCGCCGAGGCCGCGGAGAAAGCGCTCGCCGACGCCGGCGGCAAGGCAGGCAGCCACCCGATCGAGCTCAAGGTCCTCGACGACACGGGCGGCACCGGCGGCTGGACCCCGGTCGCGGCGGCGGCTGACGCCCGCCAGGCAAACGAGGACGCCTCGACGATCGCCTACGTCGGCGACCTCGACCAGGGCGCCAGCCGCACGTCGCTGCCGATCACCAACCTCGCCGACATCGCCCAGATCGTGCTCGGCCCGGTTCCGGGCGGGCTGGACGTCGCCAACCTGGTCGACGCCCCCTCGGTGCACGGAGACGACCCGGGCAGGGCTTCGATCGAGCTGCTGCTTGCCGCCATCGACAGGGCAGGCTCCGGCGGCGGCGACCGCAAGAAGGTCCTCGATGAGCTGAAGACGGCTGCCGCTAACCAGGCGGCGGGATTCGCTCCTTGATCCATTCGGTCAGCTCGGGGATCACGCGCGGGTCGATCGTGTGCGCCATGCGGCTCTCGAGATAGGTGACGTCGAGCCCCGCCTCGATCAGCAGGTCGCGCGCCTTCCAGCCGAACTCGACCGAGATCACCGGATCGAGCTCGCCGTGGGTGATCATCACCGGCAGGTTCTTGCGCGACTCGAGGTCCGGCT
>JAWVFN010000191.1:0-49458 GCA_033855935.1 Solirubrobacterales bacterium | reverse complement strand
GCACGAGCGAAGACCGCCGGGGGGATGAAGTGGTTTGCGTCCTGGAGCAGCTCCGCCGGCAGCGCCCGGTGGCGCTCCTTCATCTCGAGCAGCGCCTTGTGGGTGAGATCGAGGCGTTTCACGGGGTCGGGCTCGTTGGTGAACAGCGGCGCGCTCATCAGCATGATCCGGTTGCCGTATGTCCCCATCTGCTCGTCGGTCCTTACCGAGACCGGGATCTGGGCGACGAGCGGCTCGGGCAGCAGCTCGTCGTGGTCGACCAGCCAGCTGCGTACGGCGCCGGCGCAGACCGCGACGACGACGTCGTTGACGGTGCAGCCGAAGGCATTTTTGACGTCCTTGACCTTTTCGAGCGGCATCCGACCGAAGACGAAGCGGCGATGGGGGGAGATGCGCCCGTTGAACGACGTCTTCGGCGCCTTCAGGTCGGTGTGGCCGAGGGTGCCGGACTCGCTTCGAGTGACGGCGTTGCCGAGGGTCTCGGCAACCCGGGCGACCAGCGAGGAGCCGGGGATGACGCTGAACACCGGCGCCTCATCGAGGTTGGGCAGCGCGCGCGGCAGCGAGCGCAGGGCCCGCAGCGGGTAGCGCGGCAACCCGAGCAGCCCGCGGGCGAGCATCTCGACGTCGCTCGGCTCGCGATCGCCGCCGTTGTCCTTTGCCTCGGGGACGTCGCGGCCGTTGGCGTCGAGGTCGAAGAGGACTCCCATGATCTCGGCGCCGGAGAGGCCGTCGACGAGCGAGTGGTGGATCTTGGTCAGCAGCGCCATGTGGTCGCCATCGTCGACGCCGTGGATCAGGTAGATCTCCCACAGCGGCCGGGCCCGGTCGAGGGGCCGGGCGACGATCCGGGCAACCTGCGCGGCGAGCTTCTCGTCGCCGGTCCCCGGCGGCATCGCCAGCTCGCGGACGTGGAAGTCGAGGTCGAAGTCGGGATCGTCGATCCAGTACGGGTAGTCGAGCCCGAACGGGACCTCGGCGAGGCGCCAGCGCAGCGGCGGCAGCAGCGGCAGGCGCTCCTCCATCAGGTGCTGGATGTCTTCGAGATCGAGCTTGCCCTTCGGCGCCGTCGACGGGTCGAGGATCGTCAGCCCGGCGACGTGGCCGGTCTGCCGCGAGTTCTCGAGGGCGAGGAACTGCGCGTCGAGGCTGGTCAGCTGTCTCATGCGAAGCTCGTCATGCGGTTTGCAGCGGTCGCGGGGCCAGGGGCGGCGCGGCTTCGCGGCCGCGGCGCGGGTCGTGCTCGCCGAGCCACTCCTCGATCATCGGCCAGGTTGTGCGCCGCGCCGCGCGCCCGGTGAGCACCCCGAGGTGGCCGCCGGGCGCCGTGTCGATGCGGACGCCGGGCAGGAACTCGCGCACGGCGTGAACAGCGCCGACCGGTGCGATGCCGTCGCCCTCGCCGGCGATCGACATCACCGGCGTGTCGACCCCAGCGAGCCTGATCGTGTCGCCGTCGAGGTCGATCGTGCCGTCGGCGAGGTCGTTGATGCGGAAGAAGCGGTGGTAGAGCTGGCCGAAGGTCCGGCCCGGGTAGGCGGCCATGTTGGCGGTGAACCGGTCGACGGCCTCGATCTGGGCGAGGAAGTCGCGGTCGTCGAGGTTGCGGGCGATCGCCAGCGGCTTGGTCACGTACTTGTCGAAGGCGGCGAGCTGGTACGCGTACTTGACCAGCCGCTTCGGGGCGCCGCCCATCACCCGGTAGAGGCTGGTGACGATGCGGCCGCCGGTGAAGTCGACGAGCGGCCGCAATGGGGCGACCATCGGCACCTGGGTGAAGTCGAACGGGCTCGCGACCATCGCCAGCGAGCGCACCGGCAGCGGCTTCTCGGCCATCGCCAGCAACGACATGATCCCGCCGAGGCACCAGCCGACGAGCTGTAGATCCTCGCCGCCGCTGTCCTCATGGACAGCGGCGATTGCGCTGGGCAGGATGTCCTCTACCCAGTCCTCGATGCCCAAGTTGCGATCCGAGAAGGCGATCTGCCCGTAGTCGACGAGATAGACCTTGCGGCCGGCCTCGAGTAGGTACTCGACCAGGCTGCACCCGCGCCGCAGGTCGAAGCAGAAGGCGGGCGCCGCAAGCGGCGGCACCAGCAAAACCGGCGCGCCGTGCGGCGAAACCGCATCGGGCCGCGGCCAGTAGCGATGCACGGCGCGCTTTGGTCCCTCGTCGATGATCGACGACCGCATCGGCCGCGTGTCGGCGATGCCGCCGCCGATGAAGGCGTCGTAAGCGTTCGCGACCCCGGCCGCGAGCTCCTCGGGGGTGGGGATCACCCTCATACCGCCGCCCTCTCCATGTCACGGATTTTGGCGGTTCCGGAGCTGCGGCGGAGCGTCGACCTACATCCGGTCGCGAATCACCAGGAAGGCGAGGCCGCCGCCGAGCAAGATCACCGGCATCACGAACGGGATCGCGAGCAGCAGGTGCCCGGCGTGGGCGAGCGGAATCAAGGCGGCGCTCATGTGACCGGCATCGGGTCGTGGGGCGTCTTGCGCGCCCGCTTCGCCTTCGGCGACCGGCCGGCGACCGGCGAGCCCGGCTCGCCCCTGACGACGGCGATCCTGTGGATGCCCCAGGCGATGAAGCCGAGCAGACAGAGCGCCAGCACGAGCACGACCGAATATGCGACCGGCGTCAACCAGCCCGCGACCGACTTCTGCTCGCGCTGGAGCACTTTGTGGTCGGCGACGAACGGCCGCGTGAACTGCGCGGAGGCCGGCACGCCCTTGGCGGGAATCGCGGGGTCCTCGGGCAGGTAAATCGGCAGTGCGATCAGCGAGTTGCCCCGCTGCAGGCGGATGTCCGCCTTCCAGTCGCCGTGGACGGGAATCGGCTCGGTCGTCTGATAAACGCCCTCGCGCACCCGCCGCAGGCTGTCGACGACCAGGCCGCCGCCCTGCCAGGCGGTGACGTTGAACCAGACGGCGTCGTCGGCGGCGCTCGCCGGGCTCATCGTCACCGTCGCGTTGACGGTCCGATCCGGGCCGGGCTGGACGTCGGTCAGCGCAACCGATGCGCTCAAGCCCTGGTCGGCCGGCTTGTAGAGGGCGAACCCGATCAGCGCAGCGATAAGCGCCGCCGAGACGGCGCCGGCGTACCTCAGCGAAGGCATGCGGGGAATTTGGTCGGACATCAGCCTGGCGCCGATCCAGGCGCCGACCATCGCGCCGGCAAGCGCCATCGCCAGGCCGAGGATCGCGCCCTCGGGTAGCAGCGTCGAGGGCCAGGGGATCGGCGAGAAGATGTGAGACCAGCCCCATTCGGCGGCGAGGCCCATCGTCCCGACCAGCGCTCCGGCGGTCAGGGCGAAGGGCAGCGTCCGGCGCACCGGCGAGATTGCCAGCGCGACGAGCTCGACCAAGATCGCCTCGGGCAGATAGAGCGGAAAGTGCGGCAGCGACTGGCCGAGGATCGGGCCGATAATCAGCGCGTAGGCCCCGCGAACGGCGAGGAAGAAGAGGACGGCGCCGATCGCGCCACCGCGCCCGGCGACGATGCGCGCCGCGACGAGCGCCGCGGCGGCCGCGAGCATGACCAGCATCGGCGCGAAGACGAAGCGGAACTGGGGCACGCCGAAGTCGAACTCCGCCTGGAAGGTCGAGAGCGCGATCAGGAAGGCGCCGGGGAGCGAGACCTTGCGCCCCCAGTAGACGATGTCGGGCTCGCCGGCCTGGCGCTTTCCGGAGCGCCCGGCCTCGGCGAGCAGGACCGCGGTGCCGAGGATCGTCATCACCGCACCGCCGATCAGCATCAGGTGGGTCGGGCCCCAGAGCGTCACGTCCTGGCCGAAGAGCCGGTGCCAGATGTCGTCGAGCGGGAATCCCATCAGCGAGAAGGCGCCGCAGGCGAAGATCAAGACGCCGCCGAGAGGCGCGTACCAGTCACCGGAGATGCGGACGGCGGCCTTGCTCGGCTTCGAGGTCGGCAGCACGATCGCCAGCAACCCCGAAGCGAAGATCCCGAACAGCCCGGCGAGGATGAAGTAGTGCGCGGGGTTGGCGAGCGGGCCCGGATCGCGTCCCTGATCGATGTGGATCGAGATGTCCCAGAGCATTCCGAAGAGGGCGATGAGGAGCGAGGGGACGATCATCGACAGCGGCAACGCCGCCCAGGCGGGGAGGTCGAGCCGGCGCTCGGCGTAGGCCCCGGCGCGCCCGAGCCAGTCGAGCCGTCCGGTACGGTGGCCGATGCCGAGCACGAGCAGGAAGCCGGTGACGATCATCCCCGCCACGCTGGCTCCGATGACCTGGCCGATCGCCGCGCCCCCGGCCGGGGGCGCCGAGGTCGTCACCGCTGTGAGACTGGTCTGGATCAAGCTCATGCCGCTCCTCTCTGTATCTCTCTGTATTGCTCGCTTCCGAGGATTCAAAACGGCAATACCCGTTTCGCCAGATGATGTTACGTCATTTGGCGTCACGATAGTCGATGTATCGTTCCCCCCATGCCCGATTCGAGCGCAAAAACCGCCCAAAACGCTCCCGAGGCGACCCAGCTGACGATCGACGAGCTGGCGCGGAGGTCGGGCATGTCGGTCCGCAACATCCGCGACCACGCGAGTCGCGGGCTGCTCCCCCCTCCCGAAGTCCGCCAGCGCACCGGCTACTACGGCGACGAGCACATCGACCGGCTGAAGGTGATCAAGGAGCTCCAGGCCGAGGGCTTCAATCTCAAGGGCATCAAGCGCCTGCTCGAGCAGACCGGCAGCCCGGCCGAGCGCCTGCTCGACATGAAGCAGTACGTCACCGACTTCGAGCCGAGCGAGAGCCCTCAGGTCTTTACCCGCGACGAGCTCCGCGAGCTCTTCGGAACCGCGCCCGAAGATGAGGAGGCCACCACGGAGAAGGCGGTCAAGCTCGGCGCCCTGGTCCCGACCGGCGACGACCGCTTCGAAGCGCCGAGCCCAGCTCTGCTCGACGTCGCTCGGGATGTCGTCAGCCGAGGCATACCGCTACCCGCCGCCCTGGAGGTGCTCGACTCGATCGTCCGCCACTGCGACGCGGTCTCGAAGCGCTTCGTCAACCTGTTCCTAGACGAGGTCTGGAAGCCGTTCGAGGCCGCCGGCATGCCCGAGGATCAGTGGCCGCAGGTGATCGAAACGATCGAAGCCCTCCGTCCCATCGCGCACGAGGCGGTCAAGACCGTCCTCACCTTGCGCCTCGGCACCGCGGTCGAAGACGCCTTCGGCAAGCAGCTCGCCCGCTACAAGAAGTGACGGGGCTCTCCGTGAATGGCCGTTATCAGCCGGCTTGGTCCAGGAGCCAGCGCGTGTGGTCGACGAGGCGCTCGACCGGATAGGTCTTGGGCTCGGTGAGGACGAGGCGAGCCAAGGCATCGGCGTATTCGGAGACGGTCCGGGCCGTCAGCTCCGGGTCGGGAGACTCGCGTCCGGGACCGAAGCCGGGGGACATCGCGACGGCGAGCTGACTCAGCACCGCGGCTCGGCCCGTCGCGATCCGCTGGCGGAGGACCTCGGGGGCGCCCTCGGAGGGCATCAACACGAGCCTCCAGGTGACGGGCTCGGCACTGACCGCCTCGAGGTATCCGCGAAGGGCGGTCAACAGCGACTCGACGCGGTCGCCGCTGGGGAAGTTGTCGGGGAGGATCGCCGCGAGCTGCCCCACTGCCCGTTCGCCCTCGCGATCGACAAGCGCCTCGAGCAGGCCCTCGAGGTCGCCGAAGTGGCCGTAGACGACTGGTCGGGTGATGCCGGCGCGTTTGGCGACGGCGTCGATCGAGATCTCGTGGAAGCCGCGTTCGGCGGCGATCTCGCGGGTCGCGTCGAGCAGCTGCTCGCGGCGCTCGGGAGCGCTCATCCGGGTCGCCTTGGAGGTCTTTTGGTCTGTTGCGGACATCACACCCATTCCGATGCTACAGTTGTGTAAGTTACAGCAGCGTAACTAAGCTTTTCCCGGCCAAGACGAGGAGACAACAGCATGGAACAGCGGACGGACGTGGCGATCATCGGAGCCGGCTTCGGCGGCCTGGCGATGGCCAAGCGGTTGCTCGACGAGGGCACGACCGACTTCCTCGTCCTCGAGAAGGGCGACGACGTCGGCGGCACCTGGCGCGACAACACCTACCCCGGCGCCGCCTGCGACGTGCCCAGCCACGTCTACTCGCTGTCCTTCGCCCCGAACCCCGACTGGTCGGCCGTCTTCTCGACCCAGTCCGAGATCTTCGCCTACCTGCAGCGGGTCGCCTCAGACCACGGGATCGCCCCCCACATCCGCTTCGGCACCGAGGTGAAAGACGCCGCCTGGGACGCCGGCGAGCAGCGCTGGCGGATCGAGACCGTGAAGGGCACGGTCAGCGCTCGCGTCCTGGTCGCCGCCGCCGGGCCCTTCTCCACGCCGTCGATTCCCGAGCTTCCCGGCCTCGAGAGCTTCGAGGGCACCAGCTTCCACTCGGCCAATTGGGACCACGACTTCGAGCTCGAGGGCAAGCGGGTTGCGGTCGTCGGCACCGGCGCTTCGGCGATCCAGTTCGTCCCCGAGATCCAGCCGAAGGTCGGCAAGCTGCACCTGTTCCAGCGCACGCCGCCCTGGATCACCCGCCGCAACGACCGCAAGCTCACCCGCATCGAGAAGAGGCTCTTCCGCCGCCTCCCAGCAGCTCAGCAGGCGGTTCGCCGCTTCATCTTCTGGACCTGGGAGGCGCGCACGGTGATGTTCATCCGCCGGCCGCTGGCCGAGATCATGCGCAAGGCCGCGCTCGCGCACATCCACCTCCAGGTCAAGGACCGCGAGCTGCGCCGCAAGGTCACCCCCCGCTTCGTCCCGGGCTGCAAGCGGATGCTGATGTCGAACACCTACTACCCGGCGCTCGCCGCCGACAACGCCGAGGTCGTCACCGACGGCATCGCCGAGATCCGCGCCCACTCGATCGTCGATGCCGAGGGGGTCGAGCGCGAGGTCGACGCGATCATCTGGGGCACCGGCTTCCACGTCACCGACCCGCCGGTGGCCGAGCACGTTCGCGGCGCCGACGGCCGCAGCCTCGCCGAGCGCTGGCACGGCAGCATGGCGGCCTACCGCGGCACCACCGTCGCCGGTTTCCCCAACATGTTCTTCCTGCTCGGGCCCAACACCGGCCTCGGCTCGAACTCGGTCGTCGCCGTCTCCGAGGCCCAGGCCGACTACGCGATCGACGCGCTCCGCCAGATGCGCGCGGGCGGAATCGCCACGGTCGAGCCGCGGCCCGAGGCGCAGGCGGCGTACAACGCCGAGGTCCAGGCGGGCTTCGACGGCACGGTCTGGGCCGAGGGCGAATGCGCGAGCTGGTACCGCGACGCGAGCGGCCGCAACACGACGCTGTGGCCCGATTTCAGTTTTCGCCTCCACCGCAAGCTCCGCGAGTTCGACCTTGCCGCATACCAGGCAACGCCGATAAGGGCCATTCATGGAGAGCCCTCCCCCGCCGCCCCCGGACGCGAAGCGGAGGAGGCGGCGGTGGATGAGGTGGCGGCGTGAGCCCCCGTGTTCTGATCACCGGGGCCGCCGGAGGAATCGGCTCGGCGACGGTTGACCAACTCCGCGCCACCGGGGCTGAGGTCCTCGGGCTCGACCTCCTGCCGGACGCCGAAGGCGGCGTGGTCGCCTGCGACGTTCGCAGCCAGGCTTCGGTCGACGCCGCCGTGGCGGAGGCAGTCGAGCGCCTCGGCGGCCTCGACGTCCTGATCAACAATGCCGGTATCGGCCTGCCGCAGGCCTCCGGCGAGAGGCCCGATGCCTCGGCCGACGCCGTGATCGACGTCAACCTCCTCGGCCCCTGGCGGGTGACCGCCGCGGCGCTCCCCGCTCTGCGCGCTTCGCACGGCCGCGTCGTCAATGTCGCCTCCGGCCTCGCCTACATGGCGGTCCCGATGGCGCCCGCCTATTGCATGGCAAAGCGCGGGCTGACCGCCTATTCGGATTCGCTGCGAATCGAGCACGGCGACGCGATCTCGGTCACGACCGTCTATCCCGGTTACATCCGCACCCCGATCCACGACGCCGCCGCCGAGCAGGGACTGAGCCTCGACGGCGCCGTCCCCGCCGAGCGCGTCTCTGACGCCGCCCGCACCCTGGTCCGCGCCTCGCTCGGCGCGCCGGTGCGCGACCTGGCGACCACCCGCAGGGGTGGCGTCGGCTACTTCCTCCTCCGCCACCTCCCCCGCCGCCTGATCGACTGGTTCATCGCCGGGCGCTCGCGCAAGGTGATCGCCGCTACGCTGGGACCCCAGCCCTCGACAAGGAGTTCCCATGCTCGGCAAGCCGTCAAAGCGTCTGAGGAAGCATCTTGAGGAGAACGGCGTTCACGCCCAGGCCAAGGTCCTGGAAGTAGCCGAGAAGGGAATGGCGGTGACCAGCGGTGCCGAGGGAGTGGTCGCCAACACCACCCTGGCGCTCAAGTGCAAGCTCGAGATCACGCCCGAGGACGGGACACCGGCGTTCCAGATCACCGAGCGCTTCCGCTTCTCGCAGTTCGCAGTGCCCACGGCGGGCCAGACGGTGGCCGTGATCTACGACCCCGAAGACCACGGCAAACTGATCCTCGACGAGTCTCCCGACGCGGTCCAGGGCGCGGCGCTCGCCGGCGCCGGCCTCGATCCGAACACGATCCAGGACGCGATGAAGGCCGCCCAGCAGTGGCAGCAGCAGGGAGCTGCGTTGCAGGCCGGCCAATTCCCCGGCGCCCCGCAGCCGCCCGCCGCAGCGCCGGCTGCCGCCGACCCGGTCGCCCAGCTCGAGAAGCTCCAGTCGCTGAAGGAGAAGGGCGCCCTCACCGACGCCGAGTTCGAGGCGGAGAAGGCGAAGATCCTCGGAGGCTCCTGATCGACGCCGCCACCGCCGCTTCATTTGCGACGGCCGGCGGGACCCTGGTCCTCGCCGCGGCCACATTTGTCTCGACCAGATCCTCGAACCGCTCTGCGCGGATCGCGGAGAAGTCGCTGCTGATCGGGATGCGCCCGGTGCTGGTCCCCTCGCGCGCGGATGACCCGACGCAGCGGGTCGGGTTCAGCGACGACGTGTTCCTCGACGTTCCCGGCGCCGCCGGCATTGTCCGCCTCGCCAACGGCAACGTCTACGTGGCGCTTTCGATACGCAACGTGGGATCTGGCCTCGGGGTCATCCACGGCTGGCACACGCGAACCGACTGGGTCCGAGGGGATCTCTCGATCGGCCACGCGCCGCCCGAGGAATTCCGCATGCTGGGTCGCGACCTGTATATCGCTCCCGGTGACACGGGCTTCTGGCAAGCCGCAGTCCGCGAGCCTGATGACGAGATCCGCGAGCCACTCATCCGGGGCGCCGACGCCGGGGCCGACATCCCGATCGACGTCCTCTACGGAGACCACGAGGGCATCCAGCGCTGGATCAGCCGCTTCGTCCTGCGAGCGGGCGAGGGCGAGGTGCGGGTGGTGTCGGTGGTGCGCCACTGGAGCGTCGACGGGGCCGATCCCCGCCCGCACGACGACTAGGCGCCAGCGTCTTGGCCGACGCCCGGCGTCGCGAGATCGCGCTCTTCGCCGGCGTCGGCGGCCTTCGCGTGCTCGACGATCAGGTCGCGGATCTGGGGCCAGAACGCCACGGGCAGGTCGTGGCCCATTCCGTCGATGACGACGAACCGCGAGCCCTTGATCGCCCTCGCCGTGGCCCGACCGCCCGAGATGTTGATCAGCTTGTCCTTGTTGCCGTGGATGACCAGCGTCGGCGCCGTGATCCGCTGCAGCTCGCGCGTCCGGTTGCCCGACTTGAGGATTGCGCCGAGCTGGCGGGCGCCGGCCCAGCGGTCGTGGCTGCGCTCGACGCTGAGCCGGGTCATCTCGCGGATCCGCTCGAGGTCCTGGTTTGGCGCCGGCGTTCCGATCAGCGCAAAGAACCGGACCGCAAACTCAATCAGCTCTTCGGGATCGGATGGCCTCTGGGCCAGGAAGCCGCGATAGACCTGGCGGTGGGGGTTGCCGACACGGCGGCTTCCGGTCGTCGACATGATCGAGGTCAGCGAGCGCACCGCCTCCGGGTCCCGGGCCGCGACGGTCTGGGCGATCATGCCCCCCATCGAGGCGCCGACGACGTGTGCGGGCTCCAGCTCGAGCTCGCGGATCAGCTGCAGCGTGTCCTCGGCCATGTCGCCGAGGTCGTACTGCTCGGGGCCGAAGCGGCGGCGGACGAGCTGGCGCGTGGTCGGCGCCCTGAACTCGAAGTGGGTCGAGTGGCCGATGTCGCGGTTGTCGAAGCGAACGACGTAGAAGCCCCGCTCGGCCAGCGACCGGCAGTACTCGTCGTTCCAGGCGATCATCTGGGTCGCCAGCCCCATGATCAGCACGATCGGCGGGTCGCCCCGCTCGCCGAAGGTCTCGTAACAGAGGGTGACGCCGCGCCCCACGTCGCAGAACTGCTCGCTCATCGCCTCGAGACGATACTTAGAGCGGGGCTCAGGAAGCTTCTGAGCGCTTGACGAGGTAGGTCCCCTCGGGCGCGCTGAACTCGGCGACGAAGCCGTGCCTTTCGAGGATGTCGATCGCCGCCGGCTCATGAGCGATCACCGCGCTGACCTCGAGCCGCTCGGCGATCGGCCCCGGCTTCTGCGACCAGCCGCGAACGAGCGAGTAAGCCCCGGAGACCTCGGGCACGGTGAAGTGCTCGACCCAGCCGTTGAGCACGACCGGGGTCGTCGGCGAACGCCAGAGGATGTAGGAGCTGACGCCGGCGTAGCTTGCGATTCGCCCGCTGTTCGGCGGGTGGGCGAGCGCGTAGTCGACAAGGCTCGGGCGCAGAAGCGGCGAGGCCTTGGCCGGACCGAGGATCGTCGCCCAGACTCCGACCGCGCCGACCGCCGCGAGCGCGGCGGCGACGGCGACACCCTTGCCCAGGTGCAGTCGCGCAGGAGCCCGGTTCGGCGCCGACCAGGCGACCACGAAGGCCAGGGCCGGCCCGACGAAGAGGATGTTTCGCAGCGAGTACGCGGCGAAGGCGATGAATCCGATCGCGACGAGCAGCGTCGTCGCTCGCCGGGGGCGAGCCGAGCGCAACCAGGTCCAGGTGACGAACCCCACGGCGATGATCAGGTACGCAACGGCCTTGGGAGAGACGAAGACCGAGTCCCACTCCTGCGTCACCAGCGTGATCGTGCCCGTGCGGAAGCTCAGAAAGTAGTTCCAGATTTGACCGCCGAGCGGGGTCGAGATCGAGACAACCGCCACCGCGACGAAGCCGATGCCGGCGAGGGCCGCGACGCGCGTGATGTTGGCGACTCCGGGGAGGCCCCGCCAGTGGTCGATCGCGGCACCGACGCAGACGAGGCCCATGAACAGCAGGCCGGCGAGAAAGCCCCCGTGGAGGTTCGCCCAAAGTGCGAAGAGGCCGAGGATCGCGAGCACCGCGAGCCACTGTCGCCGGCGCCCAGCCGCAGGTACCCGTTCGCCCCAGGCACTCGCGATCAGCACGACGAGGACCGAGAAGGCGACGAGCGAGAACCCGGCGGCGCGGGGGTGGATCACCGCGAGGGCTCCGGGGAAGTAGAGCGCGGCGACCGCGAGCATCATCGGCGTTCCCTTGGCTCGGCAGAGCCAGAGCAGCAGCCCGAGCGGCAGCGCCAGCAGAATCGCGTAGACGATGGTCAACCCGGTCATGCCGATCTCGCCAAAGGTGTGGAAGAAGGTGAGCTCGGTCAGCCATTGCTCGTTCAGCCATTGGCCGCCCTGGGCGATGGTCGGGAACGGGTCGGTGTTGACGAGCCCGTGGTCGGCGATGAAGCGCCCGCTCGCGAGCTGCAGGAAGAGGTCGCCGTTCTGTACGCGATCGAAGCACAGCGCCAGCGCGCCGACCAGCATGGTCAGGGCGACGATCAGGCCCCAGCTCGCGCGCGCGCCGGAGCCCTCGATGCTGTCGAGGGTCGTGTCCAAGCCGGGACGATTCTTACGGCTCTACATAAGGAACGGTTACCGACCGGTTGATTTCAGCGCTATTGCCGCGAATTCTCGTCTCCGGCGGGCTCCCAAGGGCCTCGAACGGTGCCGTGTATTCGCCTCAGATGGTGTCCGTTGCGGCAGCGCCCCTCCTCGGCTCGCGGATGACCGGCGCCGGCGAGCAACCACAGCAACCCGGTGCGCCGCACGCGGGCGCCGCAGATCGGGCACCGGCGCCCAGGGCTCTCGGCGGATTCAGGCAAGAAGAAGCACGATATCTGCCGCCAGAACGCCCTCAAAAAAGACGAGCCGCAGTCCTTGGTACCCTGTATCTACGGGTTGGCTCACGGAAGTGCGTTGAATGTGAGGAAAAACCAGCCCATAGCAGCGGTTTCGCGCAGTCCCGCTTGACCCGCAGCCTTCGCGACACCAAGCTTAGAGCCGCCGCCAGCAGCGCGCCCATCGGCACGTTTTTTGAGCGGTTCGACACAAGCACAATGAGCGAGCCGGGCGCGACGCCCGCGCCCAAGAAACGACGAGCACAAGGAGCCAAGAAGCAGATGAGTAGTAGCCGTAACAGCTGGACGTGTAGCGGATGTGCAGTGGAAGTCAGCTATCCGTCCGACGCAACCCCCAAGCAGCCCGCCGGCTGGGCCAAGAGCGGCCGCAACTGGCTTTGCCTGCGCTGTCGCCGCGAAGAGGTCATGGACCAGGCCGCGGCCAAGAACGGCGCCGAGGGCTGGGCACCACGCCGGCAGGCACTGATTGAGTTCGAGCTGCGCCGCGACCCCGAGGCCACTGAGGTCGAAGTCGCCAAGCGCGCCCAGTGCTCTTCGGCCACGGTGCGCAAGATTCGCCGCGCGCTTCGTGACGCCGGCGAGCTCGCCCCCGCCTAGACGCCTAGAACTCGGGCATCAGAACTCGACCAGGCCCTGGTCGATCGCGTAGCGGACAAGCTCGGCACGATTGCTCGTGCCGAGCTTTCGCTGCACGCCCGCGCGATGCGACTCGATCGTGCGCACGCTCAGATAGAGGGCCTCCGCGATCTCGCGGTTGGTGAAGCCGAGGGCGATCATCCGCAGGACGTCGACCTCGCGCCCGGTGAGCGGCATCGCCGAAGGCTCACCGTCGCCACGGCGGGCGCGGCGCGCCTCCGCCTCGAGCTCCTTGCGTGTTTCGTCCTCCAGCAGGAGGACCACCACTTTGGTCCCAGGAGAGAGATCGCCGATCCGGCCGATGATCTCCGCCGCCCGCGCACCAGCGGTGACCGGATCGAGCACCAGCACGTCGTCCGACTCGAGATCGCGCGCGTCGGCGAGCAGAGCTTGTAGCTCGCGGCGAACGACGGCATGGTCGTCCGCGAGGATGATCGACGTCGGAATGGTGTTCACGCGGGGGTGTGGGTGGGTAATGCGGGAAACCACGCAATACTTCGCGGGGACCGCATTTACCATCGGTAGACAGATGGGTCTACTACGCTAGCAGAGCGGGCGTCGGGCCCTAAGTTGCACGGAGAAATATGACCTCTCCCGGAAACGAGGAGCAAGCATCAAGCCTTCTGGCTGACGACGCTCGCGAACGCGTCCTCAGCACGGCTTATGACCTCTTCTGCCGCGAGGGCATCCGCGCCGTCGGCATCGATCGCATCATCAGTGAAGCGGACGTCGCCAAGATGACGCTCTATCGCCACTTCCCGTCCAAGGACGACCTGGTGCTCGAGGTGATCGAGCGCCGCAAGCAGCTCTGGACCTGGGGTTGGATCGACGCGGACATGCGCCGCCGATCCGACGAGCCCATTGGCCAGCTGCTGGCGATCTTCGAGATCCTCGACGAGTGGTTTCACAGCGCCGAGTACGAATCGTGCCTGTTCATCGGCGTCCTGCGCGAGTTCGGGGAGACCGACTCGCCCCTCCTCGCGGCCAGCCGCGAAGCGCTCGCCGACGTGCGCACGCTGGTCATGGCCCCGGCGAAGGAGGCCGGCATCGAGAATCCTGAGGAGTTCGCCTTCAACTGGCAGGTGCTGATGAGTGGCTCCATCGTCTGCGCCGACATGGGCTACCTCGACGCAGCCAAGCGGGCGGGCGAGGCGGCGAGGCTGATCCTCGGCCAGCGCGGCCTGATCGCCGCGGACTAGGCCAGAAACCAATCGTGCGCCGTGCATCTGTCGCCTTGATCGGGTGCGCCGTGGCGGCGCTCCTCCTCCCCGTCGCCTCCGCCGGAGTCGTCGGCGGCCATCGCGCCGAGATCGCCGACTGGCCGTTCATCGTCGCCCTGCGCGAGCACAAGAGCCTGCTCTGCACCGGCTCGGTGATCGCGCCGACCAAGGTGCTGACCGCCGCCCACTGCGTGCGCCAGAGGACACACCGCAAGCTCCGCGTCGTCACGGGCCGTGCCCGCGTACGTCACAACGGCGGCGGCGAGGTCATCCGCGTCAGCGACGTCCGCCGATACCCCCACTACCGCCACAACGAGCGCCACGACCTCGCCGTGCTGACCCTGGCGCGGCCCACCATCGTCACTCCGATCGCGCTGCCGGCCCCCACTGAGGTCGGCCAGCTGATCCGCGCCGGGGAGTTCGTGCGCGTCGCCGGCTACGGCGACCGTAGGCCGCTGACCACCGAGCCCAGCCGCGTCGGCCTGCTCGCCGAGACTCGCGAGCGCCTGCGCCCGAGCAAGCGCTGCCGCCAGGTCTACGGACGCGCCTTCAAAGCGCGGACGATGATCTGCTCGCTCGGGCTCCGCTTCAGCCGCAAGCCGATCGGCGCCACGACATGCTTCGGCGACAGCGGCGGCCCGATGGTCGCCGACACGCCGGCCGGCCCACGCCTGGTCGGCGTCACCTCGTTCGCCGACGAGATCGGCAATATCGCCTGCGGTTCCCGTCTCGCCCCTTCCGTCTACGCGCGGGTCACCGGCGGGCTCGCATTCATCGACGAGAACCTCGGTCCGTGAACATTGCCGCGCCGGCGGTGCTGCAAGCTGATAGCAACCCTCCATAGATCCCGATCGAAGGAGAGATATGGCGGTGAGCGACGTGCTGCTGGTCGAGAGGCCCGCGGAGAAGATCCGGCTGTTGACGCTGAACCGGCCCGACAAGCTGAACGCGATGACCGCGGAGCTCTGCGGCGCGCTCCACGAGCAGCTCGACGTGATCGCCGCCGACCGGTCCTGCCGCGCGATCGTCATCACCGGGGCCGGGCGCGGCTTCTGCGCCGGGCTCGACCTCCAGGGGTTTGGCGAGGCGCCCGGCAACGACGGCACCGACCCGGCGCGCGACCGCCTCGCCAATCAGGAGCACATGTCGCGGATGATCCTCAAGCTGCGCTCGACGCCGCAGCCAGTGATCGCCGCGGTCAACGGGCCCGCCGCCGGCCTCGGCTTCGCCCTCACCCTCGGTTCCGACATCCGCTATGCCGCCCGCAGCGCCGTCTTCCGCGCCGCCTTCCTCAACATCGGCGTCTCGAACTGCGACATGGCGACGAGCTGGCTGCTGCCGCGGCTGATCGGCGCCTCGCGCTCGCACGAGCTGATGCTCACCGCGCGCAAGGTCAGCGCCGAGGAGGCCGAGCGGATCGGGCTCGTCGCCGACGTCGTCGACGACGAGAAGCTGATCGAGCACTCGGTCGAGCGGGCGCAGGAGATCGCCGCCTGGGCTCCGTGGGGCGTGCGCCTCACCAAACAGGGGATGTGGGCGGCGCTCGAGATCCCCGCCGAGCTGGCGGCGGTCGAGTACGAGGACCGTCAGCAGATCATGGCGACGCACGGCGTCGCCCTGCCCGAGGCGGTTGCGGCCTTCCTGGAGAAGCGTCCCGCGGAGTTCGCCGACTAGCGGCTAGACGAACCGCTTGACGAAGTCGAGCGAGGTCTGGGCGACCTCTTGCCAGCCGTCGTCGATCGTCAGCGAGTGGCCGCGGTTCGGGATCTGCTTGATCTCGGTCACGCCCTCGTTACGCTTCTGCTTCTTGTAGGAGGCATTGGCGATCGCCCAGGGAACGGTGTGGTCGACCTCACCGTCGATCAGCAGCAGCGGCCCGCGCTCGGGATTCTTAGCGTCGACCTTGGCCTCGGTGAACGGGTTGACGTTCGCATTGGCCATCTGCATCAGCGCCACGCCCGGCGCCGCCACGTGGAACTCCTCGTAGAGCCGTTCGGCCTGCTCGTCGTCGAGGGCGTTGGCCCAGCCGTACTTGAACTGATCGAAGGTCAGGGTGATCGCCTTGCCCTTGTTGAGGGGGTTCTTGAGAACCGGGAAGGCCGACTTCAGCGACGAGAACGGCAATGGCAACACGCCGCGGAACGGCCCCGAGTCGACTCCAACGGTGGCCGCCGACAGGCCGCGGTCGGCGAGCATCTGCGCCAGAAGGCCGCCTGTCGAATGACCGATCACGGCGGGCTTCTTATCCAGCGCGTCGATCACCTCGGCGGTGTGGTCGGCGATCTGGTTCAGGGTCTTGCCGGCGAAGACGTCGGGGTTCTTCCTCGCCTCCGCGACCGTCTCCGGGTCGTCCGGCCAAATCGCCTGGACCGGGGCATGGCCGCCCTTCTTGAACAGCTCGCCCCAGCGGTCCCAGCTGCTCGCCAGCACCCAGAGACCGTGGATGAAGACCACCGGGATGGTTCCGGACTTGTTCGCCTGGTCGATCTGCTTCTGCTCGGCGTGGGTGATCGCCATCTCCACTCCTCCGGTCGGGTTGGTGAGGGGAGACTAGTGACGGCGATGCTTCTTGTGCCGGCAGGCTTTCTTAGGCTTGTGGCCAGCGCGCTTGCGCTTCTTGCACTTCGCCTTCTTCTTGGCCTGGGTCGAAGCGCACGAAGCCAGCGTGTAACACCGCAGCTCGGGCTCGGCCGGGACCTTGGTCTCGGGTGAGGTCTCGAGGTCGACCGCGGCCTGGGCCGCATCGACAGGCCAGGTGATCGGGTTGATCCCGGGGTGCAGGAGCTGGGCGCAGGTGAGCGGGTCGATGCGCGACGGGACCGCCGGCCCCGCGTGGGTGAGCGCATCGATCGCCAGCGCGTAGGCGACGGGGTCGATCGTGCCGATCGCCAGGTGCTCGTTGATGTCGAGCGGGCAGATCTCCTGCGTCGCGACGTTGGTGATCTCGCCGCCGCCCCCGTGAATCGAGGAGCTGCCGTTCGAGTCCGAGTTTGGCTGGACGATCTCGTCGGTGTGCGTGTACACGCTCGTGTAGGAGATGCCGGGAAACGTCTCCTGGAGCGAGTTCAGCGCTTTGATGAAGTTCGAGTCGTTTCGCTGCTGCCAGTTCGCCGCCGAACACGACGACGAGCAGGCGGCCGCCGCGAGCGTCGTGCCGTGGTTGGAGGCCGCGAAGCCGATCACGTCGTCGACCATCGATCGCGTGTCGGGCCAGAAGCGCAGCGCCCAGCGCGGCACCATGCCGCCCTGGCTGTGGCCGACGATCGCGATCTTGCGCCCGGCGCGCGCGTACATCGTGCGGATCGCGTTGACGACGTACTCGCCGTTGACCTGGATGTCACCATTGGCGTGCTCGGGCGAGGTAAGCGCACACCAGGGAACGCCGATCATGTCGAAAGCCGGCTCATAGGTCCACGACCAGTTGTCTTTGGGCGTCGCACCGGTTCCGGGGACGAGCAGGACAGGTGCCTTCGAGGCGTGGTCCACTCCCGGGCTGCATTCGAGGCTCGCGTCGAGGGCGCTCTGGGGCACGCTCAGCGCCGGGCCCGGCCGGTCGACCGGGGCATAGCTGACGGCGCCAGCCGTCGCCGGGCAGAGGACCGCCAACAGCACAGCACCCAACTGCACCCCTCTTGGCAGCGCTCGCCTCACCGTCGGTGGACGCTAGCAGCGGCGGCGCCGGCGCGCGCCGGGCCGACGGGCTCCGCCCGTCAGACTATGTGCCGCGATGATCGAGAAATGGACCGCCGAGCAGATGCCCAGCCAGGCCGGCAAGCTGGCGATCGTAACCGGCGCCAATAGCGGCCTCGGCCTGGTCGCGACGACGGAGCTCGCCCGTCACGGAGCCGAGGTCGTCATGGCCTGCCGCAACATCGAAAAGGCAGAAGCCGCCGCCGAGAAGGTCTCGGCGGAGACCGGAGTAAAACCTGACCTACGTCAGCTCGACCTCAGCGGGCTCGAATCCGTGCGCTCATTCGCCGCCGAATTCGACGGGAGGCCGGTCGACCTCCTCCTCAACAACGCCGGGATCATGATGACCCCGCAGCGCCAGACCGCTGACGGTTTCGAGCTCCAGTTCGGCACCAACCACCTCGGCCACTTCGCCCTCACCGGCCTGCTGCTCGATGGGCTTCAGCGCGCCGATGCCGCCCGGATCGTCACGGTCAGCAGCAACGAGCACAAGGGTGGAAGCATCGACTTCGACAACCTCCAGCGCGAGACCGGCTACACACCGCGCGGCGCCTACCAGCAGTCGAAGCTCGCCAACGCGATCTTCGGGATCGAGCTCGACCGCCGCCTGCGAGCGGCAGGTTCGCCGGCGATCAGCGTCCTCGCCCACCCCGGCTACTCGGGGACGAATCTGCAGAGCACGGGCCCCACGGGGATACTCAACGCGGCTCTGAAGGTCGGCAACCTGTTCTTGGCCCAAAGCCCCGAACGGGGAACGCTGCCCGAGCTCTACGCGGCAACCGCGCCCGGCGTCGAGGGCGGCGAGTACTACGGCCCGGACGGTGTTCAGGAGATGCGCGGCTACCCGACGCTCACCAAGACGATCCCGAAGGCCCGAGAAGCCGAGACCGGCCGGCGCCTCTGGGAGGTCTCCGAACAGCTGACCGGCGTCAGTTATCTCTAGCTGAGCACGGCTTTGCGCGCCTGGCGCTCGGGGGTGATCCGGACTACATCCCAGGCGAGACCGAGCCGTTCGAGCGTCCAGATCACCCCCGCAGAGAGATCGAGCTGCCAGCGGCCCAGGCCATGCCTGGCGGAAGTGGGGAACGCGTGGTGGTTGTTGTGCCAGGACTCGCCGAGAGTGAACGGCGCCAGCCAGGCGAGGTTTCGCGACTCATCGCCCGTCTCAAAGCGCTTGCGCCCAAAGAAGTGGCAGAGGCTGTTGATGCTGAAGGTCGTGTGGTGGAGGACGAAGATCCGTACCGCGCCGCCCCAGAGCAGCCCGGTGAGGCCGCCGATGACGCTGCCGGTCAGGATCCAGCCGAGCGCAAACGGAAACGCTAGCCCGGCCAGGACCCAGACGAGCCAGGTGCGGTTGAGGAACTCGATCAGCGGGTCCTTGGTCAGGTCCGGCGCGTAGCGGTTCTCGTCGGCGCGCTGCGAGTCGCCGAAGACCCAGCCGATGTGGGCGTGAAAGAGGCCGCGGATCTGCCCCCAGATCCCGGACCCCTGCCCGACATGCGGGCTGTGGGGGTCACCCTCGGCATCGGAGAACTGGTGGTGCTGGCGGTGGGTCGAGACCCACTCGATCACGGCGCCTTCGGCGGCGGCCGAGCCGAGAATCGCCAGCGTCGCCTTGACTGCCGGCGTCGCCTTGAAGCTGCGGTGGGTGAAGAGGCGGTGGTAGCCGACCGTGACCCCGATCCCGACCGCGAGATAGGTGACGGTGAAGACGACGGCGTCCTGCCACTGGAGCAGGCTGCCCCAACTGAAGATGATCGCCAAGACCAGTAACGCCGGTGGGGCGCCGGTCACGAAGATGCTCGCGGCCCTGTCGAGCGAGGCGTGCTCGACCTGGCGCATCTCGGGCTCGGGTATCGACGTGGCGGATTCCATGGCATGGATCTACTGCGACTGAAACTGCAGCGATCCGGACGCCTGGCCAGCGTCTGTCCAGCTGGCCCGTCTCGTCTCAAAACAAAGTACACCCACTTTCGGGCGCCCGCAAGGCGGGGTCTAGGGCTGGCCGCGGAGGATCTTCAGCGAACGGGTCGCGTCGAGGATGCCGCCGCTGACGGTCTGCCCGCGGAAGGCCGGGCTCGGCCTCGCGCCCCGGAGCAACGCCTGCTTTACCGCCCGAACGCCGGCGCCGGGCACTGCTCCGAAGAGCAGCGCCGCGACGCCGGTGACGTGGGGCACGGCGAAGGTGACCGCGCACGGGCTGTTGCGCAGGTAGCGCCCGCCAATGAGAGTCGTCGTCACCCCGAGCCCCGGCGCCGCGAGGTCGACCGAGGCCGGTCCGATATTCGAGCACGGTGCCCGGCCGCCTGTCCGGGTCGAGGCGGCGACGCAGATCACGTTCGCGTAGGGCAGTTCGCAGTTGTGCTTGACGGCATCCTTGTCGACGTCGATGCCCCCGCCGTTCTCGGCGCCGGCGACGAACAGCGCCTGGGGATTGGCGGCGACCGCCGCCGACACCGCGGGGCCGCCACCGACGCTCCAGCTCATGTTGATGACGCGGGCGCCGTGTGCGACCGCCCAGTTGATCGCCGCGGCGTAGGGCGCGTCGGTGCAGTAGATCGCCGTCGCCGGCGGCTTGGTGCAGGTGCGCAAAGCCATCAACCGCGCGTTCGGGGCGATCCCGTCGATGCCGATCCCGTTGCCGTTCTCGGCCCCGATCAGCCCGGCGACAACGGTGCCGTGGCCGCCGGCGTCCTGGGGCCGCGCCGTCTTGGCGACCAGGTCCCAACCCGGCGCCCCCCGGGGAACGACCCCTTGCCCCAGCGGCGCCGGCGTCGCCCGCGGGTTCTGCCAGAGGCGGTTGCGGAGGTCGGGGTGGCCGAGGTCGATGCCGGTGTCAACCAGGCCGACCGTCACGTCGGAGAGCCTCGCCGCCTCGATCGTCGGCGTCTCGAGCCCGATCGCCTGCCGGTCCCACTGGCTGTTCAACAGCCGCTGGTTGTGCGGTGGCTTCCTTTTGTCGGGCATGTCCTGACCGGCTGCCCCGGTCGCGATCACCGCGAACCCGACGACGATGGCAGCGGCGACCCGCGGCCGGCTCCGGACCCGCCCCTGCGGCGCCTCGAACATGCGCGCAGGGTACGGAGAACGTCGGCGCGTCGCTAGGCGCGGAGTTTTTTCTTTCGCTTCTTCTTCTTGTGCTTGCGGTGCTTCTTGTGTTTCTTGTGCTTCTTGCCGGCCGTGACCGCCTGACCGGAGGGCGGGTGACATCCAACCTGCTGCTCGAAGTCGCCCGGCGCCTGGTAGTAACGGCCCTGGGGGTAGTAGGCGCCCATCGTCTGCTGCTCGGCTCCCGGCTTGGCGTTCTGGACCGCCTCGGCGAAGCCGGGGCTGGGCAGCATGTTCCGCAGGAAGACGATCCCCTTCGGGTCGGGGCCCCATGGCAGCCAGGCGACGCCGCACTGGGGCACCGCGTCTGCCGGCCGGTTCGCGGCCGTCGAAATCGCGACCGTGAAGTAGCCGTTCTTGTCGACCGGCACGTCCTCGTCGACGGCGCAGCCATAGGTCTGCGTCGTCCTGTTCGCCGTGCACAGAGACCAGTAGCGGAGCTGTCCAGTTCCCATCGATGGCTCGCCGTCTCGAGTTCGTGGGGTGGTCGGCAGCTTGGCGCGGAACTCGACGACCTTGCCGAACTCCTGCGACAAGTACGAGTAGACGTACTTGATGTGCGCGTTCTCGCCGAGGCCCGAGGGCAGCTGGGTCGTGACCTGGTCGATCAGATCGCGGATGGACTGTGGGATCAGCTCGTTCTCGGTGATGCCGAGGGCGTAGGAGGTCGGCGCGTTGACGTACTTGTGCCAGACGGGCGTGTGCAGAGCGAGCAGGCCGACGGGCGGCAGCAGGTAGTCGGAGAGCCCGAGGCCGGCGAGCGCCTGAGTCAAGCCGACGTCGGGAACCAGGTCGGGGCATTTGGGAAGCGGGATCCGCGTGCCGTCGCCGAAGACCAGCGTCAGCGACGGCGCCGGCACGCCGCCGAACGGTCCCGCGGTCCGGTCGGGCAGGTAGATCCGGTAGGCGAGCCCAAAGCCGCTCTTGGTGCCGTCGGCGCTCGTCTCATAGAGAGTGTTGGGCGGTCCGCCGCCGGCCGGAGCCTGCCCGCCGAGGAGACGTACGGTGTAACCGCGGTCGCCGGAGGTGCGATCGGCGCCCGGCAGGTACGGGTTGCTCGATCCCGAGTCGGGCTGGATCTGCTGGTCGTAGAGGTCGGTCGCCGTCTGCAGCGTGTGGCTATAGGTCTGCAGGGACATGTACCGCGCGTAGGGGAACTGCCCCTTGATCTCGACGTAGCCCCCGGGCGGCGCCGGCACGATCCCCGCCAGGTAGCGCGTGCCGGTGTCGGGAAAGAGGACATTCTCGCGATCGGAGCTCGGCTCGAGGATCCAGCCGCAGGAGCGGTCGCGCGAGGGGTCGGCCGCGTGAGTCGACGGCGCCCACGCCCCGAGCGCTGCGACGACGATCACCACCAATGTCAGGCGCCTCACCCCCACGTCGCCGCAGATCTAACCATGTGCGGGCCGGCCCCGCGCCGGGCCTTAGATCCGGGCGTAGATCCGTTTCATCCGGTCATAGAGCGCGTCCACGGTGTCGTCCCGGATTCCCTGCGCCCAGATCCGGTCGGCGTAGCCGTTCGCCTCGACCAGGCGCTCGTGCGAGCGCTCGGTCTCGGCCAGATCGCTGAGCAGCTCGGTGGCCAGCGTCAGCGCGCGGACGTCTTCCGGCAGCCCGGCCAGCACCTGCTCGCAGGCGGCGACCGCCTCCTCGTGGCGGGTCTGCTCTCGCAGCAGCGCGCCGAAAGCGAGCATCGAATCGGCGTTGCTGTGCGGATCGGGGTCGAGCTCGAGCGAGCGGCGAAACAGCGGCTCGGCGGTATGCAGCTCGCCCTTGGCGGCGAGCGCCGCGGCGAGGGCGCCGAGCGACACCGCCGAAGGGTCGCGCTCGACGACAGCCTGCCGCGCGATCACGGCAAACCGCAGGTCGCGGTAGCTCTGCCCGGCCGAGGAGGCGGCCTTGCGGACCGCGTCGAGGCCTCCCTCTTGCTCGAGGCGGCGCACCTCGCGCTCGAGCTGGCAGTCGGCGGCGGCGACGCCCCGCAGCTCGAGCGCGACGGGCTCCCCCGGGTCAGCGGCGAGGACGCGGTCGAAGAGCTCGAGCGCCTCGCACGGCCGCCCCGCGGTCTGCACGCAGCGGCCGAGGCGGGTCGCGGTCGTGAAGTCGTTGGGATCGAGATCGACGATCGCCTGGTTAACCCGCAGCGCCTCCTCCCCCCAGAGCCCGCGCTCCTGCAGGTCCTCGGCCTGCTCGCGCAGCGATTCGAGCTCGCTCTGTTCGTCGGCCGGCTCAGCCGGGTTGGGCCCGTCGGCGCGCAATGCCATGGGCGGATCATCCCAAAGGGCTGCCGGTCAAACGGCGCGCTCCCCCCCTCGGTGTGGTTAGGATCCGCGCATGGGTATGGACGGGAAGGTCGCCAGGCGGTGCGGCTTGCGCCTTGGTTTGCTCTGCGCGGTCGCGGCTGCCTTCGCCGTCTTCTCCGCCTCCGCGTATGCGGCGCCGCCCTACCCGGTGTCCTACTCGTTCCAGAACGCGCTCACGGCGCAGGGACAGGCCCCGGACTCATCGCCGCCCGGAGCCAATGATTTCAGCTGCAAGCCGAGCGCCGAGCACCCCGAGCCGGTCGTACTCGTCCACGGGTTGCTCGCCAACCAGACCGTCAACTTCCAGACGATCTCGCCTCTGCTCGCCAACGACGGCTACTGCGTCTTCTCGCTGACCTACGGCACTCTCGACCGCGTTAATTCGCCCTTCTACCAGCCGGGCGGCGTGTCGAGGATGGAGGCCAGCTCCCAGCAGCTCTCTGCCTTCGTCGACCGTGTCCTCGTCGCGACCGGCGCGAGCAAGATCGACATCGTCGGCCACTCCGAGGGCAGCCTGATGCCCGACTACTACGTCAAGTACGGCGGCGGCGCCGCCAAGGTCGACAAATATGTTGGGCTGACGACGCTCTGGGACGGGACCAATCTCGGCGGGATGGCTACGCTCGCTCAGCTCGGCGCGCCGCTCGGGCTCACTCCGGCCCTGATCGGCACCGTCAACCAGTTCTGCGAATCGTGCGACGAGTTCCTCAACGGCTCCGATTTCATGACCAAGCTGCGCGCCGGTGGCGTCGCCGACCCGGCCGTGACCTACACCAACATCGTCACCCAATACGACGAGCTCGTCTCCCCCTACACCAGCGGCCTCATGGATCCCGGGCCCAACGTCACCAACCACGTCGTCCAGGACAGCTGCTCGACCGACTTCGCCGAGCACCTGACCGTCGCCTTCGACCCGGTCGCCGAGACGCTGATCCAGAACGCGCTGGCGCCCGATCATCCACGCCCGGTCCCGTGCACTGTCGTCCTCCCGGTCGTCGGCGCGCCAATGTGGCCGGCTCCGGCACCGCTCGATTCAAACGGCGACGGCACCCCCGACTACGCCGACGTCACGCACGGCTAGAGACCGAGGCTGCGCACGCCTTCTTCGTCCCAGCCCAGGTGGTGGGCGACCTCATGGCGAACCACGCGCTCGACCTGGGCTCGGAGCAGAACCGGGTCGCGGCCGAAGTCACGCTCGAGGGTGTCCTGGTAGATCACGATCCGGTCGGCGAAGCCGTCGCGGGCGATCGTGCCGCCGATGTAGTGGCCGTAGGCGCCGTACTCCTGACCACGGTTGGAGACGATCACCGGCGTCTCGTGCAGAACTTCCTGGAAGCGCTCGGGCAGGTCGTCGAGCGCCGCGATCACCATCTCGTCGAACTCGCTCGGCGGGTATTCGGGCGGCGGCATCGAGGCCAGGGCCTCGCTGCGGTCGACCAACCGCCGGAACTCGGGCTCGGGCATCTCGCGGCCGATCAGCATCGAGGTCGCCCAGGCGGTGACGAAGATGATTCCCAGCGCTCCCACCAGGATCAGCAGGAGATTCTCGAGCCCGCCGAGCTCCGGGGGCTTGAGCAGGAGGAGCAGCATGCCGCCCAAAAAAGCGGTCAAAGCGGCCGCTCGCAGCGGTGGGCCCAGAGCTTCCCTCATGCGATGAACGTTAGAGGGGCCGAATGGCCGGCAACGCTATTTCTTCGGCTTCTTGCCCAGCGTCAGGTCGATCGGGGTGGTGTCGGAAACCGACGTCCCGGCCGGGAGGCTCGTGAACCGCACCGCCATACGGCATCAAACCACAGGCTGCGTCCACCCCATCACCAGGACCGCGACGTCGTCGGGCACGTCGTCGGCCGCGAACTCCCTCAGCACGTTCGCCAGGCACTCCTCGGCGGTGGCGGGCCCCGCCGCAAACACCTTCCTCAGCCGCTCCATCGCCGCGTGCAAGTCGCCACCGCGGCGTTCGATCAGCCCGTCGGTGTAGAGGAGCAGGAGGCTCCCCTGTGGGATCTCCACGGTGTGGGCCCGGTAGTCGATGCTCTTGAAGACCCCGAGTGGCGGCGTCCCGGTTCCGGCAAGCTCCTCGACCTCCCCATCCGGCAAGCGCAGGAGGCCGGGCAGGTGCCCGGCGCGCACGTACTCGGCACGCCCTGTAGCGAGGTCGAGGCGCAGGTGGAACATCGTGATCAGCTCGGAGCGGCCGGACTCGCGGAGCAGGCGATCGACCCGTTCGATTGCCTCCGCCGGCGGCCGGCCGTCGAGAACGTATGCGCGAAGCCCGGTGCGGGCGCGCCCCATCACCGACGCGGCGCGGATACCGCGCCCGGCGACGTCGCCGATCGTCACCGAGACGGAGCCGTCCTCGAGAGCGATCGCCTCGTAGAGGTCACCGCCAACCTCGAGCCCTTCCTCGGCCGGGGAGTAGTGGGCGGCGAACTCGATCCCCTCGACCTCGGGAAGGCTCTGGGGAAGGAGCGCACGCTGCAGCCTCAGCGCAGCCTCGTGCTCGCGATGGAAGAGCATCGAGTTGTCGATCGCCAGCGCCGCGCGGCGGGCGAGATCCTGGGCCAGCTCGAGGTCCTCCTGGCCGTACCGGCGGCCGGGCTCCGAGGAGACGTACGTGATCGCGCCGAGCGCCCGGCCGCGGGCGATCAACGGCACGACCATCGCCGACTCGAGGCCGAGGGCGTGGATCAGCTCGAGATGCTCCTCATCTTCGGCGCTCTCGGCGAGCAGCTCGCTCGGGACCTCGGGATAGAGCTCGGGCTTGCCGGTGCGGGTGACCGCCGGCGCGCCGGTCTCGGCGTGGGGATCGGGCGGGTAGCGGGTGCGAAGTTCATGCGCCATCTCGACCTGCTCGGGATCGACATGGGCCACGGCGACGCTCTGCAGCACGCCGTCCTCGTCTAGAAGCTCCACGCCGCACCAATCCGCGATCTCGCGCACGGCGAGGTCGGCGAAGCGGCGCATCGTCGTCTCGGGGTCGAGGGATTCCGCGAGGAGCTCGCTGGCCTCGGCGAGAAAGGCGACTCGGTTGCTGAGCGAGCGCTGGGACTCATAGAGCCGTGCGCGATCGAGCGCGTGGGCGGCGTGCTGGGCCGCTGCCGCGAGAAAACCCTTCTCCTCCTCATCGAAGTGGCGGCGGCGGCGGAAGCTGAGCGAGAGCGCACCGAAGGGTCGGTCGGCCAGAACCAGCGGCACCATCGCCAGCGAGGCGAAGGTCAGGGTGCTCTCAGCCAGGCCCGAGAAGCGCCCGGCAAGCTCCTCGGCGCTTTCGGTGTAGATCGCTTCCCCGGTGCGAATCGCTTCCGCCATCGGGTTGTCGGCGGCGAGCTCGAAGTGCTCGTAGCGCGCCACCTCGTTCTCGCGCAAGCCTGTCGTCCCGACCAGCTCGACCTCGGTGCCGGCTTCGTCGAGGAGCCCGACCGCGCCGCCGTCGGCGCCGAACGCCGCCAGTGCCTGCTCGAGGAGGACCTCGAAGGTGCGCTCGGCGGTGATCTCGCGCGAGAGCGCTGTGGTGATCTCGTACAGGCGGGAGGTCAGCTCGCGCGAGCGCTTCTGCGCGGTGATGTCGCGGCCGATCACCGAGGCGAGGAAGATCTGGCCCTGCGCGTCGCGGACCGGGGAGACGGTCAGCGAGACGCTGAGGATCCGCCCGTCCTTGGCCAGGCGCTCGGTTTCGTAGTGGTGAACGGGCTCGCCGGCGAAGACCTGCTCGAGGATCTGCTGTTCCTCGCCCTTTCGGTGCGGCGGGATGAGGATCGAGATGTGCTGCCCGATCGCCTCGTCGGCGGTGTAGCCATAGATCCGCTCGGCGGCGGGATTCCAGCTCGCGATCATGCCGTCGGCGTCCTTGCTGAGGATCGCGTCGTCGGAGGACTCGACGATCGCGCCGAAGTGCGCCTCGCCCAGCCCCAGGGTCTCCAGCCGGATCACTTGCCGCCCTCCTCGCCGTGGCTGCCGATCTCCGGCAGCGCGGCCAACGCTTCTTCCTGGGTCGGGTAGCTCGCCAGCAGCGGGCCGACCTCGGTCACGTCGATCAGGCGGGAGACGGCCGAGCCGGGAGCGACGATCGCCGCCAGCGGGCAGTCGAGCTCCTCGATCGAGACCAGCACCGCCCGCAACCCGCTCGAGTCCATGAAGGGGACCTCGGTCAGGTCGAGGACGACCCCGGCGCTGGCGCTGCACGCGTCCGAGGCCAGCTCGGCCGCCAACCGATCCGAGGTCGCCAGATCGACGTCTCCAATGGCGCGGACCACGGCGACCTCGCCGCCACCGCTGGGTCGCATCTCGGTTGTCAGCTCGAACGCTTTTGCCATCTCAGATCAGAAACCTCATCGACACGGTCGTGCCCGAGACCGTCGACTCAAATTGGACCTCGTGCGAGACCCGGGTGATCAGGGCAATCCCGAGACCCAGGCCGGGGCTCTTGAGGTGCGGCGTCATCCCGATGCCGTTGTCGGCGACGGTGATCAACAGGCATCCAGGCTGGGTTTGCGCCTTGAGGCCGATCTCGCCGCCCTTGCGATCGCGGAAGCCGTGGACCACCGCGTTCGAGACCGCTTCGCTGACCGCGAGCTTCACGTCCTCCTCGGGGGCGCCGCATTCGCGTGCGTAGCTCGCCACAGCCTCGCGAGCCATGCCGACGCTCGCCGGCTCGGGCTGAAGCTGAAGTTCCAGCACGGACCGATCTGCTGACCGAGGCATGCGAGGACTGATTATCCCGGTTCCAGCATCGCCGGGCGCAGGTCAGCTACGCGAGCGGCTTCAACCGAGGGTGGACGAGCGAAGGCGGATCAGCCGCCGTGCCAGGCGTTCACCGTGGGCAGCAGCGCGATCGCCAGCGCGGCGCCGCCCCCGGCTGTCGCGGCCAGCAACGTGCCCCTGAGCCCGGAGCCCGGTGTCTGCTCGCGCCGCGAAGCCGTCCAGTCGTCGCGCAGCGAGCGCACGACTCGAGGCAGGTAGGCGAGGAAGTGCACCGCGAACACCGCCGCCCAGACGAAGAAGAAGACCTTGTGGATGAAGACCAGTTGATTCGACTTGTGCCCCGCGAGAAGCAGAAGCACGCCGGTGACGAAGACGCCGATCGTAGTCGCGACCAGTACCGGCGCCATCAGCCGCAACGGCAGCGCCGGTGGGCCCTTCTCGCGATAGGTACGCGCTCCCGCGTAGTAGCGGGCAAAGCGATAGCCGGTGCTGCCGAGCTTCAACAGCAATGGCGGGATCAACACCAAGCCGATGAACATGTGGGCGCTGCGGAGGCCACCCATGTCGACGATGGTGATCCCCTCGCCCAGCAGAAGAAGGGTCAGCACCACCGCGGTCGCGCTGGTGAGGATCTCGTTGCCTTCGATTCCCCCTAGGCGTGTTCTCATCTCGACCCAAATGATCCTCGCCGTAGATAACCCCGCGGTCAGCCTCGGATGAGATTCCTCTTATGGAGGACATCGTCACGCGACCCTACGGCTTGGCGAAGACCTTGAACTTGACCACCGCCGGCGTGCCGTCGACGTTGTTCGCCGGGTCGATCGCCTCCACCCGGAAGAAGTGCTTGCGGAACTTGAGCTTGGCCGAGGGCCGGAAGGGAGAGGTGCAGGGCTGGAACGGTCCGCTGTCCAGCTGGCATTGGAAGCTCGATCCGAGCTCGCTTGCGGCGAACGCGAAGCTGGGCCTGCGCTTCCGGGTCTTCTTCTTCGGCCCCTTGGTGATGATCGTCTCGGGCGGGCTCAGGTCGGGCGGATTCGGGGTCACGATCGTGAAGGCACGCACGGCGGCGGCTCCGGTATTGCCCGCCTGGTCGGTGGCGCGCACCCGGAATGTGTAGGCGCCGTCGGGCAGCGCGGGCGAGGGTGTGTAGCTGTTGCCAGGGCCGGAGCAGGCGCCGAAACCGGGCGTGCCGGTGTCGACCGAGCATTGGAAGGCCGCCCCCGGCTCGCTCGAGAAGGTGAAGGTCGGCGCGTGGTCGTTGGTCGTCCCGCTTGGACCGGTGTCGATCGACGCCACCGGCGGATTCGAGTCCTCGACGTAGGTGGCCGAGCTCGGGGAGCACGCCGAGGTGTTGACGTCGGTCGCGGTCGCGTAGAACGTCGTGGTCGAGTTGTCGGCGACCGCGACCGGGATCCCCGGCGCGGCGAAGGCTGCGGCGGTCCCGGTGCCGGCGAGCCCGCCTGTGCAGGCAGCATCGGTGTAGAGCTTGACCGTCGAGCCCGCCGCGGCGCTGCCCAGGATCTTGGGCGAGTTGTTGTTGGCCGGCGAGGCGGGGCTTGTGCCAGAGAGGGTCGGCGCCACCGGGATGGTCGAGTCCTCCTGGTAGGTGACCGAAGAGCTCGAGCAGGGCGAGACGTTCCCCACCGGATCCGTGGCAGTCGCCTTGAAGGTGTTGGTGCTGTTGTCCGAGACCGCAACGGTCAGCCCGGGCGAGCTGAAGCCGGCCGCCGAGCCGGTCGCCACCGGCGACCCGGTGCAGCCGGCCGTCGCATAGAGGTTCACCGTCGAGCCGGCCTCGGCGCTGCCCGAGATCTCGGGGCTGTTGTCGTTTGCCGGTGAGGCCGGCGAGCTGGTCAGGCCGGTGGGGGCCGCCGGCGGGTTCGAGTCCTCGACGTAGCCGACTCCACTGGAACAGGTGGAGGTGTTGCCCACGGCATCGGTCGCGGTCGCACGGAAGGTGGTGGTCGTGTTGTCGGCCACCGACGCCGTCAGCCCGGGCGAGGCGAAGGCGGCGGCAGACCCCGTGGCAAGGAGGTTGCCGGCGGTGCAGTCGGAGGTCGTGGGCGCCGCGTAGAGCTTGACCGTCGAGCCCGCCTCGGCGCTCCCCGAGACAACGGGGCTGTTGTTGTTCGCCGGGGAAGCAGGTGAAACCGCGAGCGAGCTTGGCTGCGCCGGCGGATTCGAGTCCTCGACGTAGCTGACGGAGGCACTCGAACAGCCGGAGATATTGCCTGCCGCGTCGGTGGCGGTCGCGCGGAAGGTTGTCGTGCTGTTGTCGGACACCGACCCGGTCAGCCCGGGCGAGGCGAAGGCGGCAGCGGTGCCCGTGGCGGCGAGGTTCGCGGGGGTGCAGTCGGAGCTCGTCGGCGCCCTGTAGAGCTTCACCGTCGAGCCCGCCTCGGCGCTCCCCGAGACCTGGGGACTGTTGTTGTTTGCCGGAGACGCGGGTGAGACCGCGAGGGAACTTGGCTGCGCCGGCGGATTCGAGTCCTCGACGTAGCTGACCGAGGCACTCGAACAGCCGGAGGTATTGCCGGCCGCGTCGGTGGCGGTCGCGCGGAAGGTGGTCGTGGTGTTGTCGGATGCCGAGACCGTCAGTCCGGGCGAGGCGAAGGCGGCAGCGGTGTTGGCGGCGGCGAGATTTCCCGCCGTGCAGTCGCTGGTGGTCGGCGCCGCGTAGACCTTGACGGTGGAGCCGGCCTCCGCGGTCCCGGAGATCTCGGGGCTGTTGTCGTTGGCCGGCGAGATCGGCGAGCTCGCCAGCGCGCTCGGTGACGCCGGCGGGGTCGAGTCCTCGACGTAGGCGACTCCACTGGAACAGGAGGAGGTGTTGCCCGCTGCATCGGTAGCGGTCGCGCGGAAGGTGGTGGTCGTGTCGTTCGCGACCGACGCCGTCAGTCCGGGCGTGGCAAAGGCGGCCGCCGTGCCGGTCGCGACGGGGGGTCCGCTGCACGAGGCCGTCGTGAACAGGTTCACGGTCGAACCGGCTTCGGCGCTGCCCTGGATCGCCGGCGAGTTGTTGTTGGCGGGCGAGGCGGGCGACACGGTGAGGGAGCTCGGCGCGGCCGGCGGGCTCGAGTCCTCGAAGTAGTTGACGGAGGCGCTCGAGCACGCCGACGTGTTCCCCGCCGCGTCTGTGGCCGTGGCCCGCAGGGTGGTGGTGGCGTTGACCGGCACCGTTACGGTCAGCCCGGGCGCGGCGAAGCCGGCGGCCGACCCCGTCGCGCCGAGGTTTCCGGCTGAGCAGTCGGAGGTGGTGGGCGCCTTGTAGACCTTGACGGTGGAGCCGGCCTCCGCGGCCCCCGAGACCTCGGGGTTGATGTCGTTGCTCGGCGATCCCGACGCCGTGGCCGGCGATGTCGCGAGCGACGCGGGCGCCGATGGCGCGGTTGAGTCCTCGACGTATGTGATCGAGGTCGGAGAGCAGGCCGACGTGTTGTTGGCGGCGTCGGTGGCGGTCGCATAGAACGTCGTATTCGAGTTGTCGGCGACCGCCGTCGTGACCCCCGGCGAGGCGAAGGCCGACGCGGTCCCGGTGCCGGCGAGCCCTCCCGTGCACGCAGCATCGGTGTAGAGCTTGACGGTCGAGCCCGCCTCGGCGCTTCCGAGGATCTTGGGCGAGTTGTTGTTCGCCGGCGAGGCGGGGCTCGTGGCGCTGAAGGTTGGCGGGACCGGGGGCGTCGTGTCGCCTCCGACGCTCAGAAGGTTGGAGGCGGTGCTCGACTGGCCGTCGGGATTGGTGACCGTGACGTCCTTGGCCCCGTTGGAAGCGGCGTTTGTGTTGAGGTCGAGCGTGACGTGGGTGGGATCTATGTAGGTGGTGCCGATGACGCTCACCCCGCCGCTGACCGAGGCCGAGATGTGGTTGGCGAAGCCCGGGCCGCCGCTGTCGGCGCCGGGGTCGAAGAAACCCGAGCCATTGGCCGAGGTGCCGGTGACCTGCACGATGACCGAGGAGCCGTTCGAGACCGGGTTTGGCGAAACGGCGGTCGGCGTCGCCGGCGGCGGGGCCTTGAGCTTGATCACTCGCACTCCCCACGAGTCGGCCGCGTTGGCGTATTCCTGGAAGGTCCAGAAGGTCTGGTTGTCGGTGGGGTCGACGACCGTCTGTGAGTAGTCGCCCCAGCGCTTGGGCGTACCGGAACCGAGCTGGTAGCTGCTCGAGCTCGTCTGTGTGATGTCGAAGGGATCCGTGACTCCGGCCGCGTCGCTCGCCAGATGGCCAGACGAGGCGACCGAGGCGAAGAGGCCGGAGCCCGCGGTGCTCGAATTCAGCGAAGCGTGCCCCTGGCCATTCGCGGCGATCGAGGGGATCCAGAATGAACGGGGGTTCGAGGCCGCCGAGTCGAAGAGGGTTCCGGACTGGGTAAGGGTCGGCGTGGCCGAGAGGTTGCCGAGCTGATACCAGCGATCGGCATCGCGGTTACCTCCGCTCCCACCCACGCCGGTCGTGCCGACCCGGATGTTGTGGGCGGTCCACAGCGACAGGTTTCCTCCCGGATCGCGGGCGATCATCGCCCCGAACAGCCTGTCGTCGAGAGCGTCGAGCGAGCCGTGCGTGCCCTGCGGTACGGAGATCGGGGAGTACGTGCTCGGCACCGGGACGGTGAGGGTGCCGGAGATGCTCGGCGTGCCGCCGGGATCGCTGATCCGCCGGATGTCGAGCTGGCTGAACGATTGGTTGTCGCTGCCGACGATGTAGCCCTCATTCGCGTTCGGGTCCATGTCCGTCGCGGGCTGCGGCGAGAAAACCCCGGGCCCGTTGCCGGTGGCGAGGCCGCGAAAGGCGGTGACCACGATCGGGCCACCGCCGGTGACGCTCGACTTGCGAATGACGAAGGCGCTGGTGTTGGAGAAACTGCTGCCGAAGTCGTTGACGCCGACATAGACAGCGTTCTTGTCGACGCCGAGCTGGGGATAGTCGGCGAACAGGCCGCTGTCTCCCGGCGGGGAGGGCGCGTTTTGATTGAAGAAAAAGAACGTGAAGCTGCTCGAGTCGGTGATCGTCGGCCCGTTGCTGACCGCGATCATCACCCGGTTGTTGGTCGCCTCGAGGTTGACCGCGGAGACGATCCAGCGCCCCGAGAGCCGGTCGTACTCGACCCCGGGGTCGGTCACGTCGGATCCGTTGCTGACCGAGCTCCAGAAGATGGCGTCGGTGACGTCGAGGGCGCCGAGGTTGCCCTGCTTGTCGAACACCTTGATCCTGCCGTTGACGCTGACCAGCGCCTGGGTCGGCCCGACCGAGCCCATCGAGTCCGGCGGGATGAAGCCCGACTCGCTGACCTGCGCGCCCAGGAAGGAGGTGCCGGCCGTCAGCAAACTGTTCGGCCCCGCTTCAGCGGTGCCCTGCTGTGGCAGCTGGGGGGCTGCCGGACCCGGCTGCTTCGGCTGCACAGCTCCTTCCTTAACAGGGACCGGCTTCTCGCGGACGCCCTTTGGCGACGCGCCGAACCGGCGATCGTGCTCCTTCTGACGGGCGGCGAGCTTGGCGACGCCCACGCTTACGCCGGGAGAGCCCGTCCAGGGCTGACCTTTTGTGGCACCGATCTCCCCAGTGGCCGCCGATATGAGATCCCCTGGTCCCGTCAATATCAGTACGACTGCCACCGGAAGCACCGCGGCTAGCAAGCGACGCTTCATGGCTAGCCGAGTGTAGAGGCGCCCATCGGACATTGAGCCCCACTTCGACGATCACGTGGACAGCCCGTGGACTAAGAGGGTCGAGCTACTTCTTCTTCTTCTTGCACTTCTTCTTCGCGGCGCTTGCCGAGTGACGCTTCTTCTTTTTGCACTTCGCGCGCGGCTTGTTGCTCGGAGGAGCGGTTACGGTGACCGCAATCACGCCCCTGTCGGAGCCGAAGCCGAAGTCGTCGAAACTCTGGATCTCGATGAAGTCCGTGCCGACGAAGTTCGCGTTCGGCGTGTAGGTGATCGGGTCGCCGGCGAGGTTCTGGGCCGCCGTACCATTCTGAGGCTGGTCGGAGATGAACTCCTTGACGCCGGTGCGCTCGTACAGCGGCCCGGTGTCGTTGCACTGCACGGGAATCGTCTTCGGCTGGCCGCTGGTCGCAGTCGCCGTCGAGTTCGGGCACTCAGGCCGGCCGTCAGGCGCCCAGTCGGGGTTCGTCTGGATGTCGGTGCCGGTGGCGAGCGGGATCTCGGACGGGCTGGTGCCGTCCGCGCGCACCATCACCAGGTCACCGGCGCTGCCGGCGCCGGCCGTGTAGGCAATCATCGTGTTGTCGGGAGACCACGTGCAGTAGTAGGAAGGGTCGGTCATCGAGGCCACCGACCCAGTAGCCGGCGAGCCGGTGAGCGCCGCCACCTTTATGTCTTGTGTGCCCGCGGCGGGATAGCCGGTCCCGTAACAGATCTTGTCTCCGTTCGGCGAGATCGCGGGCTGGATCTCTGGACCGCCGGAATCTGCGACGGCGAGTGTCTCCGCGCCGGCCGTGGGGACTCCACCGGGGTAGGAGATAGACCGCTTGACGATGTTCGTGTTGGCCGTCGCGTCCTGGGCGTTGCCCTTCTCGTAGTAGATGGTCGATCCGGTCGGGTCCCATGCCGGCTTGCCCTCGATGGCACCGACGGTGTTTGTGATGTTTGTCTGTCCACTCCCGTTTGCAGCCGAAGCGATAAAGATGTCCCGGTTGGCGGGAACGCCCTGGTCCTTCTCGAACGCGATGTGGGTCCCGTCCGGCGACCAGGCGGGCCGATCCTCGCTCGACGGGGACGACTGAGTGAGGTTCTTCGGATTCGTGGCGCTCAAGGGACTCGTCAGGTCCTGAACGAAGATGTCGTACGGGCCGGCCGAGGGGCCGCGCGCGAAGGCGATCTTGGTGCGGTCGGGCGACCAGGTCGGGTGACGGTGCCGCTCCGTGGCGGAGGTCGCGATCGGCGGGCTGAGCGTGCCTCCGCCGATCGAGAATGGGACCGGCAGTAGGAAGAGCTCGGCCCTCGCTACCCCGAAGTTCTGGTAGCTGGTGAGGACGATGCGGCCGTTCTCGCCTGGGAGCGGCGTCGCGCCCGCGGGGGCCGCGAACGAGAGCACCGCGACGGCCGCGACTGCGAGCCCGGCGCAAGCAATGGTCCTTCGCTTCAAGACGGTCCCTCCCTTGGTTGCGTGTCCGCTGTTCAGCGTACCGCCGTCGCCGTCTTCGCGCCACCCCAAGGAATAGGTAAAGCTCACGTCGTATGTACAGGCTCTACGTCATTCCTGGTTCGCACGCATGCCGCTCGGCGATGCTGATGCTCGAGCACAAGCGGGTGCCATATCGGCGCGTCGACATCGTCACGCTTCTGCACCCGCTGGTCGCCCGGCTGCACGGATTCACCGCGGGCGGGCAGACGCGCACCGCCGGCGGCCGGCGTACGTTCGGGCTGCGCCTTGGCGATCGCCTCGCCACTGTGCCGGCGCTGGCCGCCAACGGCGACCGGATCTCGACCAACCACGCGATCGCGCGCTTTCTCGACGAGCGCCACCCACAACCGCCGCTGTTCCCGGCGGATCCCGAGGAACGGGCGGCGGTCGAGGAGGCGGAGCACTGGGCGAATGAAACGCTTCAGATGGACGCCCGCCGGATCCCAGGCGCGGCGGCGGTGCGCGACCCGGCCGGGTTCAGCCTGTCGGCGGGAGACGGCCGGCTCGGGTACCTCCTCTACAAGCGGGCGCTTACCCGTCGCCTGATCATGCCGAGGATCCTCGGCGGGGTGTTCGCCGCCGGCCCAGCGTCTGAGGACCAGCTCCTGGCCGAGCTCCCCGTGATGCTCGACCGAGTCGACGCCTGGATCGCCGACGGAATCCTCGGCGGAGCGCAGCTGAACGCCGCCGACTTCATGGTCGCGCCGAGCCTCGCGTTGATCCTCTATCGGCCCGATGTCGCGCCCATGTTCGAAGGCCGTCCAGCGCTTGCGCTGGTGGACCGGCTCCTGCCCGAGCCGGCGCAGCAGTCTGTACTCACTTCTTGAAGGCATCTGCTTTGCTTCGGCCGCGAGTGCGTCTTCGCCGACTCCTAAATCCGTCCATTCGCCCCACGCACTTCGAGGTTCGGGCCGTCGCTGTGGCAGTGGTCGTGACCATTTCGGGCTTCGCGCTACTGCCAGGTTGCGGCGGTGGGTCCTCCACCGACAACGCCGAGAAGGATGCAGGCGGCGAGCAGGGGCAGCAGGGGCAGGCCAAGGCGCTGGCGCAGGTTCCGGAGGCGGACCAGACCGCCTTCATTCAGCTCGCCACCGTGATCGGGGTCCTGCGCGCGCGTGCCGCGCCGGTGGCAGTCGGAACATCTCGGCGGCTGGGGAGCGCCGCTCCGCTCATAGCCGGTCGTATGAAAGTCGCCGCCCTACGGCCGCAAGACCGCGACCTGACGCGGCTGCGCGACCGGCTGCTCCCCCTTCTCACGCGCTTCAGCCGTGCCCCGAGCTCGGGGCCCGCGAGTCGCCGGGCGGCACGAGCGGCGATCGCCGAGGCGGATCGGATTGAGGCCGGTTTGCGCCACTATTCGCAGGTCCGCCCGGCCGTCGGCGGGCTCATCCCCGACTGATGGATGGGACTTGAAACGCGGGACATTCCGGTGATAGTCTGCCCGCCGTGCGCTCGCTGGGTGCTTGGAGGGTGATCGGGGCGGCCACGGTCTCAGCCGTGGCGGTCGCGCTGATCGCTGCATCGACGGCATCCGCGGCCGGGCCCGACCCCGTTGGCCCGCCGTCGCAATCGCTCGCCGACGGCTGCCAGCGCAACATCCCGGGGTTGCTCACCTTCACCTCACCCGAGTGGGTTTATGTCCACTCCTACGACTCCCAGTTTCAAGCCCCGGACAACACCCGTCTCGCCGAGGGCATCGCACACCACAGCCACCCTGCCGAGGACGACCTCCCTCAAGGGCACCAGTCGTTCGACCTGAACTTCAATCTCGCGGTCGATCCCCAGTACCAGGATCTGGTCGGCGGCGATCCGGCCCAGCAAACGGGTAACTACGCACCCGGCGACGAGCAGGGCAGCCTCCACATGGAATGGGAGAGCGGAGCGATCCCATCGTGGGCCTGGCCGACCGAGAATGACCGCATCAAGGCCTGGGGGTCGTGGATCTGGGACTGCGGGCATTGGGGACTGGGCTTCCCGGACTTCTTCACTCCGAGCCAGATTCCCTACAACGGCCCGATAACGGGCGAGCGCACCGAGTTCCACTCGCTCAAGACGCTCGTCGTCACCCGCGCGAATCCGTCCTCGACGCCGTCGAATGAGACTCAGACGGATGTGTTCGCCTCCACGGATGGCCGCCGCGCACATGCCCAAGAGCAGTGCGCACACGACCACCCTGCGCCGACCGGCTCGACGACTTACGGCCCCGATTACACCGCCTGTGTGCAGCTCGCGACGATGAATCGGCAAACCCTGAACGATCGCAACTACAGCTTCTTCGTCCCGGCCCCTCCGCAGCCGGCACCCGGCGCCAAGCTGACCTACCGGATCGTCGACCGGCAGGGCGGGCTCGAGCCGCCGGAGGTCGTGACGCCGACGACGAACGGGATCAACGTCACGATCAAGTACCAGGGCTCGCCTGCTCCGGCCTACGGCAAGACCTTCTACGTTGGCTGGTCGAAGAAGACCACGACACCTGACCACCTGCAGGTGACAGTCAACTCGATCAAGGTCAACCGCTCGCTCGATCCCAACCCGACCCGGACGAGCCAGAGCGGCACACCGCCCGGTGAGTACAACCTCTATCTCGACGCCAACGGCGACTGGCAGTACATCAACGACTGGGCCCCTGGGCTTCTCACCGTCACCGACGGCCAGACCTTCCCGGTCAACCGCGGCACCGACTTCTACGTCCAGCCGGGCAAGGGAGTGCGAGTCTTCTTCACCGGGCGCGAATGCGATTTCGTCGGAATCAGCCCGTGTCCGCAGACGCCTGAGGTCTCCGACCAGAACGACCGGCCGGGCGACATCCTCCAGACCTTTTCCTCGGCATCCGCGGCGCTCGGGCAGCACACGGTCCAGTCGACCCAGTCGACGCCGTCGGTCACCGATCCCACGGTGCTGCCGAATTACGAGCTGACCTACACGGTCAGCCGCGTCGCCGGCTGATCAGCGCGCGCCGGCTGACCCCGATAGCGAGCCGACGGTTTTCGTCGGCCCAAAGAAAAACCCCGCCTGAGCGGGGCTTCTCCTTATAGCGGGCGCGGGATTCGAACCCGCGACCTTCGGGTTATGAGATCTTGGGAACGCGTTCGCTGGGATCACTTTAGGTGCTGCTAGCAGGGCCTTCGTTCGCTGCGGTTCCCTCGGTTTCGCTCAAATTTGCACGAGGAATGGCACAACGGATTCCTAACGACGGCAAGGTCCGATCAGCCGTTAGCCCACGACTGACGAGCTGCCGTTGGGAGCTACGAAACGAGCGCTCCGCCAGGCGCGCGCTCGAGGAACTCGGCTACGGCGGCAGTGTCGGCATGAAACATTTGCGAGCGGACGATCTTTCCGTCCGCCACGCGGTAGACGCCGACCTCGCCTTCGTCGAAATGGGAGCCGGCGCCGTCAACGCCCCTCGCTCGAAAGAGCACCGCGACGGTGTCTTGGTTGCCGTCGATGAACACCGGGTCGAGAGCCAGGGTCTCAGGCGTCTTGAATGGACCCCAGGCGGCGATCACGCTCTCCCAATGCTCACGGCCGCCCTCGCGGCCACGGTAGACGCCGCCGTAAGGCAGCGATTCGGCCTCATGGATCTCGACCTCCTCGTCGTAGCAACTGACGACGGCCCTAACGTCGAGTGCCTCGACAGCGTCAAACAGGGCCCTAACGAGCTCGACCATCTCCGACATTTCGTCTCCTCGCCGATCCTTTGTTTGAGGTAGAGACGGTCGCACCGGCGCGCGCCAGGGACGCCCTCGCCGCCGCCTCGATCTGATCGCAAAGTCCTCGTGGAAGGGGAGTATCGGCGGCGAGATGCCGGCGGATCGCGCCCTGGGGGATATCGACCGCGGCGAGCACTGTCGCCTCGACCGCGGCTCGGCTCGCGCGCCCAAAGAGCCGTTGCGCGAGATCCCTCAGCGCGACCTCCACGGGGCGGTTCAATCGCTCGAGCTCTCGCATGAGCCGCGGATTTGAGACGGTTTGGACCAGATCCTCTCGCCGCATGGCGGCGAGAAGGCGGGCGTCCGCAGGTTCGCGCGAGGCGAAATCGTGAATAGCCCGACCACCGGCGAGCGCCGCTGTCAGGGGCTCAGGATCGCGGAGCGCCTCCATGAAGGTCTCCTGAGAGCGACGGACCCCGCGTATCCACATCTCGGTCAGAACCTCGTCGACCGATGCAAACCGGTGGTAGATCGACCCCTTCGGAGCCCCGCTCTCGGCCGCAATCGCGTCCACCGTCGCCGAGCGGGCTCCACCCGTCAACACAAGACTCCGCGCCGCGTCGAGGATCGCGCTCGCCGGATGAAGTTCGGGTCGTCCCACCAGAGCATTGTAGACCAATTAGTCTAAAAACCGTTCACCGACGACCCTGACGGTTCTGGCCCTCGAGTTTCCGCATGGCTCGACATAGGAACCAATAAGAAACCGCAGGTAGCCTGGCCGGGCAATGGTTGAGCCCGCCTCGCACTCCGCACCCGTGCCGATATCTGAATCCGTTTCCAGTCGGCCGTCCTGGCGCGATTCGATGGCCCCTTACGAGCGCCCCTCCTGGAAGATGGGCGCCCTCGACCTTGCGAGTTCGGTAATGCCCTACCTGTCGCTTTCCGTGCTCATGTACATCAGCCTCGGCCGGGTCCCCTATTGGGCAACCCTCGCCCTCGCGATCCCAGCCGGCGGGTTCCTGATGCGGACGTTCATCGTCTTCCACGACTGCACCCACGGCTCGTTTCTGCCCTCGCGGCGGGCCAATCTCTGGGTCGGACGGCTGAGCGGGCTGCTCGTCTTCCAGCCGTTCGCGAACTGGCGCCACAACCACGCCGTCCATCACGGCACGGCCGGCGATCTTGACCGCCGCGGCACCGGCGACGTCCCCACCCTGACCTTCGATGAATATGTCGCCAGCTCTTGGACTAAGCGGCTCGGCTATCGCCTCTTCCGCAACCCGCTCGTCATGTTCGGGATCGGGCCGCTGTGGTCGCTGATGATCGGGCCTCGCCTGTGGTCGAGCTCGATGCGGCCGCGCCAAGTGCGGAGCGTGATCCTGACCAACATCGTCCTGGCGATCTTGGTGGGCGCGATCTGCTGGCTGGTCGGCTGGCAGCAGTGGCTGCTCGTCCAGATGCCGACGGCGATCCTCGCCGGCACGATCGGCGTCTGGATGTTCTACGTCCAGCACCAGTTCGAGGATGTCTACTGGGAGAGCGGCGAGAGCTGGGGCTATGCGGACGCGGCGCTGCGCGGGAGCTCCTACCTGAAACTGCCCCAACCCTTCCGGTTCTTTACCGGCAATATCGGCATCCACCACGTCCACCACCTCAGCGCCAAGGTCCCGAACTACAACTTGCAGCGCGCGCATGACGAGAACCCGATCTTCCGGGACGTGCCGGTGCTGAGCGCGTGGGACGGTGCCGCCGCGGTCCGGCTCAAGCTGATCGACCCAGAGGCCGGCTGCCTTCTGAGCTGGTCCGAGGTCCGCGCGCGCCGCTCTGCTCCTCCCGCCGCGTCGCCGGCGCCACTTTAGTTCGCCCAGCCGGGCGCGAAGCAAGACCGCGAGAGGTACAGCACCAGCCCCGCAGTCAAAACCAGTAACCCCTACCTCGCGCCTCGTGGCGCAAGAGCGCGCCGTCGGTGGCATTCCAGTGGGGATTGAGCGTTCTGGCCGCAGGGCCAGCCGCGACTGACACTACTCCTATTCCGGCGCTTGTCTGCATGGTCGAAAACCTGCTGCCGGCTTCCGCGACCGGCTGGAGCGAGGTCACCGCCGGGGCCCTCGCGGAGTACTAGTCCTCGTCCGTCCAGTCCCTCCGCCGCGAATCCTTGCCGCTCACCAGATCCAGGATGTGCGTCCAGCGGCTCGGCTTGACGCCCGGCTCGCGCAAGCGCAGGGCCGGCGCTGCGCCCTCCGGTTCGGGCAGGGCCGCAGCCGCAGCCGCATCGATACGCAGGTCCACTCCATGCTCGTGGAGCGAGGCGATCTGGTCGGCGGCCACGAAGCGCCGACCTCCCTCAGCCCGCAGCACGACTCCGTGGAAGATGTCTTCCGCGGGAGCGGCTATGACGTGATCGACCGTTCCCACCTGCTCGCCATCCGAGGTGTAGACCGGAACACCCTGGTCCAGCACCTCGTAAGCGATCGGAAGGCCTTCATCCACTCAGCGAACACTACCGTCGCCCGCCCACGCCGCGCGCTAGTTTTCAACTGATGCCCGGACATCTTGTGACCCTCGCCCCGGCGAGCGCTGCGGCCGCCGAGCGCGCGGGCGAGCTCCTCTCCGAGCTCGACGAGTGGTTCGATGTCTCGGCAAGCAGTCGTGGGACTCCGAGCGAGGGCTTCGCATCGGTTGAGGTAGGCGGTCACATCCTCGATCTCGAGGAGGCCCAAAAGGAAGTCGTGGCCCGCCTCGATCAGATCGACCCGAAGTGGCACGAGTCGGTGACGGTGGGCTGACGCTCTATTTGGACGGGCGCCGATCGGAGCGGCTCGAACGCCATCAAACGACTCGCGTTACGCGGTCAGCGCACCTCGAGATACTTGCGCAACGCCCTCCGGATCACCGATGAGGTCGTCTCGCGATCGCGCTTGGCTCGTTGCGTAAGCGCCTCTTGAAGCTCGGGCTCCAAGCGAACCGACTCAACCGCGGCGGGAGCCGATCCGAGTGAAGGGCGCCCCGGTCGTCGGCGAAGCGTTTCTTCGACGTTGTAGCCGGCCTCCGCCTTCTTGGCGAGCTTCTCGACCAGTTCGTCGGTGATCGGCTTGCCGCTGGCGGTCTTGCCGTGCGTCTTTTTGTTCGCCATCCTCATCCCTCCGGGAGCAGTCGTCGGTACTTCGGCCGCATTCTCATGGCATGAACTACGAGCTCTGAGCCGTCTGCACGAACAATCGAGACCACCTCTAGGAGATCCCCGGTTCGGGAGGGTCCGAGGTAGAGGCGGGTGTCGTCTTGCTGGTCGTCGATTGTCATGGCGTTGGTCACCGCGTGCTCGATGTCCTCGTCGGCGATGCGGTGCTTGCGAGCCGACGGATGGATCTCCACTAGAGAATTGTAATACGAAACTCGGAGGGCTTCGCCGGCCTCAGCCGCGCGTTCCGAGTTGCAGGATAAATTGGCACGAGGAATGGCACAACCGCGCCTACGACCCTCGGGTTCACCTTCTCCAGGTCGCCCCGGAGAAATACGAAAGCCCTCCATTTGGAGGGCTTTCGTGAGGTAGCGGGGGCGGGATTCGAACCCGCGACCTTCGGGTTATGAGCCCGACGAGCTACCAGACTGCTCCACCCCGCGACGGTGGCGACATTTTAGCGCTCACTTGATCACGCATCCAGCCGGGGGCGGCTGACCCTCGGGAAAGGCCGTGAGTAGCGCCTGGGCGATCTTGCTCGTCTTGTTCTCGTAGCCGAGAGACGTGTAGTGGACGCCGTCCTGGATGAACCAGGCGCGCTGAGCGGCAGCGGCCCAGTCATAGACCCGCATTTTTGGATACGTGGGACAAGCCGCGACCAATGCCGCGTTCCAGGTCTTCATCCCCTGCGAGGAGTAGTCGCCGTTCGGCAGCAACGACACCGTGTCGACCCACATCACCGGCGCGTCGCCGATCTCCGACATCATCTTCGTGATCCGGTCCGCTTGATTGTTCGGCGCGCCCTTGGCGATCGTCGCGGTGTCATTGGTACCGAGGGCGAGGATCCAGCAGCCCTTGAAACCGCCGTCGATCAGCGTCTGGGCAACCTCGGCCGCGTTGGGCTGGCCCTCGAAGTGCTCGATGATCGCCCGCGCGCCCTGGATCTCGATGTCGAGCGTCTTGACCCCGATCGCCGCGAGCTGCGCCGGGAGCCGCAGGGAAGCGTTGGGCAGATAGTCGGCGCGTATCTCGCCCTCCGAGGTCGAGTCGCCGAGGTAGGCGACCGCCTTGCACGAGGTCCGCGTCGCCGGGGCGGCGGAAATGGTGGCGGCCGCGGTCGTGCCGTTGGCCAGATCTCCCGGCAGCGCCGAAGCCGGCCGCGCGGCGGCGAGGTTTCTCGAGACCGTGGGCAGGGCGCCGGCGAGCCCGAGGATCGGCAGCAGCAGGAGCACCGCGGCGACCCCCGCGAGAACCGCGGCGCGGCGCGGATGTGGCACCAAGCGGCCGACCCCGACCCGGATCCGGACCACGAAGCGCCGGAAGCCGCCGCGCCGGATCGGCTCCTCGATCCAGCGCCACGAGAGGCTGGCGACGAGGAAGGTCAGCGCCACCTGGCCCGCGCCCCGCAGCAGATTGATCCCACCCCCCGCCGGGCTGGTGAAGACGATGATCGGCCACTGCCACAGGTAGATGCCGTAGGAGCGCACCCCGACCCAGCGCAGCGGCTCCCAGCCCAGGTAGCGCCCGACGCGGCTCGCCGGGTGGACGACGACGGCGACCAGGACCGCCGTCGCGATCGAAAGCAGCACGAACCCCCACGGGTAAAGGAACGGCGAGTAGGACCCGGTGGTCGCGACCAGGACGAGGATGCCAACGAGGGCGACGGCCCCGGCCGCGTCGAGCATCTTGCGGGCACCGTCGCCGATCCGGGTGCTCAGCGCACTCGTCGGCCAGACGAAGGCCACTGCCGCCCCGAACAGCAGCTCGAAGGCGCGCGTGTCGGTGCCCTCGTAGACGCGGGTCGGGTCCTGCCCTTTTGTGTAGAGCAGCCCCATCGCGACCGCTGAGGCGATCGCGCCGGCCAGCGTCAGCATGGCCAGCCGGTTGCGGTTGTGGACCCAGCGCACGCCGGCCCACAGCAGCCACGGCCAGACGAGGTAGAACTGCTCCTCGATCGCCAGCGACCAGAGGTGGTCGAGCGGTAGCGGCGGCGTGAAGCGGGAGAAATAGGAGCCGTGATCGACGATCGTCTGCCAGTTGCTGACATATAAGGCGGCCCCGAGAAACTGCTTGCGGAAATCGGCGAGGTGGGCGGCGTCGAAGAGCGCGGTCAGGACCGTGACCACGAGCAGCATCACGAACAGCGCCGGCAGCAGCCGCCGTGCGCGCCGAATCCAGAAGTTCTTCAGCTCGAGGCCGCCGGTCTTCTCCCAGTGACCGAGCAGGAGATCGGTGATCAGGTAGCCCGAGAGGGTGAAGAAGACCCCGACGCCCAGCTTGCCACCGCGAGCCCAGTGGAAGTTGAGGTGGTACGCGATCACCGCCAGCACCGCGACGGCGCGGATGCCGTCGAGGCCCGCCACATACCTCCGCCCATGTTCGGCAGGTCGCGGCATACGGGGAAGTCTCACGTAGGGGTGGGCCGGAACTTTCGCTGCCGCCGTGCTTCGCCCTACCGTGCCGGGAGTGAGCCAGCGCGCCGCCTTCGTCTACCTCCTCCGCTGCTCGGACGAGAGCCTCTATTGCGGCTGGACCTTCGATCTCGAGCAGCGCCTCGAGGCCCACCGTTGCGGCAAGGGCGCCCGCTACACCCGCAGCCGCCGGCCGGTCGAGCTCGCCGCCGTCTTCGAGATGCCCAACGAGAGCAGCGCCCGCCGCGAGGAGGCCCGGATCAAGCAACTCTCCCGGAACGAAAAGCTGGCACTGCTTGCTTGACGAGTCCCTGATCCGCACGCTGCACGTGGAGGCGCTTCGCGGACACGACCTCCACGAGGGACGCGAGCCCCACGTCCTCTTTCAGGCCTCGACGATCGGCGCCCTCCTCGACGGCGCTTATGAAGGGGATGTGACGATCGGCGAGTTGGGCGAGCACGGCGACCTCGGCCTCGGCACGCTCAACGGCATCGACGGCGAGATGATCGCCGTCGACGGTCGCTTCTACCGCGCCGACGTCGGCGGCACGATCAACGAGATCGACCCGACGGAGCGGACGCCGTTTGCCGTCGTCCTCCCGTTCACGCCGACGGTCAGCGCGTCGGCCGAGCAAGAACTGCCCCACGACGACCTCCTCGCCTGGCTCGACGGGCTCGCTCCCGCGGGCGGCGGGGCGCTGGCACTGCGGCTCGACGGCGAGTTCAGCCGTGTCCGCGCCCGCTCGGTGCCGAAGCAGCACCCGCCCTACCGGCCGCTCGCTGAGGTGATCGCCGACCAGCACGTCTTCGAGCTCGGCGCTCTCAGCGGCACGATCGTCGGTTTCCGCTTCCCCGCCTATACCGAGGGCATCGAGGTCAACGGCTACCACCTCCACTTCATCTCCGATGATCGCTCGCGGGGCGGCCATGTCCTCGAGTGCACCTTCGCGGCGGGCACCGCGGCGATCGACCTCTCCTCGGACCTGCATGTCGAGCTGCCGGCGGGGGTCTCGCTCGACTCGCCGGAGCTCAGTTCCGCGGCGCACGAGGCGGTCGAGCGAATCGAGCACTCGGGCTGACGCTCGCCGGTCCGGGTCGAGCTCAGCGGCACCGCCGCGGATGCCGCTCAGGCAACGACCCTGAGTGGCACCCGCGGCGGCTGAAGCTGGTCCTGAGCGCTACTCCTTCTCGTACTTGAACGAGACGCCGAGGCGGATGCGGAACTCCGACACCTTGCCGTCCTGGATCGTCACGTCCTGGCGAATCACCTCGGCGACGCGCAGGTCACGCACCGACTCCCCGACCGTCGCGACCGCGGTCTGCGCCGCCGACTCCCACGAATCCGAACTGACGCCGACTACCTCTGTGACGCGATAAACGCTGTCTGCCATGTCTCTCTCCTGGGTTGTGGTGTAACCCCAGCCTCGCACAGTGACAAGCCTCGGTCGGGAGGCCTTTCCTGCCGCGCGGGCGCCGATCCCTTCGGACCGGCGCCCGCACTCCCAGGTCAGCCGGTGGTGTTGTGCACGACCGGGTAGTAGCCGTTGGCGTGGCCGGTCACCTTCGGGTGGTAGCTCTCGCCAACCGGATTGGAGAGGCCGTTGATCCACTCCGTCGAGGATCCGCCGCCGCCATCGCAAACCGCGTGGCCGATGAACGGCGGAATCACGTCGCGGAAGAGGAAATTAGCTCCCGCACGGGCAGCAGCCGCCGCCTCGACGTTCTTGATCATGTCCGCCGTCTGGTTCAGGCGCGATTCCTCGCTCGAGCTGAAGAACGTGCCTCCGTTGCAGTCCTGGCCGTTGAACAGCCGCGGATAGTCGAGCACCACGACCTTGGCGTTCGGGGCGTGCGACTTGATCGCATTGTTGACCAGGTCGAGCCGGCCGGGCAGCGTGTTGTTGACATAGTTCTGCGCGTTGGTGATGTCGCCGTCGCAGTTGACAGGCCACGGCTCCGCGCACTTGGTGATCACGCTCGAAAATCCGGCGTCGTTGCCTCCGATCGTGTACGTGACCCAGTTGGTGTCGGAGGTGACACTCGAGATCTGGGTGTTGAGGATGTCGCCCGTCTTGGCACCCGAACAGGCCGCGTGCACGAACGTCCAGGTCGGATGCGCGTTGTGCAGCAGGTAGGGATACGAGTAGACGGAGCGCTGGCAGTTGCTGTCGTAGTAGGTACGCGTGCCGGTGCCCGATGAATACGAGTCGCCGAGCGACACATACTTGGTCGCAAGCGCCGGCGCCGCGAGAACGAGGAAGGCGACGGCGACACAGAGAACCCCAAGAAAACGCCTGAATTGCATATATCTCTCCTCCAAGAGAGTGGGTTGGCGGCCGCAACCTAACAAGCGCTCTTGGTTCTTCGGAGAGATTTCAAGAATTTGAAATCAATAGATCCGGGTCTTGTTCGTCTCCGGCTAGATCACGACAATCGCCGTGCCCACGGCGGCGAAGTCGTAGACGTACTTCGCCTCGGGCGCCGGGACGCGGACGCAGCCGTGCGATGCCGGATAGGCCGGGACGTCCGCGTACTCGTGGAACGCGATGCCGTTGTTGAAGTAGGAGGCAAAGGGAAGCCAGGAGCTGAACGGGACCGACCACGAGTTGAGCTCCTTGCGGAAGACCTTGTAGGTGCCGGATGGCGTCGGCGTCGCCGGGCCGCCGCTGGAGACGTGTATCGCGCGAACAAGCCGGCCTCCATCGATCAAGAGCGCCACGCCCTTGTCGCGGTAGACCTCGATCCGCTTTGCGGCCCCGCCCGCCTGAGGCCGGGGCCGGGTCGCGGTCTTCAGCGCCGCGCTCGTCGCCGGGCCGACGACGCCGTCGCGGCCGAGGCCGTTCCAGGCCTGGAACGCGATCACGGCCTGCTGGGTCTGGTAGCCGGCGCGCCCGTCGACGGCGTTCTTAGGCAGATAGCCGAGCTTCGCCAGCTTGGTCTGAACCTGCCGCGTGCCCGGCAGCTTCGGCCCCTTCGGCTTCGAGATCGCCGCCGGCTTCGCGGTCGGCTCCGCGTAGTCGGCGCGGCTGACCGCGGCGTTGACGAGCGTGCCGCCGGCGATGACCCGCGCCGCCTTGATATCGGCGAACTGGGTCGCCGTGTAGGTGACCTGGGCCAGGCGCGCCGCGAGCACGTTGTTCTGGGCCCGGTCGCGGGCCGCCGGGTCGGTCTCGATTCCGTCGAGGAAGCTCGGCGAGACGCGGACGGTCGCGGTGCCGCCGCCGACGGTGAGCTTGTCGAGCGTCGTGCCCGCCGGGATCTGCGTGGTCAGCTCGGCGTCGGCGGCGCCCTCGGCGGCCGATGGCCCCGCGAGCAGCGCCTCGACCGCCCCCGACGCCGCCGATCCCGCCTTTGGAATCTCGCGCTCGACCGGGTGAAACTGCTCGCCGGCCGTGAACCAGAGCGTTGCCTTGTCGGTGGCCGAGTCGCTGGCGGGCTTCGCCGCCGCCTCGGTCGCCGTCTTATTTGAGTTGTCGCCCGAGGACCCGCAGCCGCCGGCCGCAATCACGAGAACTACCGCCCCTAGCAGCGAAATCTTGCCCGTGGACACCCGGTGAGTATCGCGGCAGGCACGGTTCAGGCACGGCCACCCCGGAGTGCTACGGTCCGTCTTGCAAGGCCGAGCACAAAAGCTCGGCAAAGGTTGTGCCAGCGCTCGCAGCAGACTTTTGTTTCTTCGGGTACGCAGCACACATATCCGAAGGAGCAACATGCCCACCGGAACGGTGAAGTGGTTCAGCGATGAGAAGGGCTTTGGTTTCATCACGCCCGACGACGAATCGAAGGACCTCTTCGTTCACCACAGCGACATCAACGCCGAGGGTCATCGCACCCTCGCCGAGGGCGCCAAGGTTTCCTACGACGCCGAGCAAGGCGACAAGGGGCCGAAGGCCGCCAACGTCCAGGTCGTCTAAGACCACCTGACGTTTGATCCGAAGGGCCCGGGATTCCCGGGCCCTTCGTCGTTCAGGCGCGGGGCCCGTTGTTCTAGGATCCCAGCGTGCGCGTCGCCGTTATCGATCTCGGGACCAACTCGACCAGGCTGCTCGTCGCCGGCGTCGAGAACGGCCAGGTGACCGAGCTCGAGCGTTGCAACACGGTGACGCGGCTCGGCCGCGGCGTCGACCTTTCGCGCCAGCTCTGCTCGGACGCGATCGAGGATGTCTGCGCCGTCGTCGGCGACTACCTCGCCGTACTGCGGGAGATGGGCGCCGAGCGCGTCTCGGCCCTCGCCACCAGCGCCGTGCGCGACGCCTCCAACGGCGGCGCCTTCCTCGCCGAGCTGCGCGAGCGCTTTGCCCTCGACGCCCAGATGCTGAGCGGCGAGGAGGAGGCGCGCCTCACCTACCTCGGCGCCATGGCTTCGCGCGACGTCGCCGACGGCGAGCTCGCCAAGAAAACCCTCGTCTTCGACATCGGCGGCGGCTCGACCGAGCTCGTCTGCGGGCGCGGCGCCGACGTCGACTTCCACGCCTCACTACAGGTCGGCACCGTTCGCCACACCGAGCGCCATCTGCTGACCGACCCGCCGCGCGCCGCCGCCCTCGACGAGCTCGCCACGGACGTCCGCGGCCAAATCGAGAAGGCGACATCCGAGAGCCGCGGCGCCGTCGCCGACCACGGCATCGCCGTCGCCGGCACCCCGACATCGCTGGCCGCGATCGACCTCGAGCTCGACCCCTACGACCCCGAGCAGGTCCATGGCCACCGCATGTCGCTGCAATCGATCCAGCGGATGTTCTCGAGGCTGGCGGCGATGCCGCTGGCCGAGCGACTGAAGATTCCCGGCTTGCACCCCGGCCGCGCCCCGACGATCGTCGCCGGCGTGGTCATCCTCGTCGAGACGATGCGCGCCTTCGGTCTCAGCGAGATCGAGGCCTCAGAGCAGGACATCCTCTGGGGCTCGGCGCTGGCGACCGCGCTGGCCCCGGTCTAAATCTCCACCTTTTTGAGTATTTACTCATCCCACAGGGGCGCCGATACTCACTGAGCCGGGAGATGAAATCCTGGGCCGGACGCCCAGTTTGTCTTCCAGCCCATAGGTCCAGGCGTTTGCCGCATGTTGGCGCCTCCCGTCGTCTGGACCAACACATACCCCCAAGTACAGGCCCCCTACGACGTACCCCCTGCCCGTCCTCAAGGGGCCGAATGTAAGAAGGGTCGCCAGGACGGCGGCCCTTCTTCACGTTTGCCGCCCGCGTGGTGAACCTCAAAACAAAAA
>JAWVFN010000190.1:0-18653 GCA_033855935.1 Solirubrobacterales bacterium | reverse complement strand
GTCCGGTGCTTGACGATGATGCTCATCGTCGACTCGAAGGTCTCGCGGTCGATGTCGTCGGCGCCGATCAGCAGCAGCGCCCGTGCCCAGTCGATCGACTCGGCGATCGAGGGCGGCTTCTTCAGGTCGAGGTCGCGGACCATGTGGACGACCTCGACCAGGCGCCGGGCGAGGCCATCGTCGAGCTCGGGGGCGTGGAGCTTGACGATCTCGAGCTCGCGCTCGACGTCGGGGTAGTCGAGCCAGAGGTAGAGGCAGCGGCGCTTGAGCGCCTCGGTCAGCTCCCGCGAATTGTTCGAGGTGAGCAGGACGAGCGGCATAGAGGTCGCCTCGATCCGGCCCAGCTCGGGGATCGAGATCTGGAAGTCGGAGAGGACCTCGAGCAGCATCGCCTCGAACTCCTGGTCGGTCTTGTCGATCTCGTCGATCAGCAGCACAACCGGTTCCTCGGAGGCGATCGCTTGCAGCAGCGGCCGCGTCAGCAGGAAATCTTCGGAGAAGATTTGGTCATCAAGCGCGGGTTCCTCCGCTTCGCGTCCGGTACGCGCTTGGTCTGGGTGCTGGGACGTCTCAGCCGCGGCCTTGGCCTGGATCGAGAGCAGCTGCTTGCGGTAGTTCCACTCGTACAGCGCCTTCGACTCGTCGAGACCCTCGTAGCACTGCAGCCGAATCAGCTCGCGACCGGTGTGGCGCGAGAGCGCCTTGGCGAGCTCGGTCTTGCCGACCCCGGCCGGTCCTTCGACGAGGATCGGTTTGCCCAGCCGCTGAGCGAGATAGGAGACCAGCGCAGCGGACTCGCCGGCGAGGTAACTGGCCTGCTTGAGGCCGTCCCGCACCTCGGAGACCGATTCGGGTGCATTGGGTTGCGCCATAGGACTGATGATCATAGGGGGCGGCTTGCCCGATAATCACCGCGGTGCCCACCCCGCTCGCCGACATCCTGCCCCACTCGATCAGCCCCTACCTGTCGCTGATGGTGCTCGGCTTCGCCGTCGGCACCCTCGGCCACATCGCCCGCAACAAGTTCATGGTCGGCCTCGGCATCGCGATGATCTTCGCCGCGACCCTGCTGCTGCCGCTCGCCGTGATCGCCACCCACAACACCCCCGAGACCGGCGGCCGGCCGATCTACGCGCCGGGTACCCGCTAGGGCTGGTCCTCGGTCAGGCTCGCGTAGGTGTCGGGACGGCGGGTCTTGAGGAAGGGGAAGAGCTCGAGCCAGTCCTGGCGCTGATCGAGGTCGAGGTCGGCGACGAGCAGCGCCGGCTTGTCGCGGGGTGCCTGGGCGAGGATGCGCCCGTAGGGGTCTGAGATGAACGAGGAGCCGTAGAAGGTCAGCTCGCCCTCGTCGCCGATGCGGTTGACGGCGACCATGAAGACGCCGTTGGCGATGCCGTTGCCGAGGATCACCTGCTGCCACAGCGGCTCGGTGTCGAAGTCGGGGTGATCGGGCTCCGAGCCGATCGCGGTCGGGTAGACGAGGACGTCGGCGCCCTCGAGGCTGTAGGCGCGGGCGACCTCGGGGAACCACTGGTCCCAGCAGGTGGGGAGGCCGAGCTTGGCCTCGCCGAGACCGACGAGCGGGTAGGCGTCGTCGCCCGCGGGGCCCGGGCGGAAGTAGCGGTCCTCGTGGTAGCCGGCGGTGACCGGGATGTGGAGCTTGCGGGTCCTGGCGACGAGCTCGCCCTCCGGGGAGACCACGATCGCGGTGTTGAATCCGAGCCCGTCATCGGAGTCGGCGCGCTCATACAGCGAGGCATGGACATGGATCCTGTGTGCGGCTGCGGCGGCGGAGGCGAATTCGAAGGTCGGTCCGCCGGGCAGCTCTTCGGGCTCGGCCCCGACGGCCGCCGGGCCTCGCTCGTCGACGGCGAAATAACGGCTCAGAGTCAGCTCGTGGAGGCAGACGAGCCGCGCCCCCTGCTCGGCGGCGAGCCCGACGCCCTGCTCGAGGGCGGCGCGATGTTCGCCGGCGTCCTCGTGCCAGCGGTGCTGGAGCGCCGCGATCCGGAACGGCTCGCGCTCGGGTGGGCGGGTGCGAGCCGGCGATTCGGGCGGCTCGGTTGCTGCGATCAGCTCGATCTCTTCCACTCCTCGCAGGGTAACTTGGCTCGACATGGCCAGCGCGACGATCGACTCGACTCCAGCGGCCGACGGCTTCCGGATGCCGGGCGAGTTCGAGCCCCACACGGGGTGCTGGATGGCGTGGCCCGAGCGGCCGGACAACTGGCGCGAGGGCGCCGAGCCGGCCCAGGCCGCCTTTGCCGCCGTGGCCGAGGCGATTCACCCCAGCGACCCGGTAACGGTCACGGCCTCGCCGGGTCAGCTCGAACGTGCCCGCTCGATGCTCTCGCCCTCGATCCGGGTGGTCGAGCTGGCCACCGACGACGCCTGGATGCGCGACATCGGCCCGACCTTCGTCGTCGGCGAGGGACGGCTGCGCGGCGTCGATTGGCAATTCAACGCTTGGGGCGGACACCACGGCGGCCTCTACACGAGCTGGGAGCGCGACCAGCGCGCCGCCGCCGAGATCCTCGCGGTCGGGGGCGCCGACCGCTACGCGGCGCCGATCGTGCTCGAGGGCGGCGCGATCCACGTCGACGGCGAGGGCACCGTCCTCGCCACCGAGGAGTGCCTGCTCAATCCCAACCGCAACCCCGACCTCGATCGAGAGCAGATCGAGCAGGTGCTGTTCGAGTACCTCGGAGCCGAGAAGGTCGTCTGGCTCGGGCTCGGCGTCTTCAACGACGAGACCGACGGACACGTCGACAACCTCGCCAGCTTCGCCCGGCCCGGGGTCGTGCTGCTGACCTGGACCGGCGACGAGTCGGATCCCCAGCACGAGATCTCGGCCGACGCGCTGCGCCGGCTCGAGCAAGCCGGCGACGCCAAGGGACGCCCGTTCGAGGTAATCAAGGTGCCGTCGCCGGGGCCGCTGACGATCACCGAGGAAGAGGCAGCCGGGGTGACCCCATCGCCCGGAACCCAGCCGCGCCGTGCCGGCGACCGGCTCGCCGCCTCCTACGTCAACTTCTACCTCGCGAGCGACCTGGTCGTATTCCCTCTGCTCGACGAGCGTTTCGACGACGAGGCTGCGGAGATCGTTCGCGCCGCGTTCCCTGAGCGCGAGCTAACCCCGGTCCCCGCCCGCGAGATTCTCCTGGGTGGAGGCAACATCCACTGCATCACCCAGCAGGTCCCGCGCGCCTAGGCGAACAGCTTCGACGCCGCGTCGGGCACGTAGTTGTTGGTGTCGATCGGGGGCCGGACGTAGCCGTCGTCCGACTCGCGCTTGGGCAGCTTGATCTTCTCGGGCTTGCGGTGCTCGTAGGGGACCATCGAGAGCAGATGGGTGATGCAGTTGATCCGCGCGTTGCGCTTGACGTCGGACTCGACCACGTTCCACGGGGCCTCGGCGATGTCGGTGTGGACGAACATCTCGTCCTTGGCGCGCGAGTACTCGACCCAGCGCCGCTGCGACTCGAGGTCCATGGGGGAGAGCTTCCACTGCTTGCGCGGGTCGTCGATCCTCGCCCGGAATCGCTTCTCCTGCTCCTCGTCGGAGACCGAGAACCAGTACTTGACGAGGATGATCCCGTCGTCGACCAGCATCCGCTCGAAGATCGGGCACTGGTGCAGGAATCGGCGGTACTCCCCGGGCGTGCAGAAGCCCATCACGTGCTCGACCCCGGCGCGGTTGTACCAGCTGCGATCGAGGAGGACGATCTCTCCGGCCGCGGGCAGGTGGGCGATGTAGCGCTGGAAGTACCACTCGCTCTGCTCGCGCTCGGTCGGCGCCGGCAGCGCCATGACCCGGCAGAGGCGGGGGCTGACGAACTCGGTGATCCGCTTGATCACGCCGCCTTTGCCGGCGGCGTCGCGGCCCTCGAAGACGACGACCACCCGGGCGCCCTCGCGCTTGACCCACTCCGACATCGCTACGAGCTCGGTCTGCAGCCTCAGCAGCTCCTTCTCGTAGGCCTTGCGTGGCAGCTTCTTGGTTTCCACCGTTGCTCTCCCGTCCGCACCGTCTGAGTCAGCATAACTTTCCTGAGAGCTTTCTAACCGGGGCCTTACTCGGGGATGAGCCTTCCGGGTCACGCTTGGCCCATGAAGCTCAAGGTTCTAATCGACAAAAACGAATGCCTCGGCTACGGCGACTGCGCCGCCCACGCACCGGAAGCGTTCGAGGTCGACGACGTCGCCCACGTCGTCGGCTCGGCGCCCGCGCGCGATCTGCTCGATGCCGCCAAGGCCTGCCCGGCGGAGGCGATCACGTTGATCGACCTCGAGACGGGCCAGCCGGTCTTCCCCTAGGCGCCAACCCCGGGATCTCGAAGCGGATCGTCGCGCCACGACCGGGCGGCGATTCGGCGGTGATCGTCCCCCCGTGGGCCTCGACGATGGCTCGCACGATCGCCAGTCCCAGGCCGCTGCCGCCTTCGTCGCGCCCGCGCCCGGCATCGGTGCGGTAGAAGCGGTCGAAGATCCGCTCGAGCCGCTCCGGCGGGATGCCGTCGCCATCGTCGCTGACCGCGAACACGGCGCTGCCGTTGCTGGCGGTTACCGAGACTCCGATGTGCCCGTCCGAGGCCGTGTGCCTGACCGCATTCGAGACGAGGTTGCGCACCACCTGGGCCAGCCGGTCGGGGTCGGCGTCGAGCGTTCCCGCCAGGTCCGAATCGACCTGGTAGCTGCGATCGCCGAGAAGGGGCAGGTCGCGCCGCAGATCATCGACGAAGTCCTCGACGCTCAGTGGGCGGCGCTGCAGCAGCTGCCCGCGCTCTGCCTGGGCCAGGGTCAGCATGTCGGTGACGAGGCGATCCATCCTCGAGATCTCACGAAGGAGTTCGTCCGCCTCGCCGGGGATCGCATCGGGATCGCCGCCGTCGCGGGCGAGCAGCTCGATCCTGCCCCTCAGCACCGTCAGCGGGCTGCGGAGCTCGTGCGAGGCGTCGGATACGAACTGGCGCTGGCGGCGGAAGCCCGACTCGAGGCGGTCGAGCATGTGATTGAAGGCCTCGGCGAGCACCCCGACCTCGTCCCTACCCTGGTATTCGATCCGGTGGGAGAGGTCGCCGGCGTCGATTTGCGTGGCGACGCTCGCCATTCGCCGCAGCGGCCGCGAGATCAGATTGGCGAGCCAGATCGCGATTGCGATCGCCAGCGCCAGTGCACCGAGGCCGACCACGACGAAGGTGTTGCGGAGCCCACGCTGGGCCTCGGTCACCGAGGTGAGGGGGACCGCGGCGCGGAACGTGCCGATCCGGTTGGGGCCCGACCCGATCGGCTCGCTGAGGACTCGCAGCTGTCCGGCCTCGTGGTTGGAGACCGTCGAGAGGCCGTCGGGCGCGGTGAGCAGGCCGAGTTGGCTTCCCTCGCCGCCCTCGCTCGTTTCACCCTGCTCTCCGCCGCGAGTCTCCAGCGCCTTCTCGACAATCGCCCGCTGGTTGGTGACCTCGGGCTTGCCCTTGACGGCGATCGCGAAGATCCTCGACTCGGGGTGGTAGGCCTGGCCGGCGATGAATCGCTGCGAGGCGCGCTCGAGCCCGGCCGGAGTGCTCGCCTCGCCCTTGTTGATCACGTGCTGTTGGAACTCGGCGTACTGGGTCCGCAGCTCCCTGTCGATGCTCGCTCGCAGGTCCGAGCCGGTGCCGGCGTGCAGCGCGATGAAGCTGGCGCCGACAGTCACCGCGCTGACCGCGGAGATCGCCAGCACGAGGCGGAGCCGGATCCCCTGCGGCGCGAACCTACGCATCGCCGCTCACCAGCCGATAGCCGGCCGAGCGCACGGTCTGGATCGGCGACACGCCGCCGTTAGCGGAGAGCTTGCGGCGCAGGTAGCCGACGTAAACCTCGAGCACGTTGGTGCCGGGGTCGTAGTCATACCCCCAGACCGCGCTCAGCAGCTGGGCCCGGGACAGGACCTGGTCGGGGTGGCGCATCAGGTGGGCGAGGAGCTCGAACTCGCGTGTGGTCAGCGGGATCTCCTCGCCCTCGCGTTCGACCCGGCGGGTGCGGAAGTCGAGCTCGAGGCCCCCGACCCTGAGCGTGTTTCCCCCGGCCGGACTCGGGTCGCGTAGCTGGGCCCGGATCCGCGCCAGCAGCTCGTCGAACGCAAACGGCTTCGCAAGGTAATCGTTGGCGCCGCTGTCGAGGCCCGCGACCTTGTCCGCGGTCTCGCCGAGCGCGGTCAGCATGATCACCGGCAGCGCCGGGTCCTCGGCGCGGATCCGCTTGAGGACGTCGAAGCCACCGAGCTTGGGCAGGAGGACGTCGAGGAGGACGACCGAGAACTCACCGCTGAGCGCGCGGGTCAGTCCCTCCTCGCCGTCGTGGACGGCGGTGACGTCGTAGCCCTCCTCCGAGAGACCTCGCTCGATGAACTCGGCGATGGGGCGCTCGTCTTCGACCACCAGCACTCGCATGCGTCCATGCTAGGCGGGCCTCGCCGGGACGTCCCTAAAATTAAGAGAGTTCTCACCGCTCGCTTTACCTGCCGCTCAGCGCCGCCGCCGATGATCGGAGCATGCGCGAAATGGGCGGTCTCAAGACATCCGGAACGGCGGAGATCGGCGACGAGCACGAGCGCCGCTTTGAGCTCTTCGGCTCGCAGATCCGGCTGTTGATCGGCAAGCCGGTCCGCGATGGGCTGCCGACCCCCGCGGCGATCGCGATCCAGATCGAGGGCCTGATGCGCGCAATGCAGCGCTCGCTGAGCAGGTTCGACCCGCAGAGCGAGCTCTGCGCTCTCAACGCGGACCCCGCCGAGAGCCCGTCCGTGAGCTCGATGCTCGCCACCGCGGTCGAGGCCGCGCTGTGGGCCGCGCAGCGCTCCGACGGGCTGATCGACCCCGTCCTCGTCGACGAGCTCGAACAGGCGGGATACGAGACTTCCAAGGCGGGCGAACCGCCGGCGCCGATCGGGCTGGCGCTCGCCTCCGCTCCTCCGCGGCGGCCCGCCCGCCCGCGCGAGGACGCGGCTTGGCGGCGGATCTCGGTCGACCGCGATCGCGGAGCCGTCACCCGCCCTCCCGGGACGCGAATCGACACGGGCGGCACGGGCAAGGGATTGGCGGCCGATCTCGCCACCGCTCGCCTCGACGGCTACGCGACCCATGTCGTCGACGCCGGCGGAGATCTGCGGATCGGGGGGGATGAGCCGTTGCCGCGCGAGGTCCGGATCGAGCACCCGCTGCGCGATGAGCTCGCCCACAGCTTCTTCGTCGACGAGGGAGCGGTCGCCACGAGCGGCGTCAAGACCCGCCTCTGGCGCACCGAGGCCGGCTTCGCCCACCACCTGCTGGACCCCTCGACCGGGCAGCCCGCCTGGACCGGCGTCGTCCAGGCCACGGCGCGCGGAAACACCGCGCTCGAGGCCGAGACGTTGGCGAAGATGGCTTTCCTGGGCGGCCCCGGCGAGGCCGAGGAGATCCTCGGCCCGCTCGGTGGCCTCGTCGTCCACGACGACGGCTCGGTCAGGCTCTTCGCCACGTAAGAACATTCTTACCCGCCCCTTACTGGAGCCTCAAGCACCGCGCTCAGGATCTACCAATGGACGATGAACGCTACGAGTACGACGAATTTCCCGACCTCGGCGAGCCCGAGTATTCGCCGCCGGTCAGGCCCCGCCGGCGTCCGCGCCCGCAGCGCCCGCGTGGTTCGACGGCGGTGATGACGGTCAGGCTGACCGCGCTTTCGGTGGTCGCCGCGGCGGTCATCGGCGGTGGGCTCGCGGTGCAGATGGCCGCGGGCTCGGACCCGGCGCTCGGCCCGAAGCAGGCCAAGGCGGTCAAGGCATCGGCGAAGACCCGATCGAACGGCGCAGCCGCCCAGCCGGAATCAACGGATTCAACCGCCCAGACGGGTTCAAGCAGCGACTCCTCGAGTGGCTTGTCCTCAGACTCGACGTCGAGCCAGTCCTCGCCGAGCCAGGTCACGCCCACTCAGGTCGCACCGACCCAGTCTTCGCCGGCCCCGGTCACCTCGAGCGTCTCGTAGGGGCGGCGGGTGACGAACTACACCGACCCCGGGCAGCACTTCTTCTGGATTGCGAGCCGGGCCTTCGGCGTAGTCGCCCTGGTCCTGATCGCGCTCTCGGTCGGCTTCGGCATCGCGATCTCGGCCCGGGCGAGCAACGAGCCCGCCTACATGAGGCAGGTGCACGAGGCGACCGCGCTCGCGGGCCTGATTGCAATCGCGATCCACGCGGCGCTGCTGCTCGGCGACACCTACCTGAAGCCCGGCGTCGCAGGACTCGCGATCCCATTCGTCATCTCGACCACCCGGATCTGGACCGCGGTCGGCGTGATCTCCGCCTGGCTCGCCGCGATCCTCGGCCTCAGCTTCTACGCCCGCAAGTGGATCGGCACCCAGCGCTGGCGGCGCATGCACCGCTGGTCGCTGGCCGTCTACGTCCTCGGCATCGCCCACGGGGTCGGCTCGGGCACCGACGGGCTCTCGCTGTGGATGATCGCGATCATCGTCGCGACCGGGATCCCGGTGGTGCTGATGGCCTTCTACCGCTACATGCCCTCACAAGAGCCGGCCGCGGGCCGGACCTAGTCGTCCCCTAGGTCGACTTCCTCGAGGTGATCGTCGTCGTGGGCGGCGTGGCCGGAGGCCTCGTGTACGCGGCGGCGGGTGCCGGCGAGGATCATCGCCGCGGCGCCGCCGAGGGCGACGAAGGTTCCGTAGCGCACGCCGTAGTCGTCATTGATGCCGGCGAAGTCGAAGTTGGGCCGGTCGACCATCTGGTAGAGGATCAACAGCCCGGTCCAGACCCCGGCGGCGATCAGCAGCGTTCCGACGGTCAGGGGCCGCGGCGGCCGGTAGCCGTCGCCTACCTCGACGATGAGGTAGATGGCGGCGCCGACGGTGAGGATCATCGCCGCCGTCGCGAAGCTGAAGGCGCCGAATCCGGTCTTGACCAGGTCGCTGGCGATCGGCGCTCCGTACCAGGGGAGGAGGAGGCTGGCGACGACGACGAGCGCGCCGAGGCCCGCGAGCCGCTCGTTGGGCCCCATCCGGCGGATCGCGTGGCCCACGTGGTGGGCTACGCGCTCCTCAATCGAGCGGTTGTCGTTCTCGGTAGCCAGAGTCGAGATCGTGCCAGAAGTCGACCGAGTCCTCGCCGAGCTCCCAGCACAGGTAGACCTCGTGACCGTCCTGGATGCTCGGGAAGTCGATCAGGCCGCGGTCGACGTCGCGGACGACGATCGCCGCCTCGGTGAGGGCGCCGACCAGGCGGCGGACCTCGAGGAACGCCTCGCCGACCTGGACCCCCGCGTCGCCGCCGCCGTTGGCCGGCGCCGCCTCGGTGAGGGCCTCGTGCGCCTCCTCGTCGGTGAGCTGGTCGCGCGACTCGCGAAGCTTGAGCAGCAGAGGTTTGATCCGCGGCAGCAGCGCGTTTGCCTCGTCGCGCGTGTAGTGGCGCTCGTGCAGGAGCTGGGGGAAGTCCTCGCTCATGCCAGGATCGCATGCTCGGCGAGTCCGAGCTCCTCGCAGCGCTGCTCGGCTTCGGCGCGGGCGGTTTCGGCGCCATCGGCGCCTGCCTCTTCGAGCCGCCAGGCGCGCAGGACGAGGCAGCGGGCCGCGTCGATCGGGCGGCCCAGGGACAGCCAGGCGTCGGCGGCGGCGGCGAGCGACTCGGCGCCGGCGACCGGGTCCTCGGCGGCGGCACCGCCGGATTCGGCGGTGGCCGCCTCGCCGATCGGGAAGCTGAGCCGCTCGGTCAGCCGCTCGGCCTCCTCGGCGGCGCCGCGGGCGGCGTCGCCGCGCCCGGCGAGCGCCAGCGCCACGGCGCGCGCGGTCGTTGCCTCGAGCGATTGCGGGATCAGCCCGGCGCGCTCGCAGAGGTCGAGCGCCCTCGCGAGCTCTGCCTCGGCACCGGCGTAGTCGCCGGAGTCGCGCAGCGCCGCCGCCAGCCAATAGAGCGCTTCGTAGGCGATCTCCGAGCGCCCGACCTGCTCGCCGAGCTCGTGCGCGCGGCGGCAGGCGGCGGCCGCCTCGTCCCACTCGCCCTGGCGCCAGCTGAGCGCCCCGCGAATCACCATCGGAAAGCAGGCCTTGCCGGTCAGGCCCTCGCGGTCGGCGAGCTCCGCGCTCGCATCGGTGGCTCGCGCGGCGTCCTCCCAGTCGGTTCGCAGCACCGCGAGCTCGGCGAGCGCTGCGTGCAGCTCGACCTGGGCCGGCAGGTCGCCGAGCTCGACCGCGAGGTCGAGCGCCTCGCTGTAGGCCGCGGTGGCGCCGTCGTAGTCGGCCTCGGAAGCATCGAGGTGGTAGCCGAGGGTCAGCAGCGCCCGCACCGCCTCGCCGCGGTCGGAGCCGCGCGCGAGCTCGACCGAGCGCTCGAGGTTCTCGCGCGCCTTCTCGGCGTCGCCGATACGCCCGAAGACGCGGCCGAAGATCCCGTGGGCGCGGCTGGCGGCCCGCCCTTCGTCGAGGCGCTCGGCGAGGCGCAGCGCCTTCTCCGAGGCGTAGATCGCGAGCATGTTGTCGCCGGTGTGCATGTAGAGAGAAGCCGCCTCTTCGTATAACCGGACCAGCTCCAAACAAGGAGGTCCGTCTTTCAGCAGGTCGATTCCCTTCTGGTAGTGGTCGATCGAGGCCTGGCGCTCGCCCTTGGTCCAGAGGCCGGCGCCGATCTTGCGGTGCAGGTCGCCGACGCGCTCGAGGTTCTCCTCGCCGCGGTGGTAGTCGAGGCACTCGGTCCAGACCTCGACCGCGGGGTCGACCCGGCCGATGCGCAGCGCCACGTCGCCCTGCTTCTCGCCGATCCGCGCTTGCGAGGCGGGGTCGAGCTCGCGGGCGATCTCGAGCGCCTGCGTGTAGCGCTCGAGCGCCTCGGCGTTGGAGTAGAGCGCGGCGCCGTGGTCGCCCGCCGATTCGAGGTGCTCCATCGCCGCGCCGCGCAGGCGGGTCAGCTCGTCGGGGTCGAGGCTGGTCTCGGCGCCGAGGGTCGCGGCGCGCACGTAGTGCTCGGCGACGAGGCCGACGACCGATTCGGCGCGCTCGCCAGCGCGCTCCTCGATGAAGGCGCCGACCTGCTCGTGCTTTCGGCAGCGCACCGACTTGGGCAGCATCCCGTAGGCGACGTCGCGGATCAGCACGTGCTTGAAGGCGTATTCGCGCTCGCCCGCGAGGCGGCTGCCGGGGCTCGGCACGAGCATGTCCTTGTCCTGGAGCGAGGCGAGCACGGCGGCGAGGTCGAGCCCCTCCTCCTCGGCGGTGCGCTCGAGCGAGCCGACCCAGAAGTGCTGGCCGACGACGGCGGCGTGCTGGAGTAGCAGGCGCTCGATCCGCTCTAGCGAGTCGAGGCGGGCGGCGAGCAGCGACTGCACGGTTCCCGGCAGTCCCTCGGCGTCGCCGGAGCCCTCCTCGATCAGGCGGTTGACCATCTCCTCGGCGAAGAGGGGGTTGCCGCCGGCGCGCTCGGCGACCTCGCCGATCATCTCGCCGTGGCCGTTCTCGTCGCCACCGAGGCCGGCATCGGGAAACAACGCCACGACCAGCTCGCGGGTCTCGGTCGCGCTCAGCGGCTCGAGGCTGACCGAGGTCGCGTTGCGGCGCCCGCCGCCCCAGTTCGGACGGCGCTCGATCAGCTCGTCGCGGGCCATGCCGACGAGCAGCAGCGGCGCCCGCACCCAGCGGGCGAGGTACTCGATCAGGTCGAGCATGCCCTCGTCGGCCCAGTGGATGTCCTCGAGCGCGAGAACCAGCGGCTTGCGCAGAGCGATCGCCTCGATGCAGGCGCGGATCGCCGAGAACAGGGCCTCGCGCATGCGCTGGGGATCGTCGCTGTCGGCGGCGGGGGCGTCGTTCGGTGGCTCGATGCCCAGCGCGCGGGCGATCAGCGCCGCGTTGCGCTCGCCCGAGTCGGGGTCGCCGACCTCGCGCATCAGCTCCTCGACGCCGCTTCGCAGCTTGTCCCAGGCGACCTCGGGCTGGTCGGTGTCGACGATCTCGAACTGCTCGCGGATCACCTCGCCGAGGGCCCAGTAGGCGATGCCCGATCCGTATGGAGGGCACTGGCCCCTGCGGATCGCCGGCGGATGGCTCGATTCGGCGAGGGTCGAGATCACCTCGCGCAGCAGACGTGACTTCCCGACCCCGGCCTGGCCGATGACGGTGATCAAGTGGGGGCTGCCCTCGCGCTCGACCCGCTCGACCAGCGAGACCATCATCTCGTTCTCCCGGTCGCGGCCGATCAACGGTGTCTCCGAGCGCAGCGCCGTGCGCCGTCCCGGGCCCGCCAAAAGCACCTCGACCGCTTCCCAGGCGGGCACCGGTTGCTCCTTGCCCTTCAGCTTCAGCGGCTCGAGCTCCTTGTAGGCGATCGCGTCGCGGGAGGCGCGAACCGTCGAGGCGCCGACGGTGACCTGCCCGGGGCGGCCCGCGGCCTGGAGCCGCGACGCGACGTTGACCACGTCGCCGATCACCGTGTAGCGGTCGCCGCCGACGGCGCCCGCCATCACCTCGCCGGAGTTGATGCCTACGCTCAGCTGGAAGCTGACTCCGTGCTCGCGCTGGCCCTTGCGGTTGGTCTCCTCCATCGCAGCCTGCATCGCGAGGCCGGCGCGCACCGCGCGCTCGGAGTCGTCCTCGTGGGCGACCGGGGCGCCGAAGACGCCCATCACGTTGTCGCCGATGTACTTGTCGATCGAGCCCCCATGGCGCTCGATCTCGTCGCCGAGGCGGCGCAGCGTGCGGTCGACGAGCGCCTTGACCGCCTCCGGGTCCATCTGCTCGGCGGCGGCGGTGTAGCCGGAGAGGTCGGCGAACAGCACCGTCGCCTGACGGCGCTCCTCCGGCGGCGCCTCGGAAGGTTTGGGCGGCGCGGCGGCCGGCGCGCTCGCCTCGAGCGGGGTGCCGCAGTCGACGCAGAACTTGGCGCCCGGAGGCGACTCGGCGCCGCAGTTCGGGCACGTCGCCGCGAGCGGGTCGCCGCACGACATGCAGAACTTGGCCCGGTCGGGATTGCCGGAGCCGCAACTTGGACAAACACGCCCCTCACCCATGCCCAAAACGATACGCGACCCTCGTCCACGGGCACGGGCGAAGCGGCGCCGCGGTTAGGTCCTTGCGCTACTCTGGCCGCCGCCACAAGGTCCACCCAACGGCGGCTCCCTCCGCTTCGCGTCCGGGGCCGCCTCCGCCGAAATGCCGACTCGATACCGATACCTGCTCATCGCCCTCTGCTTCGCAATCGCCGCCGCCGGCCTCGTCGCCTGCGGTGGAGGCGGCGGCAGCAACGAAGACCCGCAGAAGGTCCTCGACGAGACCTTCTCCGGCGGCAAGGACTACTCGAGTGGCAACCTGGATCTGAGCTTCAAGCTCGACGCGACCGGGTCGCAGGCGGGCAAGTTCGACGCCGCGATCAAGGGCCCGTTCCAGAACAGCCCCGGGGGCTTCCCCCAGTTCAACCTGACCGCCGACATCAACATCGAGGGCAGCGGCCAGAACATCGGCTTCACCGGCGGGCTCACCTCGACTGGCAACAGCGCCTTCGTCAACTTCCAGAACACCGACTACCAGGTCGACGCTTCCACCTTCGGCAACTTCAAGTCGCTCTTCCTCAACCTTCAGAACCAGAACAAGGCTCAGAACGCGCCCGGGCTCGACACTTCGAAGTTTTTCACCAACCTCTCCAACGACGGGACCGAGGACGTCAACGGCACCAAATCGATCCACATCTCCGGCGACGTCGACGTCGCCAAGTTCATCGACACGATCAAGTCCTCGGGCGCGACCCAGTCGTTGCCCGGCGCGGCTTCGCTCCAGCAGCTCCAGAACTCGGTCAAGACCGCCTCCTTCGACGTCTTCAGCAGCCAGGACTCGAAGCAGCTCCAGAAGATCGACTTCAACCTCGCCTTCCAGCCCCCCGCTTCGTCGAGCGCCGGCAGCGGCGAGACGATCAACGTCGCCTTCAGCCTCGGCTTCAGCGACCTGGGCAAGCCGCAGACGATCACTGCGCCGACGAACACCCAGCCGCTGAGCGCGCTCCTCAACAAGTACGGCATCAACCTCAATGGTCTCGGCCAGGCGCTACAGGGCGCGGCGCCGAGCACCAGCGGCGGCGGCACCGGCACCGGCGCCTCGGCGACGCCGACGCCGCCCTCGAGTGGCCAGAGCAGCGCCTACCTCGACTGCCTCTCCAAGGCCCGCGGCCAGGCCGCGATCCAGGCCTGCTCCTCGCAGATTCAGTAGCGACCCTCCGGCTCTAAGCTGCCGCGGATGGCCCGCCCCAAGCTCGATCAGAGCGGCGAGCGCAAGGCGAAGACGCCGAAGCCGCCGAAGGCCCCGAAGGCGCCAAAAACGCCAAAGGTGCGCAAGCCGCGCAGGCCGCGGGGCGGCGGCGTCGGCCTGGGCTTCCTCCGCGGCGCCTCGGGCTGGCCCTACTTGCTGGTCCCGTTCATTCCGATCGCGGTGGCGCTGAAGATCGCCGGCGCCTCGGAGACCATCGTCTTTGCCACCTCGGCTCTCGGGGTGATTCCGACGGCGGCGCTGATGGGCCGCGCCACGGAGGAGCTCGCCGCGCGCTCGGGGCCGGGCATCGGCGGCCTGCTCAACGTCACCTTCGGCAACGCCCCCGAGCTGATCATCGCCCTCTTCGCGCTCCAAAAGGGGCTGCACGAAGTCGTCAAGGCGTCGATCGTCGGCTCGATCCTCGGCAACATCCTGCTCGTCATGGGCGCGGCGATGTTCGTCGGCGGCATCGGGCGCAAGCAGCAGAACTTCAGGCGCCAGTCGGCCAACGCTCAGTCCTCGATGCTGTTCCTGGCGGTGACGGCGATGGTGATGCCGGCGGTATTCGAGCTCGCCCGCGGCCACAGCCTGCCCGGCGTCGACGCCCAGCTGATCCACTTCGGCAACTCGATCGAGAGCCTTTCGGTAGTCGTCGCCTGCATCCTGATCATCAGCTACATCAGCGGCCTCTATTTCTCGCTGAAGACCCACCGCGACGTCTTCAACCCGCCCTACGCCGACGACGACGACAGCGGCTTCGGCTGGAGCACACGCAAGTCGGTGCTGATGCTGGCGATCGCCGGCGCCGCGGTCGGCCTGATGTCGGAGATCCTCGTCGGCTCGATCGAGCAGGCCTCTCACTCGATCGGCATCAGCGAGTTCTTCGTCGGCGCGATCGTGATCGCGATCGTCGGCAATGCCGCCGAGCACTGGGTCGCGGTGCTCGTCGCCCGCAAGGACAAGATGGATCTCGCGGTCAACATCGCGATCGGCTCGGCCGCCCAGGTGGCGCTGTTCGTCGCCCCGGTGCTCGTCCTCACCAGCCTCTTCCTCGGCCCGTTCACGATGCCGCTCGTCTTCAACGGCTTCGAGATCTCGGCGATGCTGATTGCGGTCGTGATCGCCAACGTCGTCACCAACGAGGGCGAATCGACCTGGTTCGAGGGCCTCCAGCTCCTCTTCGTCTACGCGATCCTCGCGATCACCTTCGGGTTCGCATAGTTACGGTTGGAGGCATGACAAACCCCGGCCAGACGGCGATCGGGACCTGGAGCGGCGGCAGGTACCTGCACTTCGGCGAGGCGATCGCCGAGGAGCGGCTCGAGGGCCTGCTGCGCCCCGGCGCCGGCATCGACACGCTGCTCAGCGCCGACGCCTACGGGCAGGGCGAGGCCGACTCTTTGCTGGGCCGCGCCCTCGCCGGCGTGCCGCGCGATGACTACAGCCTCGTCGGCGCCGTCGGCCACGACTTCTACGAGGGTGAGCGCGACGGACCGCGCGGCTTTCCGCGCTTCACCGACCCGAGCCTGCGCGGCGCCGGCGACTACGCCTCGTACCTGCAGATAGCGGCCGAGCGCAGCCTCGAGCGCCTAGGCGCCGACGCCTTCGACGTCCTCCTGCTCCACAACCCCGACCGCACCGGCTACGAGAGCGAAGCGGTCTGGGACGCCATGGCCGGCGTGCGCGAGGCCGGGCTGGCCGGCGCGATCGGTGTCGCCCCGGGCCCGGCCAACGGCTTCACGCTCGACCTGCTTCGCTGCTTCGAGCGCTTCGGCGACCGCATCGACTGGGCGATGATCATCCTCAACCCTTTCGAGCCCTGGCCGGGCGAGCTCTGCCTCGACGCGGCAGCCCGCAGCGAGGTCCAGGTGATCACCCGCGTCGTCGACTACGGCGGCTTGTTCTGGGACGACGTCACCCCCGAGACCGAGCTGCCCGAGGGCGATCACCGCAACTTCCGCCCCCCGGGCTGGGTCGCCGAGGGCCGCGCCAAGCTCGAGCGACTGCGGCCGATCGCCGAGCGCGCGGGCCTGACGATGATGCAGCTCGCCTGCCAGTGGAACCTCGCCCACGAGGCGGTGGCCTGCGTCGTGCCGACGCTGATCCAGGAGGCGGGGGAGAAGGCTCGCCCGATCGAGGACAAGCGCGCCGAGCTCGCGGCGCTGCCGGCCGAGCTGCGGCTGAGCGCGACCGAGGTCGAGGAGATTCGCGCGATCGGCGACAACACCGGCTGCATGGCGCTCAAGGGCGCCAACCCCGACTTCGAGGGCCCCGAGAAGCCCGACCGCTGGGGCCTGACCCCGGAGCTGACCGAGGCCGGGGCGCGCTGGGGCATCGACGCGGTCGAGGCGCTCACCGGCCAGGCGCCGGCGAGGAGCTAGGCGGCGGCGAGCTCGCCGAGGGCCTTGAGCACGAGCTCGTCGTGCTCGGCGGGCTTCACCTTCGGGAAAACCGTCGCGACCTTGCCCTCCGGATCGATCACGAACGTCGAGCGAGCCACGCCCATGTAGGTCTTGCCGTACATCTTCTTCTCGACCCAGGTGCCGTACTTCTCGGCGACGGCGTGGTCGGCGTCGGCGAGCAGGGTGAAGTCGAGCGACCGCTTGTCGGCGAACTTCTTGATGTCCTCGACCGCGTCGGGGGAGGCGCCGAGGACGCGGGCGCCGGCCGCCTCGTAGTCGGCGCGGCGGTCGCGGATGCCGCAGGCCTGGGTGGTACAGCCAGGGGTATCGGCGCGAGGGTAAAAGTAGAGAACGACCGGCTGGCCGCGGAGGTCCGAGAGCGTGACCTCGTCGCCGTTCTGGTCGGGGAGGGTGAAGTCCGGGGCCTCCTGTCCCGCTTCGATCATTCGGAGTCGAGCTCCTCGAGGTTGATCTCGGCCTCGGGCTCGTCCTCTTCTTCGTCGTCGAACTCCTCGCCGTCGAGGTCTCCCTTGTCGTGCTCGAGGTCGACGTCCTCTTCGACGTCGACGTCATCGGTCACCGGGGCGCCGGTCGCGCCCGGGTGAAAGTCGGTCTCGAACTTCTCGAGCAGCTCGTCGCGGCCGTTCTCGTCGACCGGGACCTCGTCGGAGACCTTGACCCAGGGGGCGCGCCGATAGGGCCCGCTCTGGAACACCTCCTGGTCGATCGTCGCCGAGTCGTCGACGACGACGAGCACTTCGGTCTTCGGGTTGAAGTAGGTGCCCGGGCTGTCGGGCAGATCCTCGAGCTCGAAGATGCGGTTGGGGGCGTCGGAGTCGGAAGCCACGAATGGGATTCTATTAATGCCGGTCTTGCTACTGCCCAAGGTTCTCCAACTCGCGCAGCTGCCGCTCGATCTCCTTCTCGACGTCGAGCGGCTTCTTGCCGGCACGACCGCGGCGCTCGTTGCGGGCGACGACGAGACTCTTGACCTCGGCGCGAAGGTCTTCGTCCTCTCCCAGGGAAGAGCCGCCGGCCTGGTCGGCGGCGAGCAGCTTCTTCAGCTCGGCATCGACGTCGACCGGTTTGTCGCCGCGGGTCTCGGCGCGGTAGGCGCGCGCTTCGAGCATCTGGCGGATCTCCGCCTCGCGCTCAGCACGGGTCGCCGGCCGCATGGGACCGGTGCCGGCCGCGGGGAACTCTTGCTCGATCGCGAAGGGCCCCTTGCCGATCTCCTTCAGCGCCTTGCCGGCGCCGGTCGCGAAGGCGAGCGCCGCGAAGGGGATCGCGAGCAGGGCCACGACGATCAAAATCATCCCGGGATCGAGCGAGGCGACGGGCACAAAACAAGGGTAGACCCGGGGCTGAAATCGGGTACCCTTTGTCCTGGTTGACTGACCAGTCAATCAGCGGCCCGGCCCGACATTCGCTGCCTGGCCCCTTACGACTTCTAACCGCCAAAGGAGCATGAACAGTGGTTGATCTGACCCTGACCGACGAGCAGAAAGACCTGCAGGAGCTGGCGCACAGCTTCGCCGAGAAGGACATTCGCAAGGTTGCCTGGGAGTACGACAAGGACGGCACCTGGCCGCAGGACATCATCGAAAAGGCCTGGGAGATCGGCCTGATGAACACCCACGTCCCCGAGGAGTACGGCGGACCGGGCATCGACTACCTCTCTGGCTGCCTGATCGAGGAGGAGCTGGGTTGGGGCTGCTCGGGCATCGGCACCTCGCTCGCGGCCAACGGCCTCGCTGCGGCCCCGGTCGGCCTCGGCGGCTCGGAAGAGACCAAGAAGAAGTACCTCGGCATGCTGACCGAGTCGCTCAAGCTCGCTTCGTTCTGCCTCACCGAGCCCGACGCCGGCTCCGACGTCTCCGGGATGAAGACCACGGCGACGAAGAAGGGCGACAAGTACGTCATCAACGGCTCCAAGTGCTTCATCACCAACGGCGGCTACGCCGACTGGTTCACGGTCTACGCCAAGACCGACAAGGACGCCGG
>JAWVFN010000189.1:0-11374 GCA_033855935.1 Solirubrobacterales bacterium | reverse complement strand
CTCGATCGGCGAGCCGCTGCCGGGGGTGACCCGGTCGCCGCTCATCAGCTTGCGTTCGAGCGCGGTCGCGCGCTCGATCCGGGCTCGTTCGGCGTCGCGCTCGGAGGGGCCCGCGACGAGCGCTGCGGCGCGGGCGACAAGCCCGGCCTTGGCGGGGCCGCCGCCTTCGAGCAGCGCGCGCAGCGCCAGCAGGTAGTCGCTGAGGGCCTCGACCTGGTTCGGGCGCTCGGCACCGAGGTCGAAGCGAGCCAGCGCCCAGGCGAACGCCGGGGTGCGGGCGCGCCGCTCGGCGATGCGCTTGGAAAGGTCGGTCAGCTCGTCGGCGTCGGTTCGCGAAAGCTCGTAGCCGCCGGGCCGCGGTCGCCCGGACCCCGTGGAGAAGCGCTGCCAGGCGCCGGCGTCGCGCGACCAGCCGTGGGCGGCTAGGCCGACCCCGCCGCGCTTGAGCAGCCGCAGCGTAGTGACGACGCGTCGTAGGCCCTCGGAGGCGGCGTGCGGGGCCTGCGGCCCGTGGCCGCACTCGATCGAGGCGAAGACGTTGTTCGAGGCGCCGACGACCTCCTCAGGCGCGTCGGCGAGCTCCCCGGCCTGGACCAGGCGGGCGTAACCGAGGTCGATCTCGCCAACAGCCATGCGCATCCCGAGCAGCGGCACGATCGCCTGGGCGAGGTCGGGGTCGCTCTCGGCGGGGTCGCGCGGCTCGGGGCCGGGATCGGCCAGCGGCGCGGACGCGTCGGCGTCGAAGATCCGGCCCGAAGGCGGTTGGTAGGAGTCCCGCTCGCCGGCGGCCTCCGCCGCGACGTCAGAGTAATTGCCGACCGCCTCGGCAAAGGCGATCAGGTCAGCGTCATCGGGGTTCCTGCGCAGTGGGCCGTTGGGCATGCCCAACCGTTCCCCCACGCAGGCAGCCCTCCTGCGACTGCAACAAAACGATCAGTTGAGGCTAAGCGGCGACGGGCTCTTCGCGCGGCAGCCAGTTACGGCCGTACGACCGCATGCTCTCGATAAGGGGGACCAAAGCTCGGCCCTTTTCCGTGAGCGCGTACTCGACGCGCGGCGGGACTTCGGGATAGGTCCGGCGCTCGACGATGCCCTCTTCCTCGAGCGCGCGCAGGCGCAGCGACAGCGTCCGCGGACTGATGCCCTCGAGGGAGCGCTCGAGCTCACAGAAGCGCTGGCTGTCCTCGGCGAGGTCGCGGATCACCAGGAGAGTCCACTTGCCGCAAACAACGTCGGCGGTTCGGCATACGGGGCAGCTCGTATCGGTCATTGGGTGTGCGAGGGGTCGCTGATGCGGGTTACGCTCGTGTGGGTCCTCCACCCTCGCGAGGCGAGTATAGCGCCAAAGCTTCATTAAGTGAAGCGGTGGTTTTCGGGGTGTTGTCCGGCGCTACTTGCTGCCCGAAGACAGGGTCGTCGTCAGCGGATACGTCCTGGCGAGCTTGACGGCGTAGGTCGTGCCGTTGCCGTAGGTCAGCTTCATCGTGTCGCCGACCTTGAGCCTGATCAGCTCGCAGCCGCCGCTGCCGAGAGAGCAGTGGCCGTCGCCGCCGATGTCGACGACGGCGCTGGAGATCACGAACTGCGCCACGCCCGGCTTGTCGATGGGGACGCTGATGAACACCGCGGCGCGGACGTTGTCGTTGGGCAGCGAGGCGCCGTGCTTGACGTTCTTCCAGAGCTTCATCTTCTTGCCCGCGACGCCCACGTACATGTCCGCGGCGTAGTAGTAGACGCCGGCGCCGGGAACGGGCGCGCTCGAGGGCTTGCCCGAGGAAGTGCCAGATGGCGTGCCGCCGCTCGGCGGGGCGCCCGAGGTGCCGGCGCTCGAGGCACCGCCCGTCTGGGTGACGCCGGTGCTGGCGTTGCCTCCACCGCTAGTCGGGGCTGCGAACTGCTGTTTGAACGGGTCCTTCGGAGGGCCGTTGAGGCGCTTCTTGTAGTCCCTGATGCCCGGATCGTTGGCGAGGACCACGGCCTGTTGGGTCTGGAGGGCGCCGGCCGTAGCGGCTGCAGCGGGCTTGGGATTCGGCGCCGGCGATTGGGATCCCCCGGAGAGCAGGAAGGGGACCGCGAGTATCGCGACGACAAGAACGACCGCGACCGGCAACAGCCCGCGCTCGCGCAGGTTGTCGACCATCGCGCCGACCGCGGGCGGCAGCTTGATCTTCGGAGCCTTGACCTTGGGGGTCTTCAGATTCGGGCGGGGGAGCTTCACGGCGTGCCTCCGGTTCCGCTCGAGGCGAGCTGCGGCGCCTGACCGGGGATCGTCGCCGCCGGGGCCGACGGCGTCGCTCCGGCGGTAAGGCCCTGCCCAGGGGGCGTGACATAGGTCGTCACCGCAAAGGAAGCCGAAAGGTGCGGGAAGCCCTTGCTCTCGTCCGCGGTCAGGGAAAAGCCGTCGACGGTGCTGAGCCGGCCCTCGACCACGACCCGATTGCTCTGCGAGCTGACGAGCCGGTCGACGCTGGCCATGAAATCGGCGATCTGGAAGAAGGTGCCTGTGAAGGTGAGCTTGTACTTGAGGATCGACAAGCCGGCGGGGCCGACGGATCCTCCGATCGGCAGGGTCGAAGCGCTTGCCTCCGTGGCAGTCGCCGGGGTCGCGGCGGGGGACGAGGTGGCCGTGGTTCCCGAGCTCGTCGTGTCGGTGGTCGTGCCAGTCGTCGTGCCAGTCGTCGTGCCGGTGGTCGCGCCGGTGGTCGTGCCGGTGGTCGTGCCGCCGGTCGACGGTTGGCTCGAAGCCGCAGGAGCGGCGCTCAGCCCGGGCTGGACCGGCGCGGGCGCAGCCGTCGCACTGCTGGACTCGTCGAGGTCGATCGCCCGGAAGTCGACCCCCGACTTCTGCGCGAGCGAATTGAGCTGGACCAGGAACGAAGCCGAGTCGGCGCTCTCGGGGGCGGCCTTGCCGAGAGCCACGACGTGCTGGTAGTTGCTCGCGAACTGCGCTTTCGCCTGATGTGCGGACTCGATCTGCTGCGCCTGCTGGGCGACCTGCGCCTTCAGGTCGCCGACCTTGGCGCTGAGATCAGAGGCGTCGTGGCGCTTCGGAGCGAGGATCAAGAACCAGAATGCTCCGAGCAGGACCAGGCCGGCGACTCCAAGAATGATGTTTTTCTCGCTCGAGCGCACGTCAGTTCCCCGGGATGTAGTGGGTCGCCTTTTGGGCCTTGTCCTTGGCCTGCTGCACCGACTTCTGTTGGGCGGCCTGCTGCTGCTGGGCGCCGCTCGAGTCGGGCGTCGTCGGCGTAGTGGGCGTGGTGGGCGTTGTCGGCGCCGGCGTCGATGGCGCCGGGGTCGTCGTTCCAGCGGCGGCCGCCGTGGCCGGCACGGGTGCCGCGTCGAACGCCGCTATGACCTGGAATTTGGGGATCGAGGGCTTGGTGGCGCACTCCGCGCCCGTCGCGCCCCCGGTGGCGGCACCCCCGGTGGCGGCGGCGCTCGGGCTGGCCGTCCCCGAATCCGACTTGACGGAGCTCTGGACTCCGACCCGGGTGACGCCGTCGATCTCCTGGAGCGCGGCGACGAACTCGGCGACCGCGTCCTGGCTCGTCCCGCAACCCTCGATCTCGAGCGCCGGGCCCGTGATGCTGGCGCGAGAGGTGATCGCGACGCCATTGTCGATGGTGACGTCGGGGACGACGGTGCCGGTCAGCTTGGTCAGCCACACGTCCGCGGGAATCGTCTGCGAGAGCTCGCGGAGGACGCGCTCCCAGTCGAAGCGGCTCTGGGCGAGGCTGGAGACGGTCGCGATCCGTGCCTGGGCGACGGTGGCGAAGTTCGTGTACGGCGCGAGGGCGCTTGCCTCGGTCTGTGCGTCGTCGAACTGCTGCTGGAGCTTCGCCAGTTCGGCCTTGTTGTCGGAGGCCTTGTTGTCGGTCAGCACCACCGCGACGACCGCCAGCAGCACCGCTACCAGCCCTCCGATCAACGCGTAGGAGAAGATCTCGCCACTTCGCCCGGCAAGGCGCCCACGCCGGTAGTCCTTGGGGACGAGGTTGACGGCCTTCACGCGACGGCCTCCTCGAGCGCGAGTCCGTAGGAGACCGTGAGGCGGGCGGCCTCGTGGTCCTCGAGCCCGGCGAGCGCCGTCGGGCGGAGCTCGTCGACCCGGTATGCCAAGGCATCCTCGAGGTGGTCCGCGAGCCCCGGAATGGTGCTGCCCGGTCCGCAGAGGACGAGTCGCTCGACCGCCGGCACCGCGTCCTGGGCCCCGTAGTAGTCGAGCGACATCCGCAGCTCGCCCACGAGCTTGGCGGCACCGTCGGTGAGCGCGTCGCGAGCCGCCGTGGTTTCGAGCTCGTCGAGGCCGGCCGATGCGTCGCCCCCGAGGCCGACCACCACGAGTTGGCGGCGCGCTTCGTCGAGCGGCAGCTCTCGACGCTCGGCGAGCTTGCCGGCGACCGACTCGAGGCCGAACGGCGAGATCCTCGTGAAGAGGCAGGCGTCGCCGTGGGCCACGGCGAGGTTGGTGACGTCGCCGAGGTGGCAGTAGAGAGTGGTCTCGGGCTCTCCTCCCCCTTCACCTTCATGGGCGAGGGCGCGAATCATCGCGAAAGCGGAGAGATCGATGCCGACGGGCTTCAGGCCCGCGCCCCTGATCGCCGTGGTCAGCCCCTCGAGCATGTCCCGGCGGGCGCCGACGGCGACGACGTCCATCCGCCGCTCTCCGTCGTCGTTCGTTTGCTTGGAGACGACCTGATAGTCGAGGACGGCCTGGTCGAGCGGCATCGGCAGCTCGTCCTGCGCCTGGAACCGCACGGCGGTCTCGAGCTCGTCGGGGTCCTCGATCAACGGCAGGTGCATCATCCGCACCGCGACCCGCTGGTTGGCGACGCCGAGCCGGACTTGCTTCGGCAGCTTGTGCTCGCTGAACAGCGCGCGCAGGGCAACCGAAAGCGCCTCCGCGTCGACCACCTCGCCGTCGTCGACGGCTCCCGGCGGCAGGTCGCCGATCGCGGTCCGCACGACGCTGGGGGAGCCGTTGCCACGCAACTCGATCGCGGCGACGCTGCCCGCTTCGACATCGAGGCCTACAACGGAGCTCGTGTTTTTTGTGGAGAACATCTGTTGATCAATCGGTTATGAAGGCAAAAGGCTTGAATCCCTATTGCGGCTTTGCGCAGGCGTTGCCTAACCCCCCAGGAAGGTGTCCAGGTACCAGTCCAGGATCGAGTTGCCGGCAAGCAGTCCAACAACGGCGCCGAGCGCCAGGAACGGCCCAAAGGGGACAGCGCGCTTGCGCGCCCCGGCGCCGTCACGCAGCATCATCGCGATACCGACCAGGGCGCCGACAGCGAGCGCGATCAGCATCGCCGGCGCCACCGCCCGGCCCAGGTAGAGCCCGATCACCGCGGCGAGCTTGACGTCGCCCATCCCCATTCCCTTCGGATACGCGACCGCGGCGAGCAACAGAAAGCCGCCTGCGCCGGCGGCGGCGATCACACGCTCCGGCAGGCTCGACGGATCCATCGCCACGGTGATCGCGATCGCGGCCAGCGCCGACACGGCGAGGATTGCGTTGGGAATGACCCGCCGCTCGAGGTCGGTGAGCGTTATCGCCGCCAGCGTCGCCAGCAGGGCGAAGCCCAGCGCCAGCTCGGCGGGGTCGCCTCGGAGCACGACGGCGGCGGCGGCGAACAAGGCTCCGAGGCCGAGCTCGATCAGCGGGTAGCGGGCTGAGATCGGCTCGTGGCAGTTGCGGCAGTGGCCGCGGAGCATCAGCCACGAGACGACCGGCACGTTGTCGTAGGCCGCGATCGTCGAGCCGCAGTCGGGGCACTGCGAGCGAGGGCCGACGATTGATTCGCCGCGCGGCACCCGGTAGGCGACGACGCTGACGAAGCTGCCGGCGATCATGCCGCCGAGGAACGCGAATGTGGCTAGTGCTGCTCCCATGCCCATTCCCATCGGAATTCCGGGCGAATCGCTGAACCCCCAAAATCGGGCCCCAAAAAGACGAAGGGCGGGCCCGAGGGCCCGCCCTTGTCAAACCGGCTTTCACCGGAATATCGGCTCAGGAGCTAGTTGCTCCAGTCACCACCGGTCGGGCAACCTGCCGTCCCAGCAGTGGTGCACGAGAACGTCACGACGCCAGTGCTTGCACGCGCGATCGTGAACACGTTGCCAGTCGACGAGGTCGACGCGACCGAATAGCTGTTGGATGTGGCCGCCGGCACCGTGATCGCGTTGGCACCGGAGAGCTTCAGCGTCTGCTCGATCCCGTTCAGCAACGCGGGGGTGGCGCTGGCGTATGAACCACCGTTGTCGGTGGCGTACGTCTCCATTGCGGTCTCCGCGGTACGAGCCGCAGCCTTGGACTGCGCATCGTGCGCCTTGGAGCGCTGGTTGAAGAACGCCGGAATGGCGATTGCGGCCAGGATGCCGAGAATCAACATCACGACCAGGAGCTCGACGAGCGTGAAGCCCTCTTCACGACCCATCCGCTCACGCATTTTCTGCAACATGTACTTCCTCCTTTGGTAGCCCGGCCGGCTCGTAATCGAGCCCCGTGGGCTTTGCGCCCCCGCCTTGCGACGGGTTTGCCTTTGTCAGTGAGAGACGTGTTGCCTTGCCTCTTAACTGCTTTACGCGGGGACTATCGGCGCTCTGTTTAGATGCCTTTAGGTGAACGCGGATAGATGAACAAAAACCTTCCTTCGTGGAGCGGGCCGCTGATCGTTTTCGCGATCGTCGTACCGACTATTGGGGGTTTTGCGCTGGCCGGGCCGGCGCTCGGCCTCGTATTGGGCAGCGTCGTCGCGGCCGCCGTGGTCATCCTCGCTGTCCGCTACGAGCCCAAGGGAACGATCCACAGCGCTGCAGTGAGCGATTCGGTCCGACACGTCCTCGTCGTCCTCAGCCGCCCCGTAGAGGGCACTGAGGCGGTCGAGGCGATCGCCGACGCCGCTGGAGCCGGCGAGGACGGCGAGCTGCTCGTGCTCGCCCCCGCGGAGAGCACGTTCCTCGACCGCTGGGCCTCCGACCTCGGCCCAGCCCGGGCGGAAGCCCAGCGCAAGCTCGTGATCTCGGTCGCCTCGCTCGCCGCCGCGCATCTCGACGCCCGCGCCCAGGTCGGCGACGCCAGCCTCGTCCAGGCCGTCCAGGACACGTTGCGGACCTTCCCCGCAACCGAGGTGATCCTCGCCACCGGGCGCGATCCGGAGGACCCGCACGGGGCCCGAGCCGCCGCTGAGCTCGGCCGTCGGCTCGACGTCCCCTTCCAGCGTCTCGTGCTGGGGTAACGGCTCAGCGAATCTTGTCGTACAAGCTGAAGATCGGCAGGTACATCGAGATCACGATGAAGCCGACGATGCCGCCGACGAAGCAGATCATCAGCGGCTCGATCAGCGAGGTCAGGGCCTTCACCTTGGCGTCGACCTCGTCCTCGTAGAAGTCGGCGATCTTGCCGAGCATGTGCTCGAGCTGGCCGGTGTCCTCACCCACCGAGACCATGTGGCCGACCATCGGCGGAAAGACCGGGTTCTGCTCGATTGGGGCGGCGATCGTTCCCCCGCCCTTGACCGACGCGTAGACGTCCTCCATTGCCGCCTCGACCACGGTATTGCCCGATGTCTCTCCCGTGACCTGGATCGCCTGCAGGATCGGCACCCCGGAGGCGATCGCACCCGAGAACGTCCGCGACCAGCGCGCGAGCGCGACCTTGTGGACGACGTCGCCGACCTTGAACGGGATCTTCAGCTTGATCTTGTCCCATTGCATATGCCCGCGCTCGGTCTTCTTCCACTGGACGAAGCCGACACCGATCGCGACCAGCACCGGAATGATGATGTACCACGCGTGGGTGACCGCGTGGGAAACGTTCACCGTTATCTGGGTAGGCAGCGGCAGCGCGCTGCTCTCGCCCGGGTTCTCGGCGGTGATGTCCTTGAAGATCCCGACGAAGACGGGGACGACGAAGGCCACGGTCGCGACCAGAACCAGCATCGCGAAGACCAAGACGAAGGTCGGGTAGAGCATCGCCGAGCGAACCTGACGGCGGAGGGCGTCGAGTTTCTCGATCTGAAAGGCGACCCGGTCGAGGGCCTCCTCGAGGCGCCCAGACCCCTCCCCCGAGCGGACCATCGCCCGGTAGAGCTTGTCGAAGACGTTGGGCTGGCGCTCCATCGCCGCCGCCAGCGAGCTGCCGGCCTCGACGTCGGAGCGAATGCTCGAGATCGCCTCCTTGATCTGGTCGTCCTCGGTCTGATCCTCGATCGTGGTCAGCGTCCGCAGCATCGGCATGCCCGAGGCGACGAGGGTCGCGAACTGGCGCGACATCACCGCCAGCTCGCGCATGCTTACGCCGCGGAAGCGGTTGAAGAAGTCTTCGATATTCGTCGCGGCCTTCTTCTCGGTGACATCGAGGACGATCAGGCCGCGGTCGCGCAGCTGCTCGGCGACGTGCTTCTTGTCGGCAGCGTCGAGCTCGCCGCGCGACGGCATCCCGGCTACGTCGACGGCTCGAAAGGCGAAGGTGCTCATCTAGGCCTTCGCCTTTGCGCCCTTGGCCGCCCGCCTGCCGCGCTTGGCCGGCTTCGCGGGCTTCGCGCCGTTTGACTTGCTCGACTTCGGAGGCTTCGGCTGAGCGACGCCGTTGGATGCTCCGGTTTCACCGGCGCCGCCCATCAGCCGCTTGAGCTCGTCGGGCACCGAGGCCTGACGCTCGGCGAGCGCGCGCGTGATCTTGCCGGCGCTGACGAGCTGGGCCAGGCTGGCATCCATCGTTTGCATGCCCAGCGCTCCCGAGGTCTGCACCGCCGAGTAGATCTGGTGGGTCTTGCCCTCGCGGATCAGGTTGCGGATCGCCGGCGTCGGCACCAGCACCTCGGTGGCGACGACACGGCCCGAGCCGTCGGCGGTCGGCAGCAGCTGCTGCGTGACGATCCCCTGCAGCGCGATCGAGAGCTGCATCCGCACTTGGTGCTGCTGATGGGGTGGGAAGACGTCGATGATCCGGTCCACCGTCTGGGCCGTGGACTGGGTGTGCAGGGTCGCGAAGACGAGGTGGCCAGTCTCGGCCGCGGTCAGCGCCGTCGAGATCGTCTCGAGGTCGCGCATCTCGCCGACGAGGATCACATCGGGGTCCTGACGCAGCGCGGCGGTCAGGGCGCTCGAGAAATCGAGCGCGTCGGCGCCGATCTCTCGCTGATTGACGATGCAGCTCTTGTGCTGGTGCAGGAACTCGATCGGGTCCTCGATCGTGAGGATGTGCTCCTCGCGCTCGCCGTTGATCATGTCGACCATCGCCGCCAGCGAGGTGGACTTGCCCGAGCCGGTCGGGCCGGTGAAGAGGACGAAGCCGCGCGGCTTGCGGGCGAACTCCTGGAGCACCGCCGGCAGGCCCAGGGACTCGAGCGAGGCGATGGTGTTCGGGATGTGGCGGAAGGCCGCCGAGATCGAGCCGCGCTGGAAAAAGCAGTTGACGCGGAAGCGGGCCACGTTCGGGATCGCGTACGCGAGGTCGAGCTGCTGGGCGTTTTCGAACTTCTTTCGTTGGTCGTCGTTGAGGATCGCGTAGACGACGTCGCGCGTCTGCTGTGGCGTCAGCGGGTCATATTCGTCGAGGGGCTCGATCCGGCCGCGCACCCGGACCGCGGGCGGGAAGCCCGGAGTCAGGTGGACGTCGGAGGCCTTGTCCTCGACCATCCCCGTCAGCACATCCGCGAAGTCGAACTGCTTGCTCATCGGTCTTACGAATCGTCCGTGCGTCCACAAAACTTGAGCCGCAGCAACACACTCGCGGCTCAACTCGTCACTCGGACGACCTCCTCGATCGAAGTGGCGCCGGTCCGCACCTTCGCGAGCCCGTCCTCGCGCAGGGTGAGCATTCCCTCGGCGGCCGCCTGCTTGGCGAGCTGGGCCTCGGGAACCAGGTTTACGATCATCTCCTTGATCGTGTCGCTGACCTGCATCACCGAGAAGATCCCCATCCGCCCCTTGTAGCCGGCCTTGTTGCAGCGCGAGCAGCCGACCGCCTCGTAGGCTTCGATCCCGGCCCGCACGTTGAAGCCCGCGTCCTCGAGAACCTTCTTGGGGATCGCCACGCGCTTCTTGCAGTTGGAGCAGAGCTTCCGCGCCAGGCGCTGGGCGACGACACAGTCGACCGCCGAAGCCGTCAGGAACGACTCGATGCCCATCTTCGCCAGCCGCGTGACGGCGCCCGGCGCGTCGTTGGTGTGCAGCGTGGTCAGCACCATGTGACCCGTGAGCGCCGCTTCGATCGCGATCCGCGCGGTCTCGGCGTCGCGGATCTCGCCGACCATGATGATGTCGGGGTCCGCGCGAAGGATCGAGCGCAGCCCCGTCGCGAAGTCGAGGTTTGCCTTGCGGTTGACCCCCATCTGGTTGATCCCGGTGAGCCGGTACTCGACCGGGTCCTCGATCGTGATGATGTTCTTCTCTATCTCGTTGAGGACTCCGAGCGCGGCGTAGAGGGTGGTCGACTTGCCCGAACCGGTCGGCCCGGTCACGACAACGGCGCCATACGCCTGGTGGAAGGACTCCTCGAAGCGCTTACGGCCCTTGCCGTCGAGGCCGAGATCGTCGAGCGTACGCAGCGCCATGTCCTTGTCGAGGATGCGCACGGCGATGCCTTCGCCGCGCTGGGTCGGCAGCGTCGTCACGCGCAAATCGACGCGGCGCTCCTCGACCGTGACGCTGACCCGTCCGTCCTGCGGCGCCCGCTTCTCGGCGATATCCATGCTCGCCATGATCTTGATCCGCGAGATCACGGCCTGAGACATGCGCTTCGGCACCCGCGCCGCCTCGTAGAGGACTCCGTCGACGCGGAAACGGACCCGCATATCGTCCTCGCCAGGCTCGAAGTGGACGTCAGACGCGCCCTCGTTGACGGCCTGGCCGAGAACGCTGTAGACGAGCTTGATAACCGGCGCGTCTTCGGGCGACGAGCGCAGCTCGGAGAGATCGGCCGGGCCCTGCTCCCCGTCGTCTTCGTCTTCCTCGATCGCTTCCGAGACCGCGTTTTGGAGCGTGTTGAGGCGGCCGATCAAGGCCTCGATGTCCTCGGCGGCGGCGACCGCGACGCGGCAGTCGAGGCCGGTCGCGACCTGGATATCGTCGACCGCGACGACGTTGGCCGGGTCGGCCGTCGCCACCAGCAACGTCTTCTTGTCGAAGTAGCCGACCGGCAGAGCGTCGTTCTTGCGAGCCGCCGAGACGGGGACGAGGTTCGCCGCGGCCATGTCGACGTGGTATTCGCCGAGGTCGAGGTGGTCGAGCCCGTAGCGCTCCGCCACCGCGCGCGAGAGCTGGTCGGAGTCGATGATGCCCTCCTCGAGCAGAAGCTCCTCCGGGGGCCGGCCGGCGTTGCGCGCCTCCGAGACGGCGCGCTCGGCGCGTTCCGCGCTCACGT
>JAWVFN010000188.1:0-3079 GCA_033855935.1 Solirubrobacterales bacterium | reverse complement strand
GGCTGAAGCCCTTGCCGAGGCCATCCTCCTCGCCGCCGAGGATGCGCTCGGGCGGGCACTTGTAGCCGTTGTAGACGAGCTCGGTGGACTCGACGCCCTTGTAGCCCATCTTCTTGATCTTCGGCGGAATCTCGAGGCCGGCGTACTCGCCCTCGTTCTTCTCGGCCCAGGGCTCCTTCTCGGTGATGAAGCAGGTCATGCCCTTGTACGGCGGGTCGGCCTTGGTGTCGTTCTTCATCAGCACGAAGACGACGCTCGAGCCGAGGCCGTTGGTGACCCACATCTTCTGGCCGTTCAGCTCCCATTTGCCGTCCTCGCCCTTGGAGGCGGTCGACTTGATGCCCTGCACATCAGACCCCACTTCAGGCTCAGACAGGGAGAAAGCCGCGCGGATCTCGCCGGTCGCCATCTTCGGCAGGAAGTGCTCCTTCTGCTCGTCGGTGCCGAACTTCATCAGCAGGTAGGAGCCGATGAAGTGGGTGTTGACGACGCCCGAGATCGAGATCCAGCCGCGCGAGAGCTCCTCGACGATCATCGCGTAGGTCGTCAGGTCGAGGCCCATGCCGCCGTACTCCTCGGGAATCGTCACCCCGAAGAGGCCGAGCTCCTTCATCTGCTCGACGATCGGCTCCGGGTATGAGTCCTCGTGGTCGTACTTCTCCGCGTTCGGGATGATCTGCTCGTCGGCGAACTGATGCACCATCTCGGTGATCGCCTTCTGCTCGTCGGTCATCTCCTCGAACGGAATCTTCTCGGCGGTGGCTGCTTCCATGGCTCCTCTGAAGTTGGTGGACGGGTTTCCTGCCGGGGCGAAGGATACCCCGGCAGGTTCCGCCTCCTACTCCTCGGAGAGGATCGCGTAGAGCTTGCGGCGGGCGTCCTTGAGTATCTCGGCGCCCTTCGCCAGCTGATCGTCCTGATCGGCGCGGGCGATCTGCTTCGCCGCTCCGATCGTGCGCATGATCTCGGCGCGCAGCTCATAGCGCGGCGAGTCTTCGTCGTCGTTCTCCCATGGCTGCTTTGACTCTGTTCTTTCTTCGACCGCCTTGCGGCCCTTGTCGGTCAATGAGAACACGCGCTTGCCTTCGGCCTCGTCGGCCTTGACCAGTCCTTCGTCGGCGAGCAGCTGCAGCGTCGGGTAGATCGAGCCGGCGCTCGGAACCCAGCGCCCGGCGGTGCGCTCCTCGAGCTCCTGGATCATCTCGTAGCCGTGCATGTCGCGCTCGGCGAGCAGCGCCAGAATCGCGCTGCGGACGTCGCCGCGGCGCGCCCGGTGGCCGCCGTAGCCGCGACCGTGTCCTTCTCCTTGGGCCCATCCGCGACCGCGCTGGCGGCGCGACGGGCCTCGTCTCTGTGAATGCATTGGTATCTCCTAATTCGTGTTATCGCGATATATCGTAACAGCTCGTTAGTGTCGGGCCACCACAGCGGCGGGTACTCGATGCGCTGCATGCGATACTCGCCGCGCCGATGACCGTCGACGACATTCAGAGACTGGGTGATGTGCTCGAGCCGCTTTCCGGGCGCGACATGGTCGCCCTCTGGAACGACGAGGAGGCGATGGAGATGCTGCGCTACAGCCTCAAGCGACTCGCCTCCGATGACTTCGTTTCGGAGATGATCGGCGCCGAGGGTGGACTGACCGGCACATTCCGGGGGCCCGAGGGATTCATCGAGGGCTGGCGCGATTTCCTCGACGCCTTCGAGACCTTCCAGAACGTGATCCAGGAGGTGCTCCCGGTCGGCGACAAGGTCGTCGTCCTCAACCGGCTCAAGGGGACCACCGCGACCGGCGGAGTCGGCATGGAGCAGGAAGGCGCCGGCGTCTTCACCTTCGCCGACGGCGAGCTGACGCGGGCCGAGTTCCACCTCGACCGCGACGGGGCGCTGCGGTCCGCCGGCGTGAAGCCCTAGCTACTTCTTACGCCGAATAGCTGCAGTCTGGAAGACGAGCTTGCCGAGCGCCTTGTATCCCACGTCCGTCGGGTGAATGTCCTTGAGCGGCCCGCAGACGGCGGTCAATGCACAAAGCGTCGGGATCTCGGTGTCCCCGGGCGGGTTGAACACCGGCATCGGATCCGCGAACTTCGCCCCGAACGAGGCAGACAACGTCGCCAGTTGAGCGTTCAGCTGCCTCGCGAGGACGTCGCTCGAGGGCCCAAGCTGGGGCGTGAGCGGGTTGTAGACCCCGATGTTGACGATCGGCGCCTTCGGCGCTGCAGACCGCAGCTTGCCGAGGATCGTGGTCTCGTTTTGAACCACGTGGGCGAACGTGGCCGGCGCGCTGCCAAGGATGCACAGGGTCGCGGTCGAGTACGGCGTCGGGTCCGCGTTGCATTTATTGACGGTGGCAAGCAGGTCGTTGGCGCCGATGTCGAGAGTGATCGCCGCGGGCTTGCGCTTTTTCGAGGAGAGCGAGGCGAGTGCCGCGTCCATCTGCGAGCCGCTGTAGGCGACATGCAGCTGGAAAGGCGGGTGGTAAGGGCACGGAGCGAGACCGAGGAGCGAGTCGGTCGTCTCGCCGGGGCAGCCGACGTTGGTCGTTGCGACCTTGGCCTTCTTGGCCTTTGCCAGCGAGGCCGCGAAAACGTCGACGTAGCCCGTCTTGTACGCCGTCGGGGGCTCAGCCGGCAGCAGGGCGTTGTACTTCGCCTGCTGATAACCGAAGGCGAGCGAGTCGCCGAGCGCGAGGTAGTTCACCTTCGAGTGCTTCGAATGCTTGGCGCTCTTCGCGGTGGCCGCAGCGGGGGCGGCGATCGTAACTGCCAGGGCCATGACGGCCACAAGGACCAACCTCAGTGAGACTCGATGCACGACGCTCCTCTTTCGTTCCCTGCTCCGGAGAGCGCCTCCCGCGCTATCAACGTAGCAGGGCTACTGAGGGTAGGCTTCAGGTGATGGGACTCAGGGGGAAAGTTGCGATCACCACCGCCGCGCTCGTGGTCTCCGTCGCCGGCACCGCCTTCGCGTTCACAAGCGGCCCGCCGACCGCCTCGAAGACGAGCCTCAGCTTCGGCAGCTCGACCATCGGCCTGCGGAGCAGCCCCCAGTCGGTGGTCGTCACCCTCCCCTGCCCCGC
>JAWVFN010000187.1:0-5123 GCA_033855935.1 Solirubrobacterales bacterium | reverse complement strand
TCCGGCTCGGGCTTCGCCTCAGCCTCGGCTTTGTCCGGCGCCCCTGGCGCGACGCCCTCGGGCACCCACTCGTTGGTCGCTTGCGAGGTCGTGTCGCGCGGCTCGAAGGCGGAGACGGTCACGGTGTCGTCGGCCGCCTCCTCGGCGGGCTTGCCGGGCGGCTGCTGGCGGGGCGGCCGCAGGGGCTGATTCGAGGTGTTGGGCTCGGCGGCAGCGCCGTTGAGGCCGAGGCGGCGGTGCCTGCGAGCCTCCTTCTTCTCCTCCTTCTCGCGCTTGCGGGCGGCGCGCTTCTCCTCCCACTCGCGGCGCTCTTCCTCCTCACGCCGGTGCCGCTCCTCGGCCTTGCGCTCGCGCTCGGCGCGGCGGCGTTCGCCACGACTCTGTTCGGCGCTTCCGCTGTCCGACGACCCACGCTTGCCTCGGCGCGAGCGGCGGAGGAGCGTGAGGATCAGAAGGAGTAGCAGCAACCCGCCCAGACCAGCGGCTACTACCGCCGGGTGGTCCTGGACGTAGTCACGCACGTTGTCGAACGCGTTCTGCGTATCAAATGACGCAAGGGGCATTGCCGCGAATACTCGCACGCGTCCTTTTTCCCGGTGCAGGTGCGCTTGCCTGCGCCTGCAGGGGATATACCGGGCTACAAGCGCTGTTTGTAGTCGCGAGCCACTTCGCGCTCAACGTCGCGCTTGGCGATCTCTCGGCGCCGGTCCCTGCCCTGCTTGTTGGTGGCGAGCGCCAGCTCGACCTTCGCATTGCGGCCGTTGAAATAGATGCGCGTGGGCACCAGCGTCAACCCCTTCTGGGCGGTCTTGCCGATCAACCGCTCGATCTCACGGCGGTGCAGCAGCAGCTTGCGGGCCCGGTCGGGGTCGTGGTTCTGCTGCGCCGCCGGCCCGTACGGCGGAATGTGGGCGCCGCGCAGCCAGACCTCGCTGCCCTCGACCACGGCGTAGGCATCGTTGATCTGAGCCTTGCCTTCGCGCAGCGACTTGACCTCGCTGCCCTTGAGCTCGATCCCCGCCTCCATCTTCTCGACCAGCTCGAACTTGTGACGCGCCCTGCGATTGGTGGCCACATCGCCGGCGACGGGCGGCTTGCCACCGTCGACCCCTCCCCTCTTGCCTTTCTTAGCCATCTGGCTGGTTCGCCTCCAGCAAGTCCACGCGCCCTCGCGGCGCCTCGACCTTGTCGACGGTCACCTTGACCTTGTCGCCCAACCTGATTCGATCGCCATCACGGCCGCCAACCAGCGCGGTCTCGGTCTCGTCGAGATCGAAACGCTCGCGGCCACCGATCCGGCGGGCGGGCAGGAACCCTTCGTAGAGCGAGGTGAGCTCGCCACGAAAGCGGATAAAGGCGCCGGCGCCGACGAGGCCGTTGACCTCGCCGTCGAAGGGCGCGCCCGGCCCCGCGTCGTAGAGCTCGCGCTCGAGCAGGAAGGATGCGCAGACGTCGTCAGCGCCGCGCTCGACCTTCATCGAATCGCGCTCGCGCTCGGAGCAATGCGCGGCGACCTCGCCGAGGCGCTCCGCGCGGGGCGCCTCCTCCCCCTCGCCGACGGCCGACAGCAGCGCCCGGTGACAGACGAGATCGGGATAGCGGCGGATCGGCGAGGTGAAATGCGCGTAGGCGGAACTGCCGAGGCCGGCGTGGCCGAGGTTGCGGTCGGAGTACTGGGCCTGCTTGAGCGAGCGGAGCACGAGCGAGGTATACGCCTCGAGCCCGTGGCCGCGCCGCCTGGCCTCCTTGGAGACGATCCTGCTCGCCTCGATCGCCAGCTTGCCGGCCTGGCTCGGCGAGATCTTGTCGGGCAGTGGCGGCGTCGGGATGTCAAGCGCCGCCAGCTTCTCGAACAGCGTCTCGATCCTCGCCGCATCGGGCTGCTCGTGGACGCGGTAGAGCGTCGGCACCTTCTTGCGCTCGAGCAGCTCGGCGACCTGCTCGTTGTTGAGGATCATCAGCATCTCAATCAGACGGTGCGACTCGGTCTCGTCGACGTCGACGGCACCGACCACCTGCCCGTCCTCGAAGATGAAGTCGGGCTCGGGCGTGTGCACCTCGAGCTGGCTGCCGGCACGGCGTTCGGCAAGCGCCGCCGAGGCGCGGCGGGTGAGCTCGAGCGGCTCCGCGACCTTCTTCGGCGGTGTCTTGCGCCCGGCGAAGTAGTCGTCGATCTCCTCGTAGCTGAAGCGGGCGTCGGAGCGGATGCGGCTGCGATAGAAGCGCGCCGACTTCGCCTCGCCCGTGGCGGAGAGCTCGATCTCGGTCGTCACCGCGAGCCGCTCCTCGCCGGGCACGAGGCTGCACGCTTCATTCGAGAGCGCCTTCGGCAGCATCGGCTCGACCGCCCCCGGAGCGTAGGTCGAGTTGGCCCGCCGGTAGGCCTCCTTGTCGAGCGCGCTGCCCGGCTTGACGTGCGCGGCGACGTCGGCGATGTGGATCCAGAGGCGAAAGCCCTTGCCCTCGGACCGCGCGGAGACCGCATCGTCGAAGTCGCGGGCGGTGGCCGGGTCGACCGTGAACGTGGCGAGGCTGGTGAGATCTTCGCGCGATCCCGGGTTCTTGCGAGCGTTCTCGGCGGCCTGGCGGGCGGCGTCCTCGAGCTTGGCCGAGAAGCCGCGCCGGAGACCACGGTCGAGCATCAGCGCCTCGACCACGTCGCGGGCTTTGTCGGGGCTGCCGAGCGTTTGCAGGACCTTCGCCCGCGCGCCGCGGCCGCGGCCGATCTCGACCAGCACCATCTGCCCGGGCTTTGCCTTCTTGCCGCCGCCGAGGGTGACCTGGCCGCCGGCCTCGAACAGCAACTCGGCGACGACGAACCGGCCGCGCTTGGAGACCACGGCCACCCGCCGGGTCCGCTCGTCCATTACTTGTTGATCTCGGGGATGAGGACGGCGCGGGCCTTCTGCAGCGCCTCATCGGCGGACGTCTTCGGATTGTCGGACACCTTTACCTGCGGCTGGACGCCCTTGCCCGCGATCGAGGTCCCGTTCGAAGTCAGGTACTCGCCGACAGTCAGGTCGAGGCCGCCGCCGGAGTCGAGCGGAATCACCTGCTGGAAGACGCCCTTGCCGTAGGTGCGGGTGCCGACCACGGTGGCGATGTGGTTCTCGCCGAGCGCGGCGGTGAGGATCTCCGCAGCCGAGGCGGTGTCGCGGTTGACGAGCACGACCATCGGCTGCGGCGAGAGCGCGTCGCCGACGGCCGGGTAGACCTTCTTCCCCTGGGTACGGGAATCGGTGCTGACGATCGTCCCGTTCTCGACGAAGGTGCTGCCGGTCATCCAGGCCTCATCAAGCAGGCCGCCGCCGTTGTTGCGCAGGTCGAGGATCAGGCCCTTGGCGCCCTTGGCACGCAGGTCCTCGATCTGCTTTCGCAGGGCGTCGTGGACGTTCGGAGTGAACGCCGCCATGCGCACGTAGCCGACGGGGGTGCCGTTGACTTTGATCATGCGCCCGTCGACGACCGGCACGTCGATGTTGGCGCGCTCGATCGCCAGCTTGTGCGGCGGCGGCTTGCCCCCGGCGAGCACGGTCAGTGTCACCTTGGTGCCGGGATCGCCCTTGATCAGACCGGTCGCGAGGGTCGCGTCCATGCCGGCGATCGACTTGCCGTTGACGGCGACGATCACGTCGCCGCGCTTGATGCCCGCCTTCTCAGCCGGTGAGCCCTTGAAAACCTGGTTGACCCGCAGGCCACGCTTGACCCCGGTGACGCCGAGCCCCACACCCGAGAACCGGCCCTGGGTCACCTGTTGGAACTGCTGGAACTGCTTCGGGTCGAAATAGTGCGAGAAGCGGTCCTTGGTCTGTTTGCTGATCTCCTTGACCATCCCGCGCGCCGAGGCGTTCTGGAGCTCGTCCGAGCCGACGGGCTTCCAGTAGTTGTCCTGAATCTCCTGCAGGACCTGGTCGGAGACCGCGGCCTTCTGGTCGACAAATATGTCGCGGACGCCTCCGGGCAGCTTGTCGGGGTGGCCGCCGAGCCACATTCCCACCAGCACCCCGCCCACCGCAAAGACGAGCGCTATCGCGCGCTTGCTCATCCGAGAAACCTAAAGGGAATCGGTCAGGAGCGGCTAAATCCGCAGGAAGCGGCGCAGCGTCAGGCCACTGCCGATCGCCGAGACGACCATCGCCGCGGCGAGCAGAACGATCGCGAGAGGCACGAAGTTGATCGTCTGCTGGGCCTTGATCAGGCTGAAGTCGTTGGCGAGCGGATCGACGATCGTGAGCTTGCCGGCGAGTAGCACGGCGACCGCGATCAGGCCACCGACGAGGCCGACGACGAGACCCTCGACCATGAACGGCCAGCGGATGAACCAGTTGGTGGCGCCGACGAGTCGCATGACCTCGACCTCGGTCCGGCGGGCGTAGATCGAGAGCCGGATCGTGTTGGCGATCAGGCCGAGCGAGGCGAGCAGCAGCAGCCCGGTGATCACCATCAGCACGATCCTGATCGCGCCTGTGACCGCGGTGATGTTCTGCGAGTCGGTGCGCGAGTCGACGACCTCGTCGATGATCGGGCTGATCGGCGTCGCCTGGCCGCTCGCGTTCGGAGGCTGGAGCGCGGAGCGCACCGAGTTGAGGTTGGTTGCGTCGTCGACCTTGATGTTGAACGAGGCCGGAAGCGGGTTCGAGTTGAGCTGGTCGGTGATCTTCGGGTCGGAGAGGCGGCCCTGGAGGATCTTCAGCGCCTGCGCCTTGTCGATGTAGTCGACCGAGGCGACATGGGGAATCGCCTCGATCTTCGCCTTCAGCTGGTCGGTCTCCTGGGGCGTGGCGTCGTCAAAGAGGAAAGTCTTGAGCTCGAGCTGGTTGCGGACCTCGTTGGACTTGGCCTGGGTCGTCTGCACCACGGGAATCAGCACGCCGATGAGGACGACCGTGACGACGATCGTCACGACCGCGGCGATGCTCGGCGCGGCGCTGCGGCGCATCGCGCGCAGGCCCTCCTGGATGAAGAAGAAGATTCGGCTCATGCTCAGTGACCGTTGGTGAAGCCCTCGTCACCGACGCCGAGCTCGGCGCGGACGCGGACGGCGAATTCCTTGGTCGACTCCTCGTCGGCGTACATGCCGGCGGCCTCGTCGCGGACGATGCGCCCGCTGTCGAGCTCGATCA
>JAWVFN010000186.1:0-9610 GCA_033855935.1 Solirubrobacterales bacterium | reverse complement strand
GGCCGAGGACAAGGCCAAGATCGGCTACCCGCCGGCGCGGGTCTGGGGAGTGCCGACGACCGCGCTCTGGGCGCAGAAGATCGGCGTCAACCGGGCCAAGCGCCTGCTGCTGACCGGCGACTCGATCGACGGCGCGACAGCGGTCGACTGGGGGCTGGCGACCGAGGCCCACCCGGCGGCAGAGCTCGACGCCGCCTTCGAGGCGCTCTGCGAGCGGGTCGCGCGGCTGCCCATCAACCAGCTCGTCATGCACAAGCTGCTGATCAACCAGGCGCTATACGCGCAGGGCCTCGCCGCGACCCAGGCGCTCGGCGTCGTCTTCGATGGGGTCGCCCGCCACACGCCCGAGGGCCACGACTTCGTCCGCAAGGCGGCCGCCGACGGCTTCAAGGAGGCCGTGCGCGAGCGCGACGAGCCCTTCGGCGATTTCGGTCTCAGCGGCTAGGCGCCGCGGCCAGCTCGCGCTTGCCGCCGAACGGCGAGGTTTCCCTGTCGGACTGAGCGGGAACTACGATCTTCGGCGATGGCCAAGTTCGACGCGATCGTGATCGGGACCGGGCCGGCCGGCGAGCACTGCCTCGGCAGGCTTTCCGATTCCGGGTTGAAGGTCGCCGCGGTCGAGCGTGAGCTGGTGGCGGGCGAGTGCTCCTACTGGGCCTGCATGCCCTCAAAGACGCTGCTGCGGCCGGGCGACGTGATCGCTGAGGCGCAGCGAGCGCCCGGCGCCGCCGAGGCCGTCAGCGGCGAGCTCGACGTTCCGTCGGCTCTCGCCTGGCGCGATTACATGATCAGCGACCTCGACGACACCGAGCACGCAGCCTGGGTCGAGGGAAAGGGGACGCTGTTGCGCGGCGCGGCCAAGCTCGCCGGCCCGGGGAAGATCGAGGTCGACGGCGAGGCGCACGAGAGCGAGCGGATCGTGATCGCCACCGGCTCGGGGCCGAAGTTCCCGCCGATCGACGGCCTCGCCGAGATCGACGGGGTTTGGACCAACCGCGAGGCGACCAACGTCAAGGAGATCCCCGGCCGGCTGCTGATCCTCGGCGGGGGTCCGGTCGGCTGCGAGCTTGCCCAGGCGTTCGCCCGGATGGGCGCCTCAGTCGTGATCGTCGAGGGCGCCGACCACCTGCTGCCCAACATGCCGAAAGCGGCCGGCGAGGCGATCGGCGAGTGCCTCGAGGCCGAGGGGATCGAGTTGAGGCTCGGGGACCACGCCTCGGCCGCCGAGCGCCGCGGCGACAAGTTCCGGCTCGTCTTCGACGGCGCCGACAACGCCGAGGGCGACAAGCTCCTCGTCGCCACCGGCCGCAAGGCGCGGATCGAGGACCTCGGCCTGGAGACCGTCGGCATCGAGGCCGACGAGAAGGGGATTCCGGTCGACGAGCGGCTGCGCGCCGCCGACGGTGTCTGGGCGATCGGCGACGTGACGCCCTACCCGCGCTTCACACACGTCGGCAAGTACCAAGCCCGGATCGTCGTCGGCGACGTCAACGGCGAGGACGTGCGCGCCGATTACCGGGCCGTGCCGAAGGTCGTCTTCACCGACCCCGAGGTCGCCTTTGTCGGCGAGGCCGAGGGCAAGGCAACCGGCACCGGCCTGCTGAAGAACGTCTCGCGTACCTCGACCTACGAGCGCGAGTACGACAAGCGGCCGATGTTCGTCACCGTCGTCTCAGACGGCGCCAAGCTGACCGGCGCCTACGCCGTCGGGCCGAACGCCGGCGAGTGGCTGCAGCAGGCGACGCTGGCGATCCGCGCCGAGCTGCCCATCGACGTCCTTCGCGACGTGATCCAGCCCTTCCCGACTTTCTCCGAGGCGTTCTTCAGCGCCCTCGACGACCTCGACTAGCGCCGCGGTACCGGAACTAGGGAACCCGGTGAACCTCGAAGAGGTTGGTGCCGAGCTCGAGCTCGGGCAGGCCGGCGGTGATCGCGATCAGGTCGCCGGATTTGGCGACGCCGTGCTCGCGCGCGAGCAGCGCGCATTCGTCGAGAAGCTGCCGCAGCCGCGTCCAAGGCTCGGCGATCGCGGCGCTGACCCCGAACAGCAGGTTCATCCGCCGCACGGTCGCGGGGTTCGACGAGACGGCCAGCACCGGCTCGCGCGGCCTGAAGGCCGAGACGAGCCGCGCGGTGCGTCCGGAGCCGGTCGGCACCACGATCGCCGCGAGCCCCAGCCGGTATGTAGCGGCGACCGCGACCTGGGCGACCGCCTCGGCGACGTCGTCGGCCTTGGTGTCGACGCGGTTGAAGACCCAGTCCCCGTAGGGCAGCTGTTCTTCGGTTCGGCGCGCGATCCGGTCCATGACCCGGACCACTTCGAGCGGGTGCTCGCCGATCGCGGTCTCCTCAGAGAGCATCACGGCATCGGTGCCGTCGTAGATCGCATTGGCGACGTCGGTGACCTCGGCGCGGCTCGGCTGCGAGGCCTTGACCATCGTCGCCAGCATCTGGGTAGCCGTGATCACCGGCTTCGAGGCCTGGCCCGCGAGCTTGATCAGCCGCTTCTGCGTCCCCGGCACCTCCTCGACCGGCAGCTCGACGCCGAGGTCGCCGCGCGCGACCATGATCCCGCCGGTCGCCGCGGCGATGATCTCCTCGGCGCGCTCGGCCGCCTGCGGCTTCTCGATCTTGGCGATCAGCGGGATGTCAGCGCCCTGGGCCTCGACCTTCGACTTGACGAGCTCGAGGTCGGAGGGGCGACGGACGAAAGAGACAGCGAGCAGGTCGATGTCGTTGGCGCAGGCGAACTCGATCCACTCTTCGTCGTGGCTGCCGGCGTCGGGCAGCTCGGCGTCGGCGCCGGGAAGGTTGACCCCCTGATGGGAGCTGACCGCACCGCCGGCCTCGACCTCGAGCTTGACGTTGGGCCCCGAGATCTCGAGCACCTTGAGCCGTACGCGCCCGTCGGCGAGGAAGACCGGATCGCCGGGGTTGACGGCCTTGGTGATGCCGGCGAATTGGACGGGCAGGTGCTCGGCGTTGCCGACGCCGTCGTCGCCGCTCATCTCGATCACCGAGCCCGAATGCAGTACGGCGAAGCCCTCCTCGAGATCGCCGAGCCGAAGCTTTGGCCCCGGCAGGTCGCCGAGGATCCCGACTTCGCGCCCGAGCTTCTTCGACGCCGCCCGGATCCGCTTCACCGCCTCGGCGTGCTCGGGTGGGGTCCCGTGCGAGAAGTTGAGTCTGAAGACGTCGACGCCGGCGTCGATCAGGGCCTCGATCTGATCGGGCTCGCGGGTCGCCGGCCCGAGGGTGGCGACGATCTTGGTGCGGCGGCGGGGTCGAGCGCTCATTCCGGCGCCAGTTCGTCGAGAAGCTCGATTCGGCGGTCGAGATCCTTGATCGACTCGAAGACCTCGGCGGCGCCGGCGTCGCGGAGCTCGGCCTCGGAGTAGCCGCCGGTCAGCACGGCGATCGTCGGGATCTCGGCTCGCTTGGCGGCCTCGACGTCCCAGACCGAGTCGCCGACCATCACCGCCTCGCGGGTGCCGGCCTTTTCGAGCGCAGCGTGGACAAGATCGGGGTGAGGCTTGGTCTTCTCGACGTCGGCGGACGTGGTCCAGCCCGTCACCATTTCGCGGACCTCGAGCAGGTCGAGGTAGTGATCGACCTCCTTTTCCTTTGCCGACGAAGCGAGCACCACTGCATGATCGCGCTCAGCGCAATTTTCGATCAGCTCGCGGGCGCCCTCGAACGGCTCGACCTCTTCGATCATCGCCATATAGAGCGGCCCCTCGGCCTCGCGGACCGCATCGCCGTGCTCTTTCTCGACCTCATCGCCGGCCACCGAGGCGACGAGCTGGTCGCCGCCCATGCCGATCGCGCGGTGGATCCGCCAGACCGGGACGATCACGTCGTGCTGGCGAAAGGCCCGGTACCAGGAGATCGCGTGCTGGTAGTTGGTATCGATCAGGGTGCCGTCGATGTCGAAGATGACCCCGGTCACGCCGCCGGCTCCTCGGGTTGCTCACGTGCCGGATCCATTGCCGGGTCCTCGAGCCGTTCGACGATCGGCAGCCGCCAAACGACGCTGGCGAGGACGAGCCCGCCCGCCGCCGAGAGCATCGCCAGGAACAGCTGGCCGCCGCCGAGGACCGTGAGCTGGAAGAAGTCGCGCAGGGGCTTGACCGCGAGCGCCAGCGCGTAGAGCGCCCCGAGCCCGAAGACCAGCGCCAGCATGTAGCTCTGGATCGCGATGTGCTCGCGGCCGGGGCCGCGCTCGAGCAGGAGGATGAAGGCGAGCCCGAGGATGACGAGCGTCGTCGTCGCCGCGGTGCGCCCGGCCTCGAGCGAGCCACCGAAGACCGTGTCGACGAGGAAGAACGAGGCGAGCGAGCCGGCGGCGATCGCCAGCCCGGCGGGCACCGCGAAGGCGGCGAGAGCCCGCATCAGCCGCCCCCGGTAGAGCGGCCCGTCACTCGGCGCCAGGGCGAGGACGAAGGAGGGGATGCCGATCGTGATGAAGCCCGCCAGCGTCAGGTGCCGGGGGAGGAAGGGGAAGGCCCAGCCCGCGATGCCGACGGTGGCGATCAGCGTCGCGGCGTAGACGGTCTTGGTCAGATAGAGGCGGGCGAGGCGGTGGATGTTGCGCGCAATCCGCCGGCCCTCGAAGACGGCGCGAGGCAGGCGCGAGAACTGGTCCTCGAGCAGGACGATGTCGGCGACGCCCTTGGTGATCTGACTGCCCGAGCCCATCGCGACGGCGAGCTTCGCTCGCTTCAGCGCCGGGACGTCGTTGACGCCGTCGCCGATCATCGCGGTGTGGTGGCCCGAGTCGGTCAGCGCACCCACGAGCATCTTCTTCTGCTCGGGCCGGATGCGGCAGAAGATCGTGTTCTCGTGGGCAACGCGGGCGAGCTCGCGGCCCTCGGCCGGCAGGTCGTCGCCGATGACGACACCGGCGTCGTCGGGGATACCGATCGCTTTTGCCACCGCCGTCACTGTGGAAGCGGCGTCGCCGGAGATCAACTTCAAGTCCATGTTCTGCTCGCGCATGTACTCGATCGTCTCAGCCGAGTCCGGGCGCAGGGTCTCCTCGAGGACGACGAGCGCGATCGGGGCCAGGTTCGGGGGCGGCTGTGCCGACGGGTCCCCGGGCAGCGGCGCGGTCGCAGTGCCGAAGGCGACGACGCGCCGGCCGGCCGCCGTGTGGGCCTCGAGGTTCTGCTGCAGCGCGGGGGGCAGGGTCAAGGCGCCCGCGGCGCTGAGGACGTCGGGCGCGCCGAGCACGTAGCTGCGCCCCGGCCCGCCGCCGTCGAGCGTCAAGCCGCTCCACTTCCACTCGGACGAGAACGGGACCTCGGCGGCGACCTTCTGCGGCCGCCCCGGGTATTCCTCGGCGATCGCCTGCAGCGTGCGGTTGCGCTCGCCGGCGCTGGCGGCGAACCTCGACAAGGCCTCGTGTGCGCGCGCCGGGTTGCTCGGATCGGCCGGCTCGACCGCGACCAGCGCCAGCTCGCCGCTGGTCAGGGTTCCGGTCTTGTCGATGCAGATCGTGTCGACGGCGGCGAGCGACTCGGTCGCCGCGACCTGCTGGACCAGGGTCTGGGCCTTCGCCAGCCGCACGGCGGCGACGGCGAGGGTGACGCTCATCAGCAGCACCAAGCCCTCGGGGATGAGGGTGATCAAGCCGGCGGTCGCCGTCTGCGCCGCTTGGTCGGTCGGCGTCGCGCGGGCATAGAGGGCGAAGATCAGCGCGATCCCGAGCGGGATCATCAGGTAGACGGTGTACCTGAGGACCTCGTTTACCTCCTCCTGCAGGGGCGAGGGTGGATGGCGGAAAGTCCGCGCCTCGCCGGCGATCCGCTCGGCGTAGCTGTCCTCACGCACCGCGTCGACCTCGTAGTAGCCCGAGCCGGAGAGCACAAACGATCCCGAAAGCGCCCGCTGGCCCGGCCGCTTGCGAATCCCGTCGGGCTCGCCCGTCAGCGCCGACTCGTCGAGTGTGAGGCCGCGCGACTCGGCGACCTCGCCGTCGGCGACGAGCTGGTCGCCGGGCTCGACCCTGACCAGGTCCCCGGGCACGACCTCCTCGCCGCGCAGCTCCTCGATCTCGCCGTCGCGGATCGCCTTTGCCTTGGGCGCGACGAGCAGCGCCAGGTGGTCGAGGACCTCCTTCGCCTTCAGCTCCTGGCGGATGCCGATGTAGCTGTTGATGATGGCGATCAGCCCGAAGAGGGCGTCGGCGAACAGGCCGAGCGAGAGCACGACGATGAAGAAGACGCCGATGATCGCGTTGAAGAGCGTGAAGATGTTGCCGGCGATGATGCTCGAGGCTGAGCGGCTCGAGTGATCTTCGACCGGGCCGAGGTGGCGCAGGCGGCGCTTGGCCTCCTTGCCGGATAGGCCCTGAGGATGTGCAGATGCACTCACCGGCTCATCTATACAGGAGCCGCCTTATGTGCAAGAAGAAGAAAGCGCTGTGCGGAGCTAGCGGCGGCCGGCGCGGTTGCGCCAGTAGAGCGCCGTGGCCTCACATTCGAGGCGAACCTTCTCGGCGTCACATGCCTCTTCGGCCATCCCGACCTTCTCGAGGCCATCGCGTCGCCCGCTGTACTTCACAGCCCGCTGCTCGGCCTTCTCGGCCTTGGCGAGCATTTCTTCCTTGCTGAATCTTTCTACGAGCGTTGCCATGTCTGTAATCCCTAACCCTTGGTTCGGCAGAAGTTGCGCCTGACATTAGCAATCGCTTACAGCGGAACGCGCCGGTTCCACGGCGATGGGCGCACGTGGCCAGGCGTTATTCAGGTGTCGCCCAAAACCATTCTTCGAATGGGGTGGTCCTTCCGTGCTTCAAACGGCGCTCGCCGAAGAACGCGAGCTCCTCGTCACCCGATCGGCGTGGTGTCGCCGCGCTCCGCGCCGCGACGCCGGGCAGCCCCCGCTGATGCGCTTCCAAACCGATCGGCTGGCAGCGAGACCAGGCCACGACCCGGCCGCGGCCGTCGCGTGGATAGCTGCCCGGCAGTCCAGCCGACTTGCAGCCGGCGTCGGTGACGATGTTGGTGTAGCGGTCATCGGGAACGCGTGCGGTAACCAGGACGGGCGCCGTATCGGGCCGCATGTCCTCGGGCCCATAGGGCTGGTCGCGGAGCATCCGGTGGACGTTTGCGCGGGCGACCGCCGCCGTCCGGCACAGGTAGACGACCGGAAACGAGTCGGGTGGGTTCCAGCGGCCGCCGCGGAGCGCGGCGTAGCTGCCGTCGAGCGGATCGGTCCAGCCTGGATCGGCGACTCGCAGGTAACGGCCGCCGCGGTGGATCGTTCGCATTGACTACGCCGGGGTGGCCCAGTCGAACGAGCGCCGAACGACCTCGTAGAGCTGCTCGTGGCGGTCTTCTTCGATCATCTCGAGCGCCGAGATACCGCCATAGGCCGGTGCCGGGCGTCGCACGATTCCGGGAATCCGTTCCGGCTTCAGCTGGTGCTCGAGCAGCTCGGCGATCGCGGCGATGCTCGCCGCCTTGGCCTGGCGGGCGGAGGGGATCCCGCGCTCACGCCACTGCTGGATCGCCTGGCGCCTGACGCCGAACAGGCGGCCGAGCTCGGTCTCGCTCAGACCGAGGCTGTCGGCGATTGGATCGAGAAGTGTGCGGGTCAGGGTTGCGGGGGTCACGCCTGAGACGTTAGCGCAAGCAATTCGCAAGCGCAAGCATTTCGCAAGCTGCCCCACACTCGCGCGACCGGTTCGGTGAAATAGGCTGCTCGCTCAATGGCGCTGAAACTTGGTCTCAACCTCGGCTACTGGGGCATCGGCCCCCAGGGTGACGAGGCCGTCGAGCTAGTACAGACGGCCGAGAACGCCGGCTTCGAGTCGGTCTGGGCCGCCGAGTCCTACGGCTCCGACGCGGTCAGCGTCCTCGCCTACATGGCGGGCAAGACCGAGAAGATCAACCTCGGCGCCGCGATCCTCCAGGTCCCGGCGCGCCAGCCCGCGGCCGCGGCGATGGCGGGAATCACGATCGACGCGCTCTCCAACGGCCGCTTCATGTTCGGCTTCGGCCCCTCGGGCCCGCAGGTCTCCGAGGGCTGGTATGGCGTGCCCTATGCGAAGCCGTGGGGCCGCACCCGCGAGTACATCGAAATCGTCAAGGAGATCGTCGCCCGCGAGGGCCGCCTCGAGCACCAGGGCAAGCACTACACGCTGCCGTTGATGGAGGGCGAGGGCGTCACCGGCCAGGGCAAGGCCCTGAAGCTGAACGTCCATCCGGTCCGCGGAGAGATCCCCGTCTTCGTCGGCGCCATCGGCCGCAAATCGGTCGAGATGGCGGCCGAGATCTGCGACGGCTGGATCCCGATCTTCTTCTCGCTCGACAAGTGGGAGGAGACCTGGGGCGAACACCTCGAAGCGGGCTTCGCCAAGGGTGGTCGCTCGCGCGAGGACCTCGAGGTCTCGCCGAGCATCTCGGTTGCCATAGATGGCGACCTGGACGCTGCCCGCGCGATCGTCCGCATGGGCCTGCTGCTCTACATCGGCGGCATGGGCAGCCGCGAGACCAACTTCTACGTCGACCTCGCCTGCCGCTTCGGCTTCGAGAAGGAGGCGCTCGAGGTCCAGAGCCTCTATCTCGACGGCAAGCGCGAGGAGGCCCACGCGGCGATCCCCGACGAGCTGGTCGAGGTGACCTCGATCATCGGCACCGAGGACGAGGTCGCCGACCGCGTCGCCAAGTTCGCCGCCAGCGGCGTCGACCGGCTGATCATCTCGCCGGTCCAGCTCGGCGCCGACGAGCGCCGGCACACGATCGAGCGCGTCGCGGCCATGGCCGAGGCCGGAACGCCGGCCTGACCCGCTTGCTTGTAGATTCCCCGGCCGCATGAAGGTCGGCGCACCTAAGGAAACGGCGCAGGGAGAGCGGCGCGTGGCGATGGTTCCCGACGTCGCCAAGGCAATGACCGCCAAGGAGCTGCAAGTTGCGGTCGAGCCCGGCGCGGGCGAATCGGCTTCATATCCCGACGCGCAGTACCGCGAGGCCGGGGCCGAGCTCGCCGATCCCTGGTCGGCCGAGATCGTCGCCAAGGTCACCGCTCCTACCGACGAGGAGATCGCCAAGCTCTCCTCGGGGCAGGTCCTGATCGGCTTCCTCGAGCCGCTGACGAATCCCGAGCTCGCGCAGAAACTCGCCTCCGCCGGTGTCACCAGCTTTGCGGTCGAGGCGATCCCGCGGATCACCCGCGCCCAGTCGATGGACGCGCTCTCTTCGCAGGCCAACCTCGGTGGTTACCTGTCGGTGTTGATCGCGGCGCGCGAGTCGGGCCGGCTGTTTCCGATGATGACCACCGCCGCGGGGACGATCCCGCCGGCAAAGGTGATGGTCCTCGGCGCCGGCGTCGCCGGCCTGCAGGCGATCGCCACGGCCAAGCGCCTCGGCGGGGTCGTCACCGGCTTCGACGTGCGCTCGGTCGTCAAGGAGCAGGTCGAGTCGCTCGGCGGGCGCTTCCTCGAGGTCGAGGCGGTCAAAGACGCCGAGGGCGAGGGCGGCTACGCGCGGCCGCTGACCGACGAGGAGAACGAGCAGCTTCGCGGCGAGCTGGCGAAGGCCGCCGCCCGCCAGGACGTGATCATCACCACGGCCCAGATCCCCGGCCGCGACGCGCCGCTGCTGAT
>JAWVFN010000185.1:0-4205 GCA_033855935.1 Solirubrobacterales bacterium | reverse complement strand
CGACACGTCGCCGGCGCGGGCTTTGCAGGTCAAAGAGCACGGCGGCGAAGGGTACCTATGCGGTCTCGCCGGAGGGGCCAGGCGGGGATTCGGGCGCCGGCGCCGCGGTCTCGCGAGGTCGCCCGAGGATCCGCGCGAGCACGAGGCTGCCTTCGAAGAGCAGCAGCAGGGGCACCATCTCGAGCAGCATCGAGACGGGGTCGGTGCCCGGCAGGGCGGCGGCGACGACGGCGATGATCACCCAGGCGTAGCGCCGGTTCTTTGCCAGCTGCTCGGGCGTGGTGATGCCGAGCTTGGTGATCGCGAGGATGCCGACCGGGACCTGGAACACCAGCCCCATCGCGATCAGCGTCATCGAGACGAAGCTGTAGTAGTCCTTGGCCCGGACCTGGATGTTGAACTGGTCCGTGTTGAAGTTGAGGAGGAACTTGATCGCCGCGGGCAGCACAACGAAGTAGCCGAAGACGACCCCGGCGATGAACAAAACCGGGATCAGCATCAGCAGCGGCAGGGCCACCTTGCGTTCGTGCGGCTTGAACGCCGGCAGCACGAAGGCGTAGAGCTGGTAGAGGATCAGCGGCATCGAGATCAGGATCGCGGCGTAGGCGCTGACGGTGACCGTCGTGGTGAAGGGCTCGGCAACGCCGAAGGTGATCGGGTGATCGCGGCCGTCGGGCAGCGGCTTGTTGATCACGTCGAGGATCAGGTGGTTCTGCCAGAAGCAGAGCGCAAAGACGACGCTGAGGATGACGAGCGAGACGATCAGGCGCGTGCGCAGCTCGTCGAGGTGTTCGACAAGGGTCAACCGGTCCTCGTGAGAGACCGGCCCAACACGCGGCATCGAGCTAGCCCTTGTTCTCGGTGATTACTTCGCCCTCGACGGGCTTCTCGGCGGCCGGCTGCTCGGTCGCGGCGGGAGGCGGCGTCGGGGCGGGCTGCTGTGTCGCGGCCTGCAATTCAGCTTTCTTGGTCTCGGTGCTGTCCTTGTCGTCCTCACCGCTCAGCGATCCGCGGAATCCGCGGATCCCCTCACCCAGCGACTTGCCGAGCTCGGGCAGGCGCTTGGGCCCGAAGACGATCAGCACGATGACAAGGACAATCGCGATCTCTAGTGGTCCGATATTGGGCATCGCGGCGAATGGTACGCCACCAGGGGAGGCGTATCAGCTTTCCTCGCGTGCCTTGGACGGGTCCGCCCCGTTGCCCTCTTGGGGGAAATTGAGGTGATAGCGGCTCGCCGTGGGCTCGGTCTGGCCCTGGTACTTGCTGCCCGCCTCGCTCTTGCCATAAGCGTGCTCGACCGGGCGGTCCATCCGCATGAACGAGATCTGGCCGATCGGCATCCCCTCGAAGATCGTGATCGGCAGGTTGGCGAGGTTCGAGAGCTCGAGCGTCAGGTTGCCCTCGAAGCCAGGGTCGACGAAACCGGCGGTCGAGTGGATAACGAGGCCGAGGCGGCCGAGGGAGCTCTTCCCCTCCAGCCTCGCAACCAGGTCGTCGGGGAGCTGGACCCGCTCGAGCGTCTGGCCGAGGACGAACTCCCCCGGATGGAGGACGAAGGGCTCACCCTCTTCGACCCGGACGAGGGTGGTGAGGTCGTCCATGGGCTTGCGAACGTCGATGTAGGGGTGGCGCGAGTTGTTGAAGACGCGGAAGGCCGAATCGACGCGCACGTCGACGCTCGAGGGCTGGACCAGCGACTCGTCGTAGGGATCGAAGACGAGGCGGCCGGCGGCCACTTCCTCCTTGATTGTGAGGTCGCTGAGCACCATGTGAGCAAATTCTATGCCTGGGTACGACTAACGCGGGAATTCCCCCTAAAGACCTTGCCGCTCCTACCGATAGATGTCTTGATGAGCGCACCACGCCGCACAGAGAGGCCCACAAACCGCACCAGCACGGGGACGATGCAGATGTGTCCCGAGTGCCACTCCGACCTGGTCCAGCCGGTCGATTGGAAAGAGCAGCCGGGCGAGGGCTGGAGCGTCGAGCTCCGCTGCCCCGAGTGCGAGTGGCGCGGCGGCGGCACCTACGCCCAGTCCGACATCGACGAGTACGACCGTCTCCTCGACGAGGGCATGCGCTCGGTCATCGACGATCTTCGCAAGCTCACCCGCGAGAACATGGAACGGGACCTCGACGACCTGATCAAGGCCCTCGACGGCGACCTCGTCCTGCCCGAAGACTTCTAGACGCCCCCGGAACGCGAAGCGGAGGAGGCGTCGTTTACGTCTTCTCTTCACCGGTCGGCAGCGACACCGGCATCGGGTCTGTGCTGAGGGCCTGGCGCAGGACGACGAGATGCTGGCCCTCGTTGCCGACGATCTGGGCCACCGCCTTGATCAAGTTCGGGTCCTCGAGCTTCTTGACGCCCTCGATGTAGTGGGCCAGCTCCTGGTTCTCGATGCTGACGGCGAAGGCGAGCGCTTCCGGGCCGCTCTGGACCTCGGTGAAGCCGGGGATATCGGTCGGCAGAGGCTTCGCCGGCGGCGTGCCGCCGAGGCCCTTGAGCGCGGCGATCAGTGCGTCGGCGTGCTCCTGCTCCTGCTTTGCGAACAGCTCGGCGACCGGGGTTGCGGGTCCAAGGAGGCCGCGCGCGGCGATCGTCCGGTAGACGACGACCGCCGTTTGCTCGATGCCGACGGCACCCTCGATGATGCCGGTGTCGCCGCTGGCGGTCGAGGTGTCGGCTTGGCCGAACGCCCGGCTCGATCGAAACGCAGCCGGGACGACGGCGGCCGAGGCGATCGCCCCGCCGGCGAGTAGGCCCCGGCGAACCGCCTCGCGGCGAGTCGCTTCCTGCTCGATCACAGGGTGAACGCCCCCTTGGTCCCGGTGACGAAGGCGGCCGGCGACTGCTTTGCCGGGGCGTTTCCGGTCTCGAGCCCGATCAGGACCGCCCCATGCTCGGCCTCGTCCGTCGCCAGCGAGCAGAAGGTGCCGCGCAGATCGCCGTTGGTGAGCCTGGCAACGGCGTCGACGTAGGCGAAGATCGCGGCGTTCTCGAGATCGTCGGCGAACTTGAGCGCGTCGGCCTGATTCTTCAGCCCCGCGAGCCCGAGCGCCTGCTCGTATTCGGCATCGCTCTTCGGAGCGGCCGGCTTGCCGCCGAGGTCGCCGACGACCGTGGCGAGCCCGGTCGCGTGTGCCTTCTCCTGGGTGAGGATCTCCTGCCCAAGCGGCGCCGATTTGGGATCGAGCAGTGCGGCGACCTTGGTGTAGCCGGCGACCATCGCCAGCTCCATCGCCTGAGCGCTCTGGACGATCTTCAGATCGCTGACCTCGTCGGAGCTGCTGCTGGTCGATGTGTCGCTGCCGCCGCAGGCGGCGAGCAAGACGGGGGCGCCGGCGACGGTCGCAAGGCCGAGTCCCTGGAAGAGGCGGCGGCGACTGATCTGGGTTTCGACGTTCATGCCTGGCGGGTGGATATCAGGAATAGCGCTCGACTACGCCGTCGGCGACCAAGGCGAGCAGCTTGCCGTCGGCCTCGCCCAGCTCGCTCTCGGCGAGGATCGCCTTGGCGCGCTCGACGCCGCCGCGGGCCCGGGCACGGACCTCGTCGAGGACGCCGGTCGCGGCAATCTTCTCGCAGAGCGCCTCGGCGCCCTCGGGGTCGAGGCCGCGCAAGCCGGCGGCGGCGATTTCTGGGTCGCGGCGGGCGGCGAGGATCAGCGGCAGGTTGACGGTGCCGTCGAGGAGGTCGGTTCCCCTCGCCTTGCCGGTGCGCTCGACCGGCCCGGTCACGTCGAGGACGTCGTCGAGGAGCTGGAAGGCGAGGCCGATCTCCTCGCCGAAGGCGCCGAGCGCCTGCTCGCCGGGCAGCCCGGACGCCACGCGGCCGAGCCGGCAGGCGCACTCGAAGAGCTGCGCGGTCTTCAGCCGGCAGCGCTCGAAGTAGCGCTCCTCGGTGACCGAGGTGTCGAAGGCGTCGTTTCGCTGAGCGAGCTCGCCCAATGCCAGCAACACACAACTGCGGCTGAGGATTGCAACGAGCGGCTGATCTGGTCCACCCGGCTCGCGCCCTGGTCCCGACGGCCCCGGACGCGAAGCGGAGGAGCCGTTCGGTAATGCAAGCTCTGCAAACGCCCGAGAAAAGAGCAGGTCGCCGACGGCCACGGCCTGACCGCGGCCGGAGGCCGCGAAGACTGTGGGCTGCCCGCGCCGCACGGGCGCCGCGTCGAGCACGTCGTCGTGTACGAGGGTCG
>JAWVFN010000184.1:0-40616 GCA_033855935.1 Solirubrobacterales bacterium | reverse complement strand
CCATTGCCCTGGCGTGCTCTCTGGCGGTTGCTCTCCCCGTGGGCGTGCTGCTCGGCTATCGCGGGCGCGGCGAGGGGCTCGCGATCGCGATCGGCAACGCGGGGCGCGCGATCCCCGAGCTCGCCCTGATCGCCTTCCTTGTGGCGTTCATCGGCGTCGGCCTCCTCAACGTGACGATCGCGCTCACGGTAGTTGGCATACCCCCGATCCTCACGAACGCGTTTGTCGGCATGCAGGAGGTCGATCGCGGGTCGGTCGAGGCAGCGCGGGGCATGGGGATGAAGCCACACGAGATCATCGCCAAGGTCCAGCTGCCGCTCGCAGTGCCGACGATCATGGCCGGGGTCCGGACTTCGGCCGTCAACATCATCGCGACCGCGACGATTGGGTCCCTCGCGGGGGTCAACACGCTGGGCGATTTCATCCTGGGCCGCAACGTCTACGGCGACGCAGGGGTCCTCGCGGGCGCAATTCTCGTCGCCCTCTTGGCACTCGCGGCCGAGCTCGGCCTCGCCGGCCTGCAGCGGCTGTTGACACCGCGCGGGCTCCTGGTTGCGCGAGCCCAGGAGGGATAGGATCGCGCCGCTGGTGATCTTGTCCCGTCCCCACGAACAGGAGAGAACCCGATGAGTGCACACGCTCGCTGGAGAGGACTTTTCGCCTTCGTCGCGGCGCTCGTAGTCGCCTTTGCCGTCGCCGCTTGTGGAAGCAGCAACGACAACAGCAGCAGCTCGACGAGCAGCGGCGCGAGCTCCGCCAACCTGATCAAGTCGAATCCCGCCAACGGCAACGTCTCGTTGACGATCGGCTCGAAGAACTTCGACGAGGAGTTCTTCCTCGGTCAGGTCTACGCCCAGGCTCTGCAGGCCGCGGGGTACAAAGTCAAGACGGCTCTCAACCTCGGCGACGAGCACATCGCGGTGAAGGCGATCCAGGCCGGCCAGGTCAGCGGCTATCCCGAGTACACCTCCACCGCGCTGACCTCCTTGTTCGGCGTGAAGCCGGAGGACGTCCCCGCCGACGCCAACCAGGCGGTCGATTCGATCAAATCCGATCTCGCAGCCAAGGGTCTGGTCGGCTATCCACCGGCGCCCTACAACAGCGCCAACGCGGTCGGCCTGTTGAAGACCAAGGCCGACGAGCTCGGCGTCTCCAAGATCTCCGACCTCCAGGGCAAGTCCCAGGATCTGACGCTGTACGGGACCACTGAATGCCCTCAGCGGGTCGACTGCCTCGTGGGCCTCGAACAGGGCTACGGATTGAAGTTCAAGGCCTTCCACTCGGTGGATCCCGAGCTGCGGTATTCCGTGCTCGACAAGGGCCAGGCCGACCTGTCGATCGTCTACACGTCCGACGGCCAGCTCGCCGCCTCGGACAAGTACACGGTCCTCGCGGACGACAAGCACATCCTGCCCGCCGGCAACCCGTTCTTCATCGCCAGCCAGAAGGTGGCGGCTCAGGCCGGGCCCGATTTCGGGGCGACGATCGAGAACGTCCAGAAGGGGCTCACCCTTCCGGTCGTCCAGGAAGCGCTGAAGCGGATTTCGCTCGACAAGGAGGAGCCAGCTGCTGTCGCGGCCGACTACCTCAAGGCGGGCGGCTACACGCAGTAGCTGCAATTCGGCCGGGCCGGGGCGCGACTGGCCCCGGCCCGAGCCGTCTCACGAACTGGCTCTGGCCCGGCGGCTACTTAAGTCGCGCCGGATATGATCCGGGTGAGTTGGGAACGGCGAGGAAGGACACGCGAAAGGCGCTGCTCGTCGCCACGGCAGTGGCGATGCTTGCCTGCACGGCTGGGCCGCCGATGGCGCTCGCCAAGCATCATCACGGCGGCGGCCTCGGCCCCAAGGCCGAGCTCGAGCGCAGCGACTGCACGCCGTTCCTGATCAGTGCCGCCGATGGCTCCAACGATGTGAAGTGCACGCTGACCGTGCAGGACACTCGATCATTCAGGGGCGATGGGTCGATCCAGATCGGCTTTCTGGACCAGCGCAAGTTCAAGGGCTACGAGTTCCACGACGGCGAAGACCCGTGCCTCGGTACCCGCACCGCGCGCCTCTATCGCAACGGGGCTCTGGTGCAGACGGTCGCCACCAGCAGCGATGGCAGCTTCGTCTTCTATACGGCCTCCGATGCCAACGACAATCTCGCGCCCTGGCCCCTGGGCAGCTACCGGGTGGTGATGGCGCCGGCGAAGAAGAAGGCGGAGATCGTCAAGTCGAAGTTTGCGGGCCGGCCCTTCGCTCCGATCAGAAAGTTGAAGGTGACCTGCGGCGGCGCTTCGATCGGCCTCGGTCAGCCGGCGTGGTATTGCGAGTCCGGCAGTCCGCCCTACACACTGCGCACGAGCACGACCGGCCCCTGCCGCGACGACGAGGAGTCGCTCTAGCCGGGCCCTCTTCGCAGGGCGGTACCGTTGGCGGGGGATGCCCGCCTGGCGACTAAGCGACAGAACACTCCCGCTCGAGCGCCCGATCGGGGTCGGCATCGTCAACGTGACCGGCGATTCGTTTTTCGAGGGGGCGCGCAGTGAGACGCCCCAGCAGGCGATTCGCGACGGGGTCGAGCTTGCCGAGGCCGGCTTCGAGATGCTCGACATCGGCGCGGTGGCCGCGCGCAGCGGGCCGCCGGTTCCGGCCTCGGAGGAGGCGGCGAAGCTGGCACCGGCGATCGAGGGCCTCGCGGCCGCGGTCGCGGCGCCGATCTCGGCCGACACCTTCTCCGCTGAGGTCGCGCGGCGCGCTCTCCGAGCCGGCGCCGTCGCCATCAACGACATCTCCGGCGCCGCCGACCCGGCGCTGTTCGAGCTCGCCGCCGAGACCGGTTGCGGCTTCGTCCTCATGCACATCGAGGGCCCGCCGCGGGTCGACCGCGACCTGCCCAGCTACGACGACCCGGTCGAGCAGCTGAAGGCCTGGTTCGGCGAGCGGATTGACGCCGCGAAGGCGGCGGGCGTCGCCGAGGATCAGATCGCGATCGATCCCGGGCTCGACTTCGACATCGGCGTCCACGACGGCCTCGAGGTCCTGCGCCGCCTCGGCGAGTTGCGCGAGCTCGGCAGGCCGCTCTACGTCTCGCTTTCCCGCAAAGACCTGCTCGGCGCCGTGCTCGGCGGTTCGTGGGAGGAGCGCTGGCCGCCGGGCCGGCTCGAGGCCGCTACCGCGGCGGCGGCGACCCTCGCCGTCGCCAACGGCGCCGACGTGTTGCGCCTCCACGACGCCAGCTCCCTGCAGGCGGTCGAGATCGCCGGAGCCGTCTGTGCCTAAGGTTCTCGACGCTCCCTGGGAGCCCGCGATCGGGCCGGCGCGAAAGGACGGCCGCCTCGTCGACGAGAGCTCCGAGCCCGCCCGGCAGGCGGACCTCGCGAATCTGCCCGAGGGCCTCAACCCGGTTCTTGCCGAGGCGCTCGCGGGTCGCCACATCGACGAGCTCTACGCCCACCAGGCCACGGCTTTCGAGCTGGTGAAGGACGGCAACCTGATCCTGACCAGCGGCACCGCCAGCGGCAAGTCGCTCGCCTTCAACCTGCCGGTGCTCGACGCGATCGCCCGCGAGCCGAAGACGCGGGCGATGTACCTCTACCCGACCAAGGCCCTCGCCCAGGACCAGGCCCGGGCGCTCGCCGAGCTGCGCCCGCCGGGCCTGCGCGAGGCGATCTACGACGGCGACACGCCGCGCGAGGAGCGGGCCGCGATCCGCCGCAAGGCGAACCTGATCCTCACCAACCCCGACATGCTCCACGTCGGCATCCTGCCCAACCACAAGTCGTGGGGTGACACGTTCGCCAACCTCGAGTGGGTCGTCGTCGACGAGGCCCACACCTACCGCGGCGTCTTCGGCTCGCACGTCGCCAACGTCCTCCGGCGGCTGCGGCGGGTCGCCTCGCTCTATGGCTCGGAGCCGCGCTTCGTTATGGCCTCGGCGACGATCGCAAATCCCGGCGAGCTCGCCGAGCGGCTGACCGGCCTGCCGTTCGAGCTCCTCGACACCGACGCCGCTCCGAGAGCGGGCCGCGAGATCGCGATGTGGAACCCGCCCCTGGTCGAGAAGCGGGTCGGGCTGCGGCGCTCGGTGCTCTCCGAGGCCGCCGACCTGCTCGCCGACCTCGTCATCGGCGGCGTGCGGACGATCTGCTTCATGCGCTCGCGCAAGGGGATCGAGCTGATCAACCGTTTTGCCTCCGATCGCCTCAGCGAGCTCGGGCACCCGCACCTCGCCGAGCGCATTGCCCCATACAGAGCCGGATACACGCCCCAGCAGCGGCGCGACCTCGAGGCCAAGCTCTCATCCGGCGAGCTGCTCGCGGTCGCGGCGACCAACGCGCTCGAGCTCGGCATCGACATCGGCGAGCTCGACGCCGCGATCTGCGCCGGATTCCCGGGGACCGTCGCCAGCCTGCGCCAGATGTGGGGCCGGGCCGGGCGGCGGAGCCGAGGCCTCGCGGTCTACATGGCCGGCGAGGACGCCCTCGACCAGTTCTTCTGCCGCCACCCGCACGAGTTCCTCGAGCGCCCGGTCGAGGCGGCAATCCTCGACCACCAAAACGAGCAGATCCACGCCCAGCACCTGATCGCCGCGGCGCACGAGGCGCCGCTCGGCAAGGAGGACGAGGTCTTCTTCGGCGAGGGCGTCATCGAGGCCGGCGAGCGCCTGGTCGGGCTCGGCGAACTGAAGGCCGTGCGCGGCGGGCGGCTGATCCCGCGCCGCTCCGAGTTCCCGGCCGGGCGCATCTCCCTGCGCTCGGCCTCTGCCGACAGCATCGCCGTCATCGACGCCGGCTCGGGCGAGATGCTGGGCCGGGTCGAGGCCGAGCGCGCCTTCTCGACGGTTCACCCCGGCGCGATCTACCTGCACCTGGGCCGGATCTACGAGGTCTCCGACCTCGAGATCGACGGCCGCCGGGCCATCGTCCGCGAGCGCGACGTCGACTACTACACGCAGACCAAGAAGGAGACCGACATCTGGATCGAGGGCGTGCAGGAGACGCGCAAGGCGCTCGGCGTCGATCTCAGCTTCGGAACGGTCTCGGTCTCCGAGCAGGTGATCGCCTTCCAGCGCAAGCGCCTCACCGACCACGTCGTCATCGACACTGTCGCCCTCGATCTGCCCGAGGAGAACTTCGTCACCCAGGCCCTCTGGTACACGCTGCCCGGGCCGATGGCGGCGGCGCTGCCGCCCGAGGTCCTGCTCGGTGCCCTGCACGCCTCCGAGCACACCCAGATAGCGGTGCTGCCGCTGATCGCGATGTGCGACCGCTGGGACATCGGCGGCCTCTCGACCAACATCCACCAGCAGACCGGCGTCGCGACGATCTTCATCTACGACGGCCACCCCGGAGGAGTCGGCATCACCCGCGCCGGTTTCGATCGCTTCGACCGCCTCGTCGCCGACGCCGCCCGGCTGGTCGGCGAGTGCCCGTGCGAGGAGGGCTGTCCCTCGTGCGTGCAGAGCCCGAAGTGCGGCAACTTGAACGACCACCTCCACAAGGGCGGCGCGATCGAGCTGATGGGCCGGATGCTCGGCGCGGAGCGCAAGGCCGCGTGACCCGTCAAGTGAGCGTGATCGGCGCCTCGGCAGGCGACGACGAGCTGCTGGCGAAGGCCGAGGCGATCGGCCGCGGCCTCGCCGAGGCCGGGCTGACGATCGTCTGCGGGGGCATGGGCGGCGTCATGGAGGCCGCATCGAAGGGGGCTACCGAGGCCGGCGGAGAGGCGATCGGCATCCTTCCCTACCAGTCGCTCGACGAAGGCAACGAGTACCTGACCCACGCGATCGCGACCGGCATCGGCCAGGCGCGGAACCTCGCGGTGGTCGCCTCGGGCGAAGTCGTCGTCGCGGTCGGCGGCTCCTGGGGAACGCTGTCGGAGATCGGCTTCGCCCGCAAGCTCGAACGCGCGGTGATCTCGGTCGACAGCTGGGGGCTCGAGCGGGCCGGTGAGGAGCTCGGGATCGTCGAGGTCGATACCGCCGCCGAGGCGGTGCAGGCCGCCGTCGAAGCATTGCCCTAGAGCCGTTTTACTCAGTGAGCGCCGGGTATTTCGCCTAGGCAAGCGATTGAAAGGAGCACCTCCATGCCTCCCCGTGGAGTCAAAAAGGGCACGAAGGACGCCCGCAAATACGAGCACATCAAGAAGAGCGAAAAGCAGGCGGGGCGCTCAAACAGCCGCGCCGAGGAGATCGCCGCTCGCGCGGTGAACAAAGACAAGGCGCGCGAGGGAAGGAGCCGATCCGCGTCGGCGAGCTCGAAGCGCGACATGAGCTCGAGCCGGCGAGGTGGGCATCGCTCGCACAGCGGTCCCGGTGGCCGCACCCGCGACCAGCTCTACAACGACGCCAAGAAGCTCGGCATCGAGGGCCGTTCGGGGATGAGCAAGCGCCAGCTCCAGTCCGCGGTTGCGGGCGCGAGCAAGTAGCTCCCGCGCGGTTTCGGGTAGAAACCCGGCTCCCTCAACTTCAGGAGCCGTTAAATGTCGCCGAGCAACGAGAGCTTTTTCGCCCGAGTGTCCCGTTACTTCTTTGGGGATGAGAAGCGATCGACGCCGGCGCCACCCGTCGCAAAGCCGAAGACGGCGGCGAAGCGCAAGCCCGCCGCGAAGAAGCCCGCCGCCAAGAAGCCCGCCGCCAAGAAGCCGGCGGCCAAGGTGTCCTCACCCGCGGCAAAGCCTGCTGCCAAGAAGAAGCCTGCGGCGAAGAAGCCTGCCGCGAAGAAGCCCACGGCAAAGCGCAAGCCCGCCGCCAAGAAGAAGAAGTAGCCGGCCTCAGCCGCCGCGGGGATAGCGCTCGAGCAGGGCTAGCGCGGCGAAGGCGTGCGACCAGGCGAGCGGCGTGGTCGACAGCGGCCGGCCGTCGGTGCTCGAGACCCGCTCGGGCAGCATCCCCGCCGGGGTCGCGGCGCGGCGCAGCTCGGCGAGCAGCCGGTCGGCGGCCCGCCAGTCGCCCAGCCGGGCCAGAGCCCATGCCGACCAGGCCGTCGGCGCCGTCCACGCCTGGCCCGCGGTCCAGGCTTCGGTAGGCGCGATTCCAAAACGGCTCGACTCGGCCGAAAGCGAGAGCAGCGTCTTCTGGGCCGGAGCCGCGAGTCCGGGGCGCTGGAACGGGACGACTCCCCAGGCTGCGGCGGAGTCGAGGTCCGCAGCGCCGGGCTCGCGCACCAGGCCGCCCGGCGTCTCAAAGCGCGCGACTACGTCGGGAGCCCCGGCGGCGATCGCGTTGCCGAGTAGGTCTCCCTCGATGTTCTCGGCGTAGTCCTGGCGGCCGCGCCAGTCGGAGCGCGATGGAGCCGGCAGCCCCGTTGCCTGCGCCGCCGCAGCGACCCACCCCGTCGCGTCGCCGGCGGCCGGTCGCCACGGGACGGGGTCGCCGTTCGGCTCGAAGCGCGCCGCCGCGCCGAGGTCGAGGCTGAGGAGGAAGCCGACGACCCCTCGCGCGTCTTCCATGTGGCCCGACGCAGCGAGAGCGATCGCCCCGGCCGATGCATCCCGCGGCCAGACGTACTCCCAGCCGGGACGCGCCCCGGCGATCTCGGCACCGGTCCGCGGATTGGTCAGCGCGCGCAGGACGAGCAGGGAGCTCGCGTACATGCGGCGCGCCCAGCCCGGTGCGTCGGCGGCGAGTGGCCGCGATTCGCGCAGCCAGCGCCGGGGTGGGACCTGCCCCTGGGCGAAATAAGGCGCCGGCATCGCGGTCTCGATTCCCGCGCCACTCGGCTCGGCCCGAAGCGAACCCGACAGCGAGCCCGCCGCCAGCGCCACCGCCGCGACCGGCACGAGCACTCTCGATGCCTTCACCTGGGTAACGCTAGCCTGTGCGCGCTATCTGGCGAGGTAGCTCAGTTGGTAGAGCACACGACTGAAAATCGTGGTGTCACCGGTTCGATTCCGGTCCTCGCCATCAGCCCGAGCGGCGCGCTCAACGGCTACGAGGTTCGACGAGCCGTTTCAATTCGTTTCCGTCGAGCACCGCCAGCAGAGCCTCGACCACCCCGGGGTCAAACTGTGTCCCCGAGCAACGCCGCAGCTCGTCGCGGGCCGCCTCTTCGCCGATCGCCCTCCTGTACACGCGATCCGCCGTCATCGCCTCATAGGCGTCGGCTGCAGCGAGGATGCTCGCCTCGAGGGGGATTTCCTCGGCGCCCAGCCCGTGCGGGTAACCCCCGCCGTCTGGACGCTCGTGGTGGGCGAGGAGCCACGACCGGATTTCGCCCAGCTCGTGCCCGCTCAACAGCCGCGCGCCGAGCTCGGGGTGGCGCCGCATCTGCGCCCACTCGTCGTCGTCGAGCGGACCCGGCTTCTGCAGCACCGAGTCGGGGATGCCGACCTTGCCGATGTCGTGCAGAACGCCGGCGAGACGCAGGCGGTCGACCCGTTCCTGGGGCAGTTCGAGCTCGGTGCCGATCAGCTCCGCCAGCCTGCCCACCGTCTGCGAATGACGCGCGGTGCCGTCGTCGCGCAGATCGAGCGCCTCGGCGAGGCTCAGAACGGTGGCAAGGTGCGACTGCTCGCTCGAGGAGCGACGCTTGCCGCCGCGGTCGGCCACGATCGTCGCCACCTCGTCGCTGAACAGCACGACGCGGTCGCGCCCGAGAACCTTGGCGGCGTAGAGAGCGTGGTCGGCGACGTTGACGAGCTCGTCGGCGCTCTCCGCATCCTCGGGATACGTGGCGACGCCGATGCTCGCCGTCAGCTGGCGGTCCTCCCGGGTGAAGCTGCGGCGCAGCTGCACGAGGATGCGCTCGCTCAAAAGATGGGCGCGGCTCTTGTCGTTCTCCGGCAGCAGGATCGTGAACTCCTCGCCCGCGGTGCGTGCCACCAGGTCGCTGCGCTGGGTGACCCGTTCGAGAACGGCGCCCACGCGGCGCAGGAGACGGTCGCCGACCTCGTGGCCCCAACGGTCGTTGACCTCCTGGAAGCGGTCGAGGTCGAGGATGAGGAGGCTGACCTGGCGATGGCCGCGCCGGGCACGCTCGATCTCGGTCTCGAGCGATTCGATCAGGCCGCGGCGGTTGCGAAGCCCGGTCAGGCCGTCGGCCCGGGCCGCGTCGGTCAGCCGCTCCATCAGCGCCGAGACCCTCTCGCGCAGGGCGACCAGGCCGCCGCCGACTACGAGCAGCGTCCCAACGGTGAGCACGAGGAAGTGCATGACGCTGTAGTCGTTCGTCGCGGTTCCAGCCGCTGGAATCCCCATCGTCACGATCAGCAACGTGTAGCTCGCGACGGACACGGCCACGCATAGGGCCCACTCCCAGCGGCTGAAGAAGTAAAACGAGTAGACGACGGGCCACAGGTAGAAGAGGACGAAGGCGCTGGTGACGTCGTGGCTGAAGACGATCACGAGGTTCGTGGCGACGATCGACAGATACGGATTGACCCGTAGCAGCCATCCCGGCACTCGGCGCAGGTCGAGCAGCATCAGCGAGCCGAGGAGGATTGCCGAGACCTGGATCACGGCCAGCCCGGGTTCGTTGTATGAGGGAGGGTGGGGGAGAAGCTCACCGGCGGCGCCAAGGACGCCCGCAGCGATCAGCATGAACGCCTGAACCCTCGCCATCGCCAGGCGGCCGACCTCTGGTTCGAGGTCCGGCCACGCCCACGCCGCCGCGGGCACGGCCGAGCCGGCCTCGGGTTCCTTCGAAGGCTTGTACAACGAGAACTTGCGGTCCAGGAGCTCGATTGGTTCGATCCCTAACTATTCGCGGGGCTCGAATATATTCGGAATTTGCAGAGAAAAACTTGAGTTTTCCCTAGTGCTCCAACCGTCGAACCGCAAGTGCCGCGACCGGTTCCAGGTGCTTCGAAGCGACGGCCGGAATTGCCCGCAACGGCGTGATCGCGGCTGCCGCGCGCTCCCTGCAGCGTGCGGAGGCACCATCGACGCCACCTGCCGCGCGCACTGCAGCGAGTAACTCGGAGGCGCCCGCGGCACCGAGCGGCTCGCCGAGCCTGCCACGCAGCGAAGGATCGAACTCGAGCGCTTCGACGACGGCGAGCGGATAGCGCCCCTGACGTAGATCCTCGGCGGGACTACGCCGCGTACGTTCGTCGCCCCTCATCAGCGCCCGGCTCTCCTCGGCGATCCTCGACGCGACCCCGATTCCGCGTCCGAAGCGCTCCAAAGCGCCGACCGTCTCCGCGCCGGCGCCCGCGATCTCCGCCGCGCCGCCGCACGCGAGAGCCAGGGTGCTCGCCCGCCGCTCGTACGCGCCGAGCAGCCCATCCAATGAAATGTTCCCCGCGAAGGTGTTCTCCGCGTCCCACGCCGCCGCCTCGCTGAGCTCGAAGGTCGCGGCGGCGATCCCGATCCCGGCCCGTGCGGCCGCTGCCTGCGCTTTGACGGTCGCGTGCTCGCACAGCAGCGAAGACAGGCCGTTGTTGAGCCGCGCCAGGTCGGTGCCCGAATCGGCGCTGATCCAGAGCTGGCTGCGACCGGCAAGCACAAGCAGCTCCACCGCCTCGGCGAGCGCCTCCACCCGTTCGCCGGAGTCGCCGCCACACGCGCGCGCCGCCAGCACAGCGGTGACGGCGCCGATCGGCCCGATGCCGGCGTGCAGCTCACGGTTTAAGACCTCGAGCCCGAAGGGAAGCTCGGTCCGCAGCGCGCTCAGCACCGACGCCTGAATCCGGCTGAGGGCGGCGAGCCCATCGGGGCTGCCGGCGAGCAGGCGGCCGGCCGGCGTCTCGGCGAGGTCAGGTTCGATCGGGGCGTCACCGACGAGTCTTCGCAGTTCGAGCAGCAGGGGCTGGTGGACGGGATCGGAGAGGGTCAATCCGCCGCCGGCCTGCTCTGCGAGGCGCACCAGCAACGAGAGGTTCTGTCCCACCCGCGGCGAGCTCGTCCCCAGCTCGCGGCCGAGGTTCGTGGTCCCCCCTGTGCACAGCGAGGCGGCAGCCGCCGCACCCGCGCGCTGGCCCGAGCGCAGAGCGAACGAGATCCCCTCGGCCGTCAGCGGGTCCGCGAACCGCGCGGCCTCGCCCGCGAAGAGGACGCCGTCGACCTCACAACGCTCCGCCGAGAACCGCGTCGCGATCGGCGCGCCGACCGGCTTGGACGCGTCGGTCAAGGCGCCGAAGCGCTCGCCGCTGCGCTCTTCGAGGTCGCCGACGAACGCGGCGAGCAGCTCGCGGATCCGCGTCCGTTCGCGACCCGGGCTGGGCTCGTACAAGGCGACGCCGACGTTGGCGCGGTTCTCGGCGACCGGGAAGACCCAGCCGTAGCCGGCGAGCAGGCCGCCCTCATAGACCAGCGGCACGTAGACGTCGAAGACCGGATCGAGCGCAACCTCGGTCGTGAAGTAGCGGCGCAACGCATACAGGCGCGTCCCGTGAGCGGCGACGTCCGCACCGAGGCAGCGCCGGATCCGCGAGGTGGCGCCGTCGGCGGCGATTACGCGGCGCGCCGAGACCACGCCGCCGTCCGCGCTGCCCGGGGAGCCAACCAGCCGCAGGCCGACGACCTTGCCGTCCTCGACCAAGGGCTCGTCGACGCGCGCCTCGAGTAGCCGCGCGCCGCGCTCGATCGCCGCATCCAGCACCGCGGCGTCCATCGTCCGGCGCGGCAGGGTGCGCATAAAGCGCGAGTGCGGGAGCTTCGCCGGAGGGTGGTACCAACCGCGCATCTCCTTGCCGTGTCCGAGCACGAAACGGCAATCCTCGATCCGCTGAGCGCCCTCGACGAGCGGCTCGAGCCCGATTTCCTCGAGGTAGGAGACGGCGGCGTGGGTGAGACCGTCACCGCAGGCCTTCTCGCGCGGGAAGGCGCTCTGCTCGACTATCAGTACGTCCTCGCCGGCCTCCGCCAGTTCGAGCGCGGCGGCGGCCCCCGCCGGTCCGCCGCCGACGACGACGGCGGCGCACTCATCGACCAGCTCAACCGGCATCGGCCACACCCGCTTGCTCGCAGCGATCGGCGATCCGCTGGGCGATTGCCGCCAGCTCATCGCCGCCGTGCTCCTCATCGAGCTCCAGGCGAGCCCCCTCGGCGCGATGGAGCGCCATCGCCAGCGCGAGTGCGACGCCGCGCGTATCGAGCAACGCCGCGACGAGGTCGCCGACGCGGGCCGGATCGAGCCCGGCCGTCATCCTCGCGGCGAGCCCAGGGTCGCTGTCGAGCGCGTTGCTCACCGGCAGGTCGTAGACGCCGCACCGCAGATCGGCCGCGGCCAGCCCGGGGTCGCGAATCCGCTCGACCTGTTCGACGATCTCAGCCGCTACGCCGAGGTCGGTTGCGATCGAGCTGAGACGAGCCGGGAAGCCTGAACCGCGGTCGCCGGCGCCGAGCCTGACCGCCAGCTCGAACAGCGCTCCGCCTCGCAGCGCGGCGACGAGCAGGCACCGGACCGGGGGGCGAGCCGGGTCATAGAGATCCTCGAAGGCGTGCGCCTGCCCCGTGGCGATCCGCGTCTGCGCCTGCGCCAGGGCATCGACGGCGTAATCGCCGAGCGTCGCGGCCAGCCGCGCCGCCTCGCCGCGCATCCAGATCCCGGCGGCGGCCTGCAGCGATTGCCGGCTCTCACCCGGTCTCGCCGCTGCCGGCGGGCTGAACGCGATCTCCTTCGAGACGCCGATCCCGGCGGCGACGAGCTCGACCACGCCCACCGCGGCGTCGTCGGGGTCGCGATCGCCGAGCGCGCCCGCCCCGAGCACCACTTCCGTCGCGGTCGGCGCGGCGGCGGCGGCGAGAGCTTGGCTACATGCGCGGGCGAGCGGCTCGCTCTCCGGGAGCTGTCGAACTGCGTCCAGGGTGGCCACTAGCGCGCGAAGCCGCCGTGCAACGGCTCGGCGATCACCATCGCGCCGTCCTTGGGTGCGAGCGAGACGCTGCGTCTAACCGGGGCCTCGGGCAGGCCCGCGGCTCGCAGGCTGAGCCTGCTGAAGACGGCGGCGAAGACCAGCTTCATCTCCATCATCGCGAAGCTCGCGCCGACGCAGCGCCGGATGCCGCCGCCGAACGGGATCCACTCGTAGGTGCTCGTCTGCCCATCGAGGAAGCGCTCCGGCCGGAACTCCTCCGGTTGGGGGTAGAGCTCGGGTTCGTGGTGCATCAGGTAGACGCAAGGCAAGATCACCGTGCCGCGCGGCAGCACGTAGTCATCGAGCGCGACCGGGGCGGTGGTCTTGCGGCCGACGATCGGCAGCACCGGTCGCCGGCGCAGGCTCTCTTCGACCAGCGCCGTCAGGTATTCGTCTCCGCCGAGCGCGACCTCGGCTTCGACCCTGTCGAGCCCGTGCGGATAGTGAACGAGCTGCTCGAACGCGAAGGCGAGCGACCCCGCGGTCGTCTCGTGGCCGGCGACCAGCAGCGTCACCAGCTCGTCGCGGATCTCGGCGTCGCTCAACCCGGTGCCGTCGTCGTCGCGAGTCGTGATCAGCGCCGAGAGTACGTCGCCGCGCTCGTCGAGGTCCGGTTCGAGCCGACGCCGGGCGATCTCGTCGTAGAGGATCCGGTCGAGGTCCTTCAACGAGCGCATCAGCCGTCCCCAGGGACTATGGCCGCGGAGCTCGCGGCGCAGAGGCGGGAAGAAGACGGCCGAGGTCCGGCAGAGGTCCATGAAGCGAGGCAGCACCGCCCGCAGGTCCGCGACTCGCTCGCGACCCCGGACGCCAAAGATCGCCCGAACGACGATCTCGGTCGAGATGTCGCTGACCTTCGGCAGGACGGCGAAAGGCTCCCCGGTCGGCCACCGCTGGACCTCCTCGGCGATCACCGATTCCATCACGCTCCGCATGCGCTCGAGGTTGGGCCCGTGGAACGCCGGCAGCAGGATCCGCCGCCGGCGCAGGTGCTCTTCTCCGTCGAGGAGCAGGATCGAATTGGGTCCGATCAAGCGCTTGAAGATTCCGTTGATATCCCCCGTGCGAAAGAGCTCGGAATCTCCCGCGAATACGCCCTGGGCGAGGCCCGGATCGGAGACGAAGACGACGTCTTGACCGGGCCCCAGGCGCGCGTGAAAGACCCTGCCGTAGCGCTTGCGGCAGCGCGTCATGAACGCGACCGGGTTCGCGTACCAGCTCATCCCCTGCGCGACCGCGGGCGCTCGCGGGCCGGGAGGGAGCAGCGCTTCGGCACCCTCCGGGGCGGCCTCTACCCGAGATGCGACGTCAGCGACCTCGACGGCAGGCACCGTCGCGACGTCCGCTTGCTCCATCGCCTCGGCTGGCGCCCTCACCGCGCGAAACGCACGGCGCGCCGGCTCCTGGGGAGCCGGGAGGGAGGCCTCCTCAGACAGGGCCTCAGCCAATCGATTCTGTTTGCTCACTCCGTCGTTGGAGTACTCACTGCATCCATCCTTGCGTCCGCACCCCCGAGCCCGACGCTAACGGACCTTATTGCATGTGCGCGCGGGTTTACGCTGCGCGCCTGCTAAGCCCTTCGGCCGCATCGCTCTGCCGCACAACCGGCGAACCCGCAATCTGCGGCGAAATTCCTCGACAGCCGCCAAACGGCCATCCCACCCAGCCGCATTGATCTCAGATCCTGGGGGCTCGGGCCCACTAACGGCTGCCCCGCCCAGTCGCCGCGATCACGGCCTCGGTTGCTGCCGTGACACGTTCGGCGACGGCCGCGGGACTGGGGGCGTCGAGCTTGCCGTCGAGGTAGAGGAATGCAAGTCCGTGGACGAGCGCCCAGATCGCGGTCGCCAGCGCCTCCGGGTCGGCTTGCGCGAAGACGCGCTCCACGATTCCGCGGAGGTAGAGCGAGATCGCTTCCGTCGCGGCGACGCGATCGTCGCTGTCGCGATCGCACGGCTCGCTGAACATGATCCGGAACAGCGCGGGCCGCTCGAGCGCGAACTGCACGTATGCGGTCGCCACCGCCGCCAGCTCCTCCGGCGTCGACGGCGACGGGTGGGCAGCCGCCAGGCGCTCGGCGAGCTCGCGGTAGCCGACAGCCGCGACTGCCGAGACCAGCGCTTCGCGGTCCTGGTAGTGCCGGTAGGGAGCGGCCGGCGAGACGCCGGCCCGGCGAGCGACCCCGCGCAGCGAGAGATCGGTCTCGCCGCTTTCCTCGAGCATTTCGAGCGCCGCCCCGACCAGCGCCGAGGGCAGATCGCCGTGGTGATAAGTCGCCTTTGCCGGTTTTGGGCCGGTCGATGTTGACACCGTTAACTACTTTCCCCTAATGTGAGCATCGTCAACATTCTACTCGCGCGAAAGGACTGAGGATCACCGATGGCCACCGACCTTTTCTCTCCTCTGAAGCTCAGATCCGGAACCCGGTTGCGAAACCGCATCGCCAAAGCCGCGATGGAGGAAAACCTGGCGGGCGACGCTCAACTCCCCGACCAGCGAATGACCTCGCTGTATGGCCGCTGGGGCGCCGGCGGCGCCGGCCTTCTGATCACCGGCAACGTGATGATCCACGCCGAAGCGCTGACGGGACCCGCCGGAGTAGTGCTCGACGAGCACGCCCCGCTCGACCCATTCGCCCGCTGGGCAAAGGCCGGAAAGGCAGGCGGCGCCGCGATGTGGATGCAGATCAGCCATCCCGGCCGCCAGGTGCAAGCGGGGATGCCCGGAGTGGTCTGGGGCCCCTCCGAGATCGCCGTCGACCTCGGGCGGCGGCACAGCAAACGCTTCGGCCAGCCGTCAGCGATGGCCGAGGAGCAGATCAAGGCGACAGTCGAGCGCTTCGCGACGACCGCTGCCCTCGCCGAGAGCTCAGGCTTCGACGGCGTCGAGATCCACGGTGCCCACGGCTACCTGCTCTCGCAGTTCCTCTCGCCCTTGGTCAACAGGCGAAGCGATCGGTGGGGCGGGTCGCTGGAGAATCGCGCGCGGTTCCTGCTCGACGTGGTCCGCGCTGTCCGAAAAGCCGTCTCGCCGTCCTTTGCCGTCGCCGTCAAGCTCAACTCCGCGGACTTCCAGCGCGGCGGCTTCGACGCCGACGACGCAGCCAAGGTGATCGCGATGCTCGCGCCCCTCGGGGTCGACCTCGTCGAGCTCTCGGGTGGAAGCTACGAGAGCCCCGCAATGGCCGGGCGTGCGGCTGACGATCGCACAGCCGCGCGCGAGGCTTATTTCCTCGAGCTAGCGGCCGACCTTGCCGAGACCAGCAAACTGCCGCTGATGCTGACCGGCGGGATCACACGCCGCGAGACCGCCGAGGAGGTTCTCGCAAGCGGCGTCGACCTGGTCGGCATGGGCACGGCGATCGCCGTCACGCCTGACCTTGCGAACCGCTGGCGAATGGGAGAAGAAGCGAGCGAGCGGCTGAAGCCGGTGACCTGGTCGGACAACACGATCGCCTCAGCGGCGAGCATGGCGCTCGTCCGTCACCAGATGCGCCGCATGACTCGGGGAAAACATCCGACCGGCAAGACGCGCCCGGTTCACGCCCTCGTCTGCGATCAGCGGGTACAGCGACGTGCACGCGGTCGCTACCGGGACTGGCTCGAAACCCGCTCGCATCTGAAACAAACTGAAAGCTAGGCTGCTGCCATGCAGGAGCACGACGCGATCGTCGTCGGCGCTCGCGCCGCCGGCTCGACCCTCGCCAACGCGCTCGCCGAGCGCGATTGGAACGTGGTCATGGTCGACCGCGACACGTTTCCGTCGACGACGCTCTCAACCCATCTGCTCTACCCGAACACGCTCGCGCGGCTCGAGAAGATCGGCGTGCTCGGCGGGCTCGAGGCAAACCACGATCTCGCCTTCGTCAAGCACCGCTTCGTCGGCCTCGGCTACGAGATCGCCGGCTCCTACACATCGGTCGGCGGCTTTGACCTCGGCCTTGCCCCACGCCGCATCGCGCTCGACAAGGCGGGCGTCGACGCGGCGCTCGCCAAGGGAGCGAAGGGCGAGTTCGGCACCCGCGTCGTCGACCTGATCGGAAGCGGCACCGGCGAGGACCCTGTCAAAGGAGTCGTCCTCGCCGACGGGCGGGAGCTTCGCGCCCGCTGGGTCTTCGGCGCCGACGGGCGCGGCTCGATCGTCGCCACCAAGCTCGGCATCGCCAAGGAGCGCCCGCAGCGCGGCGAGATCGCTTTCTCCTGGGCGTACTGGAGCGGCATCCCGCTCGAGGCCTCGGAGGGCTTCGGCACGCTCGACGTCCGCTTCGACGGCATGCTCTACCAGGGCCCGGTCGAGGACGGGCTCCACCTGATCATCTACAACGGCCTCCCCGAGCTGGCCCAGGGAACGCAGGACGAGCGCGAGCGCAACTACCTGGAGGCGATCCGCGGCTTCCCCGAGACCTTTGACCCCAAGCTCCTCGACGACGCCGAGATGGTCACCGACGTCGCCGTCGCGCCCGAGTCGCTGCTGCGCGGCTTCTACCGCAAGCCCACCGGCCCCGGTTGGGCGCTGGTCGGCGACGCCGGCCACTTCAAGCATCCCGGGACCGCCCAGGGCATCGGCGACGCCGTCGAGCAGGCGCTCTACGTCGCCGAGGCGCTGTCGGGCCCGGACGCGAGCCTCAAGGGCTACGAGGCCTGGCGCGACGCCAAGTCCGAGCAGCAGTACGACTGGTCCTTCGGCTGGGGCCGGTTCGCAAGGCCAGAGACAGCCGAGCCGCTGTTCCGCGGCTGGGCGAGCGAGCCGGACGCCGGCCAGGACCTGCGCGACTGCCTCGCCCGCACCAAGGAGCCCTCCGAGCTGATGAGCAAGGAGCGGCTAGCTCGCTGGTTCGACCCGGCAAACGCCGCCTAGATACATCTCGATCGCGCCGGTCTTCTCGAGGTCGGCCTTGTCGATGGCCTCGGCGTCGAGGCGCAGGCGGATCTCGTCTGAGACGACGACGCCGCCGCCGGGCAGCTCGTCGTTCCAGGACACGCCGAAGTCGTGACGGTTGATGGTCGCGGACGCCTTGAAGCCCATCCGCCGCATCGTGCCCTTGTTCTCATCGCCGACCCAGAACGGCGTCTCCCACTCGCCGAGGTAGTCGACCTCGAGCGGCACCTTCTGGGTGGTTCCGCGGATCGTCACCTCGGCCGGCGCCAGGAAGCTGTGGGCCCCGGTGCGCTTGGCAAAGCGGCCGCTGAAGGTGATCTCGGGGTGGTTGGCGACGTCGAAGAAGTCGGCGCTGCGGAGGTGCTCGTCGCGCGCCTCCTCGCCGGTCCAGAGCTTGGTCGCGTCGATCACGCCCTCGAAGGTCGACTCGAGGCAGTTGTCCCAATCGAACTCCATCTGCCCGTGGATGTCCTTGAACAGGCCGCGGACCCAGGTGACCATCATGTGGCGGGCCTGGAACTCGGCCTCGGTGTGCCCGGGCTCGAAGATCCAGGTGCTCACGTGGCGATGAGAAACGCCACGTCATCGACGTAGCAGTACGACCAGTCCTCGCCCGGCTCGAGCGAGCTGACGATCGGGTGGCCCACGGCCGCCGCGTGCTTCGAGGCGTGCTGGTTCGGCGAGGAGTCACAGCAGAGGATCACGCCGCAGGTCCGGCACTCGCGCAGGTGGACCCACGTGTCGCCCGTTTTCAGGCACTCCTCGCACCCAGGGATCTCGTCCGGCAGCCCGACCTTGACCTGGTCGAGGTGTGTGCAGATCTCTTCGGCCATATGAAGATCCTAGCCACCCGCTTGGGCCGGCTCAGCCCCGAGGCGAGGGAGGGGACGAGCAGGTTGGGGCTGGTTCCGCCTGGGCGAGGCTCCGGGTCGCAAGGCTCGCCGGCCGAACGGGCTCGGTCCGGGTGCTTGCGGCGTCAGGAACGCACGTAAACGGGGATCTGCGCGCCCGCGACCGGCGCCGAGTCGCTCGAGCTGAGGAAGCGGATGACGCGGGCGATCTCGGCCGGCTTCGGCCAGCTCGAGGTGTCGGCGTCGGGGTCGGAGGCTCGGTTGGCGGGCGTGTCGATCAGGTTCGGCAGGATCGCGTTGACTCGCACGCCGTCCTTGCGGTACTCGGCGTCGAGGGCCCTGACCAGGGCGAGCAGCGCCGCCTTCGAGGTCGAGACCGCGGCGCCGCCGGGAAACGGGGCCAGCGCGTGCTTGGCGCCGACGCAGACGATCGTGCCCCCATCGCCTTGCATCAATGAAGGCAGCGCTGCCCGGCACATCCGCGCCGCCGTCATCAGGTTCAGCGCCAGCATCTTCTCCAGGGTCTCGATCGGCTCCTCGTGGAAGCGGCCGCCGGCGGCGAAGCCGCCGACCAGGTTGATCAGGCCGTCGAGGGGGCCGGCCGCCGCCACGGCGGTCTCGCAACCCTCGTCGCTCGAGAGGTCCGCCTGCACGAGCTGGACCTTGTCCTTGACCCCCGGATCGAGGTGCTCGAGCTCGTGCTCGGCGATCCAGGTCGAGACGACCGTGGCGCCGGCGTCGAGCAGCTCGGCGAGCACGGCGCCGCCGAGTTGACCGGTGCCGCCGGTGACGAGAATTGCGCCCACCGGTGCAGCCTAGTGGCAGATAAGGGCCATTCACGGAGAGCCCTGGACCGCCCCTCCCGGACGCGAAGCGGAGGAGGCGGCGGTTGGTCCGGGGGACGATTCGCCGTCCGCCGATCGCTCTAACTTGGAAAGCCGATGACCGAGCAGATCTCAATAGCTCCTACAGCGACGATCTCGGAGATGGACGACGGCGATCGGGTCGAGCGCGCCTTCGCCGTCCGCGACCGCGCCCTGCGCGACTTCCGCAACAAGCCCGGGAACTTCCTCCAGCTCGAGCTCGGCGACTCGAGCGGCACGATCAAGGCGATCTGCTGGGACGACGCCGAGGCCTGCCACGAGATCGCCCGCCCCGGCGCCGTCGTCTGGATCACCGGCCGCTTCGAGTCGAGCGAGAAGTACGGGCCGAGCATCAAGGTCACCGGGATCCGCGCGGCCGACGAGGGCGAGTACACCGCCGACCAGCTCGCGGCCTCGCCCAAGCGCCCGATCGAGGCACTCGAGACCGACCTGCGGGCGCTGATCGAGACGATCCAGAACACCGACCTGCGCGAGCTCCTCAACCGCTTCTTCGGTTCCGACCAGACCCGCTGGCGGCGCTTTCGGGCGGCCCCGGCGGCCAAGCAGTACCACGAGGCCTACCCCGGCGGCCTGCTCGAGCACACGCTGAGCGTCGCCCAGGGCGTCAGCGCTCTGGCGCCGCTGTCGCCCGGCATCGACCGCGACGTCGCGGTCACCGGCGGCCTCCTCCACGACATCGGCAAGACCGAGGCCTACGACGACAACCCGCTCTCGCCCGACTTCACGGACACCGGCCGGCTCGAGTCCGAGATCCCGCTCGGCTACTACATGGTCCGCCGCGAGATCGAGCGCATCGAGGGCTTCGATCCCGACGTCGCCCAGGCAGTGCTGCACATCATCTTGAGCCACCACGGCAGCCGCGAGATGGGCTCGCCGGTGCTGCCGCTCACCCGCGAGGCCACCCTCGTGCACTTCGTCGACAACCTGCGCGGCAGGCTCGGCAGCTTCGACCGCCTCGAGAGCCGCATGGCCGAGGGCGAGCGCTGGTCGGAGTACGACCGGGCGCTCGGCGGCGCGGTCTTCTTCGGCTCCCGCGCTGCCTAACCCCACAAGAGTTCACAAATTTACGGGGCGGTGGGGGCGAGTCCGGTCTGCAGCGATCTGAGCAGATGCGCGTACGCGGAATCGATGTCGAGCGCATCAGGAGCCAGCAGCCACTCCAAGGCGATTCCACGCAGGGCGCCAATCGTGAACGTGGTGACAGCGTCGTGGCTGAGGGTCGGATCGATCTGACCGGAGGCCAGACCCTCCTCCCACCACGAGCGGGTGCGGTCTAGCCAGCGCTGGTGAAGCTCGGAGAAGTCCTTGACGCCGAGGGAGGGGTTGAGGGCTTCGGCTTGGAGCCGGAAGAGGAGCCGGGCGCGTTCGGGCCGCTCGGTGAGGAAGCGGTGGTGAGCGTGGACCAGGACCGCCAGCGCCTCCAGCGGCGCGGCGGGCGAGTCAGGGGGGAACATCTGCTCCTCGAGTTCCGCGACCAGCTCTTGGATCACGGCGTGCAGCAGGTTTTCCTTGGTGGCGAAGTGGAAGTTGACCAGCCCCCGGCTGACTCCGGCCTTCGCTCCGATTGCCGACACCGGGCTCGCCGCGTATCCCTTGGTTGCGAACAGCCGGGCGGCGGCATCGATCAGCCGCTGCCGGGTTGCTGCCGCCTGGCGAGCGCGCTGGCTCGGTGGCTCAATCAGCGAAGAATCGACGGTCACGGCGACCATCGTATCGACTCACTGGCTGAACGCTTGACAAGTGAGTTAGGGTGTGCGCCGGAGACCAAAGCCATTCCTGCTGAAGGAGAGACCAAATGATGCACATCCACATCCCGGCACGGGCCGCGCGAGCGGTCGCACTCGCTGTGGCGGCCACCACCGCCGCATTGGCGTTCGCGGTCCCAGCGGCGCAGGCCGCCGGTGGCAACAACGACCCGTCGTGCGCGCCAACCGCCCAGCACCCCTACCCGGTCGTCTTCCTGCACGGCCTCGGGGCCACCTACAACGAGGACCTGAACTTTTTGCAGTCCGATGTGGCCGCCAGGGGCTATTGCACCTTCAGCAGCACCTATGGCGCCTACCCTGGCTTTCCCTACGTAGGCGGGTTGCGCCCCGTCGCGGACTCCGCCACCGAGATCAAAGCTTTCATCGAGCAGGTGCTCTCCGAGACGGGCGCCGCAAAGGTCGACATCGTCGGGCACTCCGAGGGCGGCTTCCAGTCCCTCTACGTCACCAAGACGCAGGGCATAGCCAGCCGTGTCGACAAGGTGGTGGCAATCGCGCCACCCACCCACGGCACGACCTTCGCCGGCCTCTACAACCTCGCCTACATCTTCGGCCAGTCTGAGCGTGCGGCGGTCGGACAGGCGCTGTCGGCATTCGGCTGCCCGGCCTGCTCGGATCTCGGCATCGGCGGCTCGGCCGTCGCGACGCTGGAGAGCGGGCCGATCGCGCAGACCGGGGTGAGCTACACGATCATCACTTCGCGCTACGACGAACTCGTCACCCCGACCGAGACCGCGTTCGTCCGCGAGCCCGGCGTCACCAACGAATATGTGCAGGACAGGTGCCCCTTCGACCCCGTCGGTCACATCGGGGAGGCATACGACCAGAACGTCTGGCGCCTCGCCGAGAACGCGCTGGATCCGGCTCACGCCAAGCCGTTTGTCTGCTTAGCGGGCTCGCCGGGCTGATCGCTCCGCCCTCAAGCGAAACGAGTTCGCAAATTACGGAGATGGCCCGCTCGCGTGGCGGCCTCGCCCAACTATCCTGAGTCGCGATGGCCAAGGACACAGAAAAGCTGATCCGCCAGCTGTCGTTGATCTCGTTCCTGATGGCCCAGGGCAGGCCGGTGCAGGCGCTCGAGATCAAGCAGGAGGTCGAGGGCTACAGCTCGATGAACGACGATGCCTTCGCGCGGCGCTTCTACGCCGACCGCGCCGAGCTCGAGAGCCTCGGCATCGTGCTCCAGATCGAGAAGCCCGGGGAGAGCTACTCGAGCCAGGAGGCCGAGCTCTACTCGCTGCCGCCCGAGAACTACTACCTGCCCGAGATCAAGTTCTCGGACGAGGAGCTGGCCGCGCTGGGCACCGCGCTCTACCTGCTCCAGGGCAAGTTCGCCTACGCCGAGCCGCTGCGGCTGGCTCTGCAGCAGGTTTCGTGGGGCAGGCCGAGCCCGCTCGGCGCGACCGACGGCGGCGCGGTCTCGGTGGGCATGGCGGGCGAGGCCGGCAGCGCCGAGCTCTCGCAGCGCCTCTCGAAGATCGAGACGGCGATCTCGCGGCGCAAGACGATCGAGTTCACCTACTACACGATCGAGCGCGACGCGACCGAGAAGCGCAAGGTCAACCCGTACCACCTCGTCTATCGCGGCGGCCAGTTCGATTTGATCGGCCACTCGCACGAGCGCGAGGACGTTCGCGTCTTCCGCCTCTCGCGGATCCAGGGCAAGGTCTCCTACGCCTCCAAGGCCGAGCACGACTTCCAGCCGCCAGAGGACTTCAAGCGCCGCGAATACGCGAGCCGCGCCGAGTGGGACCTGGGGCAGACCGAGGGCAAGGCGAAGATCTTCCTCAGCGAGCGGATCGCCTGGCTGGTCGAGCGCGACTTCGGCGCCTATGGCGAGATGCGCCCGGCCAAGGCGGCCGACGGCGCTCCGGGCAAGGGCATGGTCTTCGAGACCGACTACGCGACCCCGCACCTGCTCGCCGCCTGGGTCATGCGCTGGCGCCAGCACGCGACCGTGCTCGAGCCCGCCGAGCTCGGTGACGAGGTGGCCGAGCGCACCGCCCTTCTCCGCGAGCGCCACACAGGCGACTTCGAGACGGCGAATGCGAGGCGGGGCCCTCGCCGCCACGCGGCGCCGCGGCCGGCATCGAGCGCCCGCACCGAGCCGGCGATCCGCCCCGAGCGCTTCGCCCGGCTCGTGACCCTCGCCGGGATGCTGATCGAAGCGGCCAAGAATGACCAGCGGCTCAGCGTCAGCACCGTCTGTGACGGCCTCAAGCTCTCGGAGGAGGAGCTGCGCGACGACATCGACCTCCTCAACGTCGTCAACTTCGGCGGCGGCACCTACGTCCTCTTCGCCCAGGTCGAGGGTGACGAGATCGAGGTCGACTCCGAGCCATACGGCGACAACTTCGCCCGCCCCGCGCGGCTGCTGCCGCTCGAGGCCAAGGCGCTGGTCGCAGCGATCGATCTCTTCGGCGACCACCTACCGCAGACCGGCCTCGCGAGCGCCCGCAACAAGATCGTCGACGCCCTCGGCCACGACCCCTCCGAGGAGGGGCTCGAGATCGCCGACTCCCGCGGCGACGACTCGGGCGTCGCCCGCGCGGTCAACGACGGCATCGCCAACAAGCGCGTGCTCTCGATCCAGTACTACAAGGAGAACGAGGACGAGTTCACCAAGCGCGACATCGAGCCCTACGGCCTCCAGAACGGCCCCGAAGGCTGGTACGTCGCCGCCTACGACCACCGCCGCTCCGACATCCGCCACTTCCGCCTCGACCGGATCAAGGAGGTCGAGGCCACCGGCGCGAGCTTCGAGCCGCGACCGGAGATGGAGGAGCTCGCTTCAGTTGAGGGCTGGCTCGACCGCGGCGAGGTGCCGGCGGCGAGCGTCGCCCGCGTCTGGGTCTCGCCCGAGCGCGCCCGCTGGCTCGCCGAGGAGCGGACCGTCGCCGAGGAGCTCACCGACGGCGCCGTGATCGTCGAGGTCCCTTACGCCGGTACCGAGTGGCTGCTGCGCGAGGTCCTCGGCGGCGCCGGCGAGCTCGTCGTGCTCGAGCCCGAGGAGACGCGCACCGCGATCTCCGAGGCGCTCGAAGCCGACGCCGGGGCTCTGGCCAAGGTCGCCTAGGCGACCCCGCATGTTGGACTTCGAGCGGATCCTCGCCCCCAACCCGGGGCCGATGACGCTCGAGGGCACCAACACCTACGTCGTCGGCCGCGACCCGGCCTACGTCATCGACCCGGGGCCCGCAGACACCGGCCATATCGAGGCGGTGCGAGCGGCGGCCGAAGCGCGCAGTGGCATCGGCGCCGTGCTTCTCACTCATGCCCACGGCGATCACGCCGACGGGGTCGAGATGCTCGGCGTAGAGCCGACGCGGCTCGCCGACGCCGAATCCGAAGGACCGCTGACGGCCCTGGCGACACCCGGGCATGCAGCCGATCACGTGGTGTACCTCGCCCAAGCCGGCCCCGGACGCGAAGCGGAGGAGCCGGCGTTTGATGTCGGCTTCGTCGGCGACCTGATCGCCGGGATCGGCTCGACGATCGTGCCGCCGCGCGAGAACGGCGGCTCGCTCGCCGACTACATGGCCTCCCTGCGCCGGGTCGCCGATCTCGACCTGCGGGTCCTGCACCCCGGCCACGGCCCGGACATCGAGGACCCGGCGGCCAAAATCGCCGACTACATCGCCCACCGCCAGCAGCGCGAGGACAAGTTGGTCGCCGCCCTGGAAGCGGGCGAGCGCTCGCGGACGGCCCTCCTCGACCAGGTCTGGGACGACGTCCCGGCCCAGCTGAGGGGCGCGGCCGGCTTCGCGATGCAGGCCCACCTCGAAAAGCTCGAGGACGAGGGCCGGCTGCCGCCGGATCTGCGCGACTAGGCTGTTTTCATCTGACGTTCATCTTCCCGGCGACAATCCCTGTCATCCAGATGCGCGTGCTGATCGTCGAAGACGAGGCCAAGATGGCTGGGCTGATTCGCAAGGGCCTCCGCCAGGAGGGGATCGCGGCCGACATCGCCGGCGACGGCGAGAACGCGCTGTGGATGGCCGGGTCGACGGAGTACGACGCGATCATCCTCGACCTGATGCTGCCGGGCATCGACGGCTTCGAGGTCTCTAAGAGGCTGCGCGACGACGGGGTCTGGTCGCCGATCCTGATGCTGACCGCGCGCGACGGCGTTGCTGATCGGGTCGCCGGGCTCGACGCCGGCGCCGACGACTATCTGGTCAAGCCGTTCTCCTACGCCGAGCTGCTGGCGCGGCTGCGGGCGCTCGCCAGGCGGGGTACGGCCGAGCGGCCCACCGAGCTCCGCGCCGGGGACCTGCGGCTCGACGTGGCGAAACGCCTCGTCCGCCGCGGCGAGGAGGAGATCGACCTCTCCGCCAAGGAATTCGCGGTCCTCGAGGTCTTCATGCGCCGTCCCGGCGAGGTCCTCTCGCGCTTCCAGCTGCTCGAGCACGCTTGGGATTACGAGTACGAGAACCGGTCGAACATCGTCGACGCCTACGTCCGCCTGCTGCGCAAGAAGGTCGACAGGCCCTTCGGCGTTCGCTCGATCGAGACCGTTCGCGGCTCGGGCTATCGGCTTCGTGAGGACGGCGGCAGATGAGGCGGCTGCCGATCCGGGCGAGGGTGATGGTCGTCTTCGCCGGGGTCATGGCTCTGCTCCTCGCGGGGCTGAGCCTCTTCATCTACCTGCGCTTCCAGTCGAACCTCGACGACCAGATAGACACGGCTCTCGAGGCACGGGCGAGCGAGGTCGCGACGTTGCTGCAACGCTCGCCCGCCCGCGGGTCCTCGGTCCAGGATCTGCTCGTGCAGGAGGAGGAAAGCTTCGGACAGGTGCTGACGCCGCGCGGCCAGATCTTCGGCGCGAGCCCGAAGTTCGACCAAAAGCCGCTGCTCGCCGGTTCCGAGCTGGCGAAGGCAACGGGTCGCCACATTCTGATGCGGCGCACGGAGGTGCCAGGGGTCGGCGCGGCTCGGATCTACGCGACCCCGGTCAATGCCGAGGGGCGGAGGCTCGTCGTCGCCGTTGGGACCGGGCTCGACGACCGCCACGACGAGCTCGCCAATCTCCGCACGATTCTGCTGATCGGCATTCCGGCGGTGCTCCTGCTTGCATCTCTAGCCGGCTATCTGATGATCGCCGGGGCTCTGCGCCCGGTGGAGGCGATGCGCCGGCGGGCGGCCGAGATCACCGCCGCCGAGCCGGATAGCCGTCTGCCGCTTCCCGTTGCAAATGACGAAATCCGCCGGCTCGGTGAGACGCTGAACGAAATGCTCGGTCGGCTCGATACGGCGCTCGCACGCGAGCGAGCATTCGTCGACGACGCGAGCCACGAGCTCCGCACCCCGCTTGCGATGCACAAGACCGAGCTCGAGCTGGCGCTCCGCTACGCCGAGGGCTCGGACGAGATGCGCGCTGCGATCGCCTCGGGGATCGAGGAGGTCGACCGGCTGATCGGGCTCGCTGAAGACCTGCTGGTGCTGGCTCGCTCCGAGCAGGGCAAGCTGCCGCTCGATCTGGGGCAGATGCCTGCCGCCGAAGTCCTCGGCGGCGTCCGCGAGCGGTTCGCCGCCCGCGCCGCCGCGGCCGGGCGCTCGCTCGATGTGGAGCCGGCCGACGGCGTGCGCCTGGAGGGCGACCGCGTGCGGATCGAGCAGGCGCTCGCCAACCTCGTCGAGAACGCGCTCCAGCACGGGGCCGGGGAGATCGGCCTGCGGGTCATCGCCGTCGACCGCGCCGTCGAGATCCACGTCGAAGACCGCGGCCCCGGCTTCCCGCCACAGTTCATCGACCGCGCCTTCGAGAGGTTCAGCCGCGGCGACGCCGCTCGCACCGGGGGCGGAACCGGGCTCGGCCTGGCGATCGTCGAGGCGATCGCCCGGGCGCACCGCGGCAGCGCTCACGCGCGAAACCGCGAGGAGGGTGGCGCCGATGTCTGGCTGCGCCTGCCCTCGTGAGCTTTCACGCGCGATTCATCCGCCATGCGTAGAAACGGTCGCGCCATGACCGAGCCGACCAACCGAGCAAGCATGCATCGCTCAATCGCGACTTCGGCCGCGCTGCTCCTGGTCCTCGCCGCGGTGATCGGGCCACGCGCATCGGCCTCGGGCCCGCCGTTCCCGCAGACCAGCGAGCCGGCGAACCTCAACCCGGCCGAGTTCACGACCAACATCACCAACCCCTACTTCCCGGTCCTGCCGGGGGCCCGCTGGCTCGTCCGGGTCACCAACCAGCGGGGGGATAGATTCCTCCAGACGATCAAGGTCACGAACAGGACCAGGCGTATGGGCGATGGGGTCGTTGCCCGTGTCGTCGACGACGTCGTCAGAGACCACGGCAAGGTGATCGAGAAGACGAAGGACCGGTACGCCCAGGACGCAGAGGGGAACGTCTGGTACTTCGGCGAGAACACGGTCGACCTCAGCCACGGCAAGAAGAACCGAACCGGGTCGTTCGAGGCCGGGGTGAACGGCGCCGACGCCGGCGTCGCGATGCCCGCTCATCCCACAGTTGGGATGACCTACCGCGAGGAGTACTTCGCGGGCCACGCAATGGACCGCTCGCGCGTGCTCTCACTCGACGCGCAGGCCCAGGCCCCGTTCGGGCATTTCACCGGGGCGGTGCTGACCCAGGACACGAGCCCGCTGGAGCCTCAGGTGCTCGAGCTCAAGATCTACGCACCGGGCATAGGCCAGGTTCTCGCCCAAACCGTCTCGGGCGGCTCGGAGCGAGAGGAGCTGATCAGCTTCAAGCGCTGAGAGCCGGCGCTTCTTCATCCAAAGCCGCCGAGAGGCTCAGTCAGGAATGATCTATCTGTCATGACTGACGCATTCGTCCTCGGCGGCGTCCGCACCCCGGTCGGCAAGTACGGCGGCGCCCTCTCGCACATCCGCACCGACGACTTGCTCGGCCAGACGATGGTCGCCGCCTGCGAGAAGGTCGGCGTCCCCCTCGACCGAATCGAGGACATCGCCGCGGGCTGCGTCAACGTCGCCCACGAGGGGATGGGGGACATCGCCCGCTGGGGAGCGCTGGCGGCGGGCTTTCCGGACTCGGTGCCGGCGGTGACCTACAACCGCTTCTGCGCGTCGTCGCTCACCGCCGCGATCTCAGTCGCCCACGCGATTCGCAGCGACGAGCTCGGCGTCGGGCTCGCCGGCGGCGTCGAGTCGATGTCGCGATCGGGCTGGGCCTATATGAAAGGTGAGGCACCGTTCAGCCCGCGCGGGCCGCAGCTTCTGCTCGACACGATGTGGGCGGGCGCGGGCGGGCCGCCGAATCCGGCGCTGCTCGCGCGCGACGCCTACGTCGCGATGATCAAGACCGCCCAGAACGTCGCCGACAAGTACGAGCTCACCCGGGAGGAGATCGACGCGTTTGCCCTGCGCTCGCAGCAGCACGCCGCCGCCGCGCGCGATTCGGGGCGCCTGGCCGAGGAGATCCACCCAGTCGAGATCCCCCCGAGCCGCAGGGAGCCCGCCCGCACCTTCGAGCACGACGAGGGCATCAGGGAGACCAGCGCCGAGGCGCTCGCCGCCCTCCCGGCCCAGCCGGACACCACGCAGATGACCGCCGGCAACTCGGCGCCGCTCAACGACGGGGCGAGCTCGATCGTCCTCGCCGGCGGGGAACAGGCCAAGGAGCTCGGCGTCGAGCCGCTGTCACGCGTCGTCGCCTCCGCCACCCACGCGCTCGACCCCCAGTTCATGGGCATCGCACCCGCGTTCGCGATCGCCCAGGCGCTGAAGCGCGCCGGCCTCGCCCCCACCGATATCGAAGTCTGGGAGGTCCACGAAGCATTTGCCGCCCAGGCGCTCGGCGTCCTTCGCGAGCTCCCCAACCAGCTCGACGGCTTCGAGGTCCCCGATGACCGCCTCAACCCCAACGGCGGTGCGGTCGCGATCGGCCACCCCTTCGGATCCTCCGGGACGCGCTACGTCCTGACGCTGGCCACCGAGCTTCGCCTGCGCAAGCTTCGCTACGGCGTTCTCGGCGTCTGCGTCGGATCCGGCCAGGGAGTCGCGCTGGTCCTCGAGAACCCAGCGGCCACAGGGTGACCCCGGCATCGACCGAGGGTCACGGACCGGTCGGCGAAGGGCTTCCTGAGACTCCGAACCGCGATGGCGCCCACCCGCGTCTGGACGAGGAGCAGTTGGCTCAGCTGCGGCGGCTCGGCGAGCTTCGTCACGTCAAGCCCGGTGACGTTCTCTTCGCCGAGGGCGACCCCGAGAGCGACTTCTTCGTCATCGAGTCGGGCATGGTGGCGATCGTTCAGGGCTACGGAGCCGAGAACCGGGTCATCGCCGTCCACGGCCCGAAGCGCTTCCTCGGCGAGCTCAGCATGCTCACCGGGCAGCGCATCTACCTCTCCGGAGTCGTCCGCGACGAGGGCGAGGTGATCCAGGTGCCTCTCGAGAAGCTCCGCGAGCTCGTCGCCGAGGACAAGACCCTCAGCGACCTGATTCTCGGTTCGTTCATGGCGCGCCGCGCGATCCTGATCGAGGCCGGCACGGGAATCAAGCTGATCGGTTCGAGGTTCTCGCCCGACTCGCGGCGGCTGCGCGAGTTCCTGGCCCGCAACCGGATGCCTCACCAATGGATCGACCTCGAGGAGGACGAGCACGCGGACACGCTGCTCAGGGAGCTCGGAATCGAGCCCAAGGACACGCCGGTTGTGATCGGCAGCGGCGGCGAGATCCTCCGCAATCCCAGCAACACCGAGCTCGGCAAGGAGATCGGCCTCGGCGCCCGGGGGCAGACGCCGTCGCTCTGCGATCTCTTGGTGGTCGGCGCCGGGCCGGCGGGGCTCGCCGCCGCGATGTACGCGGCCTCAGAGGGCCTCGACACCCAGGGCATTGAGTCGGTCGCCACCGGCGGCCAGGCGGGCACATCGGCGAGGATCGAGAACTATCTGGGTTTCCCGGCCGGGATATCCGGCAGCGAGCTGACCCAGCGGGCCGGCGTGCAGGCGCTCAAGTTCGGGGTGCGCCTGACGGCGCCGGCGGCCGCAATGAGCCTCACCAGCTCGCACGACCGGCACGAGATCGAGCTTTCGACCGGAGAGATCGCGACCGGTCGCGCCGTGGTGATCGCCACCGGCGCCCAGTACCGGCGCCTCGAGGTGCCGCGGATCGAGGAGTTCGAGATGGGCGGCGTCTACTACGCGGCGACCCAGTCCGAGGCGCAGTTGTGCCAAGGAGACCCGGTCGTGGTCGTCGGCGGCGGCAACTCGGCGGGCCAGGCGGCGATGTTCCTCTCCCAGCACACTTCGGAATGCAGGCTGTTGATCCGCGGTAACGATCTCGGCAAGTCGATGTCGCGCTACCTCGTCGACCAGGTCGAGCGCAACGACCTGGTCACGGTCTGCCTCAACTCCCAGGTGGTGGAGTTGGAGGGCGATCGCGAGCTCGAGTCGGTGACGATCGCCGATTCCGAGAAGGGCGAGCGAACCACCGCTCCCGCGAAGGCGCTGTTCGTCTTCATCGGCGCCTCACCGCACACCGAGTGGCTCGAGGGTCAGCTCGCCGGCGACGAAGACGGCTTCCTGCTCACCGGTCACGAGATCGAGGACCCGTCCGAGTACAGCGCCGGCCGGCCGCTCTTCCTCGAGACGAGCCGCCCCGGGATCTTCGCCGTCGGCGACGTGCGCTCGGGCTCGATCAAGCGTGTGGCCTCCGCCGTGGGCGAGGGATCGATGGCCGTGCGGCTCGTGCACGAGAGATTGGCCGCCGGCTGACCCGATCGAGGGGAGCCGGCGAAGGCGGCTAGGCTGCAGTCATGGACGAGCGCTTGGCTGGGATGTTGAAGGTCGGCGGGGCGGCGGCGCTCGGCGTAGCCGGTGTCGCCGGAGCGGGCGCCGCGGGGGCCTGGTACCGGCTCTTCCGCCGGCCGCTGCCGAAGACCGAGGGCGAGATCCGGGTCGAAGGCCTCGAAGATGTGCTGACGATCCGCCGCGACCGCTGGGGCGTCCCCCATGTCCGGGCGACGAACGAGAACGACCTCTGGTTCGGCCAGGGCTTCTGCCACGGTCAGGACAGGCTCTGGCAGATGGAGGCTTACCGCCGCGTCACCGCCGGGCGCCTGTCGGAGATCGCCGGCGAGGACACGCTCCAGGTCGACCGCTTCATGCGCACGCTCGGCCTGCGACGGCTCGCCCTGAAGGAGGAAACCGAGCTCTCGAGCGAGATCCGGCCCAAGCTCGAAGCATTCTGCGCCGGTGTGAACGAGGCGGCGCGGATCGCGCGGTCGCTGCCGGCCGAGTTCCAGATCACCCGCCTCGACTGGGAGCCGTGGCGCCCGGCCGACATGCTCGCCTGCATGAAGCTGCTGACCTTCGGCCTCTCGACCAACTGGGAGAGCGAGCTGCTGCGCGCCGACATGGCTCGCGAGCTCGGCGAGGAGATGGCGGCGACTCTCGATCCGACCTACCCGGTCGGCAACCCGATCGTCACCAGGCCGGGTGCCGGCTATGCGGGCAACGGCAAGGCGCTGGTCGAGCAGATCGCCAGGATCCGCGAACAGGTCGGCTTTGCCACGGGCGCCTCGGGCTCCAACAACTGGGCGGTCAGCGCCGAGCGCTCGGTCACCGACGGGCCGCTGATCGCCGGCGACCCGCACCTCTCGCCCAGCATGCCGGGCATCTGGTACCAGGTCGGCCTCGAGCTCTCCGAACGCTTCTGCCGCGGCGCCTCGCTGCCCGGCATTCCCGGGGTGACGATGGGCCAGAACAACGACGTCTGCTGGACCTTCACCAACGTCATGGCCGACGTCCAGGACCTCTTCATCGAGAAGATCGAGGGCGACCGTTACAAGTTCAACGACGAGTGGCGCGACCTCGAGATCGTCGAGGAGGAAATCGAGGTCAAGGGCCGCGACACTCCCGTTCGCTGCACCGTGCGCTCGACCCACCACGGGCCGCTCGTCAACGAGGCGCTCGGCGCCGACGAGGGCGAGCCGCTGGCGCTGCGCTGGACCGCCTTCGACCACGCCGGGGTCAGCGAGATCAACTTCGACGTGATGAAGGCGAGCAGCGGGCCCGATCTGGTCAAGCTGCTCGAGGCCTTCACGATGCCCGCCTCGAACCTGATCTGGGCCGACGCCCACGGCTCGATCGGCTACAAGACCGTCGGCCGGATCCCGATGCGCCACGGCGACTGCCCCGACCTGCCGAAGCCGGGCTGGACCGGCGAGTTCGAGTGGGAGGGGACGATTCCCTACTCCGAGCTGCCCGAGGTCACCGACCCCGATTGTGGCTACCTGATCACGGCCAACAACCGGATCGAGGACGAGGACTACCCGCACCACATCACCTCCGAGTACATGGACGGCTACCGGGCGAAGCGGATCGAGCAGCTTCTGACCGGCGCCGACGAGCACGACCTCGACGACTTCGCCCGCTTTCAGATCGACAAGTTCTCGATTCCCGGGATCGAGGTGATCCACCGTCTCGCGCGCCTCGAGCCGGCCGGTCAGCGCGAGACGCGGGCGATCGAGCTGATGAAGAGCTGGGATGGCCTGATGACGCCGGACTCGATCGCGGCAAGCGTCTACCACGCGTTCGTGATCCGCTTCGCGCGCGAGTTCACACGCGCCGCGATCCACGACCGCGACCTCTCCGAGCGATGGATGGACCGCGCCTCCAACGGCTTTCTCGACCACAACACCTCGACCTGGCGCTGGTACTCGCACCTGCTCTCGCTTTGGGACAAGGGCGACGAGGAGCTGATCGGCCGGCCCTGGGCCGAGCTCGTCGCCGACGCCCTGCGCGGCGCCCTCGACGACCTCGAAGGCACCTGGGGCCTCGACGAGAACGAATGGCGCTGGGGGCGCGTTCACAAGCTCGACTTTCCACACGCGCTCGGCGGAGTCAATCCGCTGCTCGGGAGGATCTTCAACCGCAGCCTCGAGGTCGGCGGCGGCGAGGAGACCATCTGCCAGGTGGCCAGCGACCCGGCCAAGCCCGACCAGGCCGCCTGGGCGCCGAGCTGGCGCATGGTCGCCGACCCGGTGCGGCCCGAGCGCTCGCGCTGGCAGGCATTCACCGGCCAGTCGGGCCAGGCCGGCAGCGGCTACTACGACGACGTCATGGAGCGCTGGCTCGAGGGACAGAACCAGCCAATGGCAGGCGAGGCGCCCTGGCACACGCTGACGCTGCGCTAGCGCAGACCCGGCCGAACCTCCATAACCTGCCCCAGCCGATGGCCTCCCGCCGCGATCAGATCAAGCTGACCGAGGACGAACAGCGCGAGTTGCTCGACTCCGGGCGGGTCGTCACCGTCGCTTCGATCGGCCCCCGCGGCTGGCCCCACCTGATGCCGCTCTGGTACGTCGTCCGCGACGGCGAGATCTGGATCTGGACCTACGCGAAATCGCAGAAGGTCAAGAACCTCGAGCGCGACCCGCGGGCCACGCTGCTGGTCGAGACCGGTCACGAGTACACCGAGCTCAAAGGCGTGCAGATCGAGGCCGAGGCAGAGATCATCAGGGACACCGAGCGGGTCGTAGCGTTCGCCAAGGAGCTGACCGTCCGCTACGGCGAGGGGATCGAATCGGTCGAGGGCGATGCGGCGGCGGCGCTCGAGGCTCAGGCGCCGAAGCGGGTGGCGATCCGATTCGCGCCAAAACGTGTTGCAAGCTGGGACCACTCGAAGCTCGGCGGCACCTACTGACATGAGAAGACTGCGTCTGATCCCGCTCGGCGCCCTCGGGGCTGCCCTGGCCTGCATGGCCCTCGCGGCCCCGGCCTCGGCCTCCCACGGGCAGGTCACCTTCTTCGACGCCTCGAACCAGCTCTCAGGGCAATACGGCGCCGGCCAGCGGATCCGGGCGCTCAACGAGATGGCGGCCCTCGGCGTCGACGTCGTCCGCTTTGAGGTCTACTGGCGCAACATCGCCCCGGGCTCCGACTCGGCCACGCCCCCGGCCGGATTCGACCCGCGCAATCCGCTCACCTACGGCGCCAACGGTGCAGACTGGGACCCCGTCGACGAGGTCGTCAAGGGAGCGGCGGCGCGCGGCATGAAGGTCGCCCTCGTTCTCTCCGGCGCGCCGCCGACCGGCCGCGTGCCGCGCTGGGCGAGTGACGATCCGAACGGCAGCCAGAGCGCCCCCAGCCCCGGCGCCTTCAGTGACTTCGCTTATGCGGTCGGCAAGCGTTACGGCGGCGGACCCGGCTCCGTCGGTACCGTCGCCTACGTCTCGATCTGGAACGAGCCCAACAGCCCGACCTTCTTGCGCCCCAAGACCGGCCAGGGAGCGGCGCAGGCGATCGCGCTCTACCGCCAGCTGATCGTGGCCGGCCAGCAGGGGCTCGTCGCGGCCGGCTACCCGGGCAGGATCCTCGCCGGCGAGGTTGGGCCGATTGCGATGGACAGGCGGCGCGACCCGCTCAACTTCACCCGTGCAGTCTTCTGCCTCAACGGTCGCGGCAAGCGCGTCGGCGCCTGTCCGCCTCTCGAGATCTCCGGCTGGGCGCACCATCCCTACCTCTTCAGCCGGGCGCCGTTCCAGAAGCCCTTCGGCGGGCGCCAGGTCTCGTTCGCGAACCTGGGCTCGATGCAGAAACTGGTCGCGCAGGCAAAAAGGACCGGCGCGATCTCGCGCTCGGCCCAGTTCTACGTCACCGAGTTCGGATTTCCGAGCCGCCCCGACTCGCCGATCGGCGTACCGCGCCAGCAGCAGGCGGAGTTCATCTCAATCGCCGAGTACATGGCCTACAACAACCCGGGTCTCGCTTCCTTCGCCCAGTACCTGCTCCGCGATGACCCCCGCGGCACCGCCGCGTACGGCTTCGCCTCCGGGCTCTGTCCGGCGAACTCGCCCGACACACATCCCGTCGGCACGGGGTTCCGCTGCAAGCCCGCCTACGCCGCTTTCCGGACGCCGCTCGTGGCGCGGGCGCGCTCGGCGAAGCGGGTGACGATCTGGGGCTACGTGCGCCCGGCGACGGGGCCGGCGACCGTCCGCATTCGCTTTCGCGACCAGGGCGGCCCGGCGCACCCTCTGCGAACCGTCACCACAAACACCGCCGGCTACTTCCAGTTCGGCGCCCCGAACAAGCCCGGGCGCCGCTGGGGCGTCGCCTGGGGCAAGTTCAAGGGCCCGCTTATCCGCGCCTACGCCTTCTAGTCCGTAGCCTGCGCGGGCGGATGGACGACCTCAAAGGCCTGATCCTCTCGGGCGGCGCTGGAACGCGCCTGCGCCCAATCACCCACACCTCTGCCAAGCAGCTGGTGCCGGTGGCGAACAAACCCGTGCTCTTCTACGGGATCGAGGCGCTGGTCGAGGCCGGGATATCCGAGATTGGCATCATCATCGCGCCCGAGACGGGTGGGGAGATCCGCGAGGCGACCGGCGACGGGTCACAGTTCGGCGCCAGCATCACCTACATCGAGCAGGACGCCCCGAGCGGCCTGGCCCACGCGGTGCTGACCGCGGAGGACTTCATCGGCGACAGCCCCTTCGTCATGTACCTCGGCGACAACCTGCTGCGAGATGGCATCACCGAGCTCGTCGACGCCTTCCGTTCCAACGAGCCCGATGCACTGATCCTGCTGACGAAGGTCAGCGACCCTGAGTCCTACGGGGTCGCCGAGCTCGACTCGGACGAGCGCGTCGTGCGCCTGATCGAGAAGCCAAAGGACCCGCCGAGCGACCTGGCGCTGGTCGGCGTCTACATGTTCGAGTCTTCGATCTTCGGCGCCGCGCGGGCGATCGAGCCCTCGGGACGAGGCGAACTCGAGATCACCGACGCGATCCAACACCTGATCGACTCCGGCAAGCGGGTCGACCCCCACATCGTCAAGGGCTGGTGGAAGGACACGGGGCGGCTCGCTGACATGCTCGAGGCCAACCGCCTCGTGCTCGACGACATCGAACCGCGCAACGAGGGCGAGCTCGTCGACTGCCAGGTCGAGGGCAAGGTCGTGATCGAGGCGGGCGCGAAGCTCGAGCGGACGACGGTACGCGGCCCGGCGGTGATCGGCGCCGGATCGAGACTCGTCGACTCCTACATCGGCCCCTACACTGCGATTGACCGCGACGTCCAGGTCACCGGTTCGGAGATCGAGCACTCGATCGTCCTCGCCGGCTCGCAGATCTCAAACCTCGAGGCACGCATGGAGGGGAGCCTGCTCGGCCGCGACGTCAAGCTCTCGCGCAGCAACGGAATGCCCAAGACCCTCAAATTCCTCGTCGGCGACAACGCCGACATCTCGATCCCGTGAAGATCCTCGTGACGGGTGCAGGCGGCATGCTCGGCCGCGACTTCGTCGAGGCGGCCGAGGCCGCGTCGCACGACGTCGTCGCCCTCGGCCACGCCGAGCTCGATATCACCGACGCCAAGCAGACGACCGAGGAAATCGGCAGCGTCGCCCCGGACGTCGTCGTCAATTGCGCGGCCTGGACCGACGTCGACGGCGCCGAGGCGGCCGAGGCCGCGGCGACCGAGCTGAATGGCGCCGCCGCGGGCAACGTCGCCGCCGCTGCCGCCGAGGCCGGCGCGGTCGTCGTCTATCCCTCGACCGACTACGTCTTCGACGGGCGCCGGGGCGAGCCCTACGCCGAGGGCGACAAGACCCGGCCGCTTTCGGCATACGGCCGCTCGAAGCTCGCCGGCGAGCAGGCAACCGCCGAGGCCAACCCGCGCAACTTCGTCGTCCGCACCTCGTGGGTCTTCGGGCCCTACGGCAAGAACTTCGTCGAGACGATGCTGCGGCTGGGCGAGGAGCGCGACGAGATCCTCGTCGTCTCCGACCAGGTCGGATGCCCGACCTACACCGCGCACCTGTCCGAGGGCCTGCTCGAGCTGATCGAAGAGGAGGAGTACGGCATCCACCACCTGGCGGGCGCCGGCCACTGCTCCTGGAGCGACTTCGCCCGCGAGATCTTCACCCAGGCCGGTGTCGACTGCGAGGTCAAGCCGGCTACCTCGGCGCAGGTCCCGCGGCCGGCGCCGCGGCCGGCCTATGGCGTGCTCACCTCCGAGCGCGAGGATGCGATTCCGCTGCCGCCCTGGCGGCAGGGCATCGGCGAGTACCTGAAGCGCCGGGTCGCGCTGGGGTCGCGGCGGTGACGCTGCTCGTCACCGGCGGCGCTGGCTTCATCGGCTCCAACTTCGTCCGCCACTGGGTCGCCAAATACCCGCAGGAGCCGGTGCGGGTTCTCGACAAGCTCACCTACGCCGGACGCCCGGAGAACCTCGAGGACATCGACAACTGCGAGCTGCTCGAGGGCGACATCGCAGACCGTGACGCCGTACGCGCCGCGGTCGAGGGCGCCGACGCCGTCGTCAACTTCGCCGCTGAGACCCACGTCGACCGCTCGATCGAATCGCCCGGTGAGTTCATCAACACCGACGTCTTCGGCACCTTCGTCCTGCTCGAGGCCGCAAGGGACGCCGGCATCCGCCACCTCCAGGTCTCGACCGACGAGGTCTACGGCGACTTCGAGCAAGGCTCGGCGAGCGAGGAGTCGCCGCTCAACCCGTCCTCGCCTTACGCGGCGTCGAAGGCCGGCGGCGACCTGATCGCCGGCGCCTTCGCCCGCACCTACGGCGCCGAGGTCGTGATCTTCCGCGCCTCCAACAACTATGGGCCCTACCAGCACCCCGAGAAGCTGATCCCGCTTTGCGTCCTCAACGCGCTCGCCGGCGACCCGCTGCCGGTCTACGGCGACGGTATGCAGATCCGCAACTGGCTGTTCGTCGAAGACTCGGCGGCCGCGGTCGCCACCGTCCTCGAGAAGGGCGACACGGGAAACACCTACAACGCCGGCGGCCCCGACGAGCTGCCCAACGTCGACGTCGTCCGCCGTATCCTCGCGCTCACCGACCGCGACGAGTCGCTGATCGAGTACGTCACCGACCGCCCCGGCCACGACGTCCGCTACTCGCTCGCGTCGGGCAAGCTCGGCGGTCTCGGCTGGGAGCCCAAGGTCAACTTCGACGAAGGTCTTGAGCTCACCGTCGCCTGGTACCGCGACAACGAGGACTGGTGGGAGCCGATCCGTTCGGGCGAGTACCGCGAGTACTACGAGAAGCAATACGGGCGCAAGCTCGCGTGAACTTCGAGCGGCTACCCACAAAGCTCGAAGACATCGTCCTGATCGAGCCGACCGTACACGGCGACGAGCGCGGCTTCTTCGTCGAGACCTTCCGCCAGGACGCGCTCGGCGGTCTCGGCATCGACGCCGACTTCGTCCAGGACAACCACAGCCGCTCGGGCGCTCGCGTGCTGCGCGGGATCCACCGGCAGGCTGAACAGGCCAAGCTCGTGCGCTGCCCGAGCGGCCGGATCTGGGACGTCGCCGTCGACCTCCGCCCGGATTCGCCGACCTACAAGCAGTGGGAGGGGTACGAGCTCAACGGCACCAAGCACCACCAGCTTTTCATCCCCGACGGCTTCGGTCACGGCTTCTGCGTCCTCAGCGATTCGGCCGATGTCATCTACCGCGTCTCGAGCTACTACGACCCCGAGCTCGAGACCGGCATCGCCTGGGACGATCCCGAGATCGGCATCGAGTGGCCGATCGACGACCCCGTCCTCTCCGAGCGCGACAAGTCCGCGCCGAAGCTCGCAGAAGCCTAGGTCCGCACTCGCTACGGACGCGCACCGCCGCGTAGATCAATACCGTGGTCGCTCTGACTCGCCGGTGGCTCCTGATCCTGATTGCCGCGTCCGTCCCGCTCGCGCTGGGCCTCGTCGCCTGTGGCGGCGGCAATGGCAGCGGCGGCTCGAGCGCCTTCGCCCACGTCAGCGCCGTCGGCACCGATACCTGTGGCGACGTCGAATACGGCGGCCATGGCGACCCGACCGCGCTGATCGTCTCCGACCTTCCCCAACAGGGAGACTCGGCCGAGCGCACCAGCCAGATGAACGACGCGATTCGGCAGGAGCTCGGCAATGAGGGCTGGAAGGCCGGCAAGACCGACGTCGCCTTCCAGGCTTGCGACGACTCGATCAAATCGACCGGGGAGTGGGACGAGGCGACCTGCAAGTCGAACGCCGCCGCTTACGCCGCCAACTCCGACGTGCTCGGCGTAATCGGCACCTACAACTCCGGCTGCGCCGCCCTGATGATCCCGATCCTCAACAGGGCGCCCGGCGGTGGCCTGCCGATGGTCTCGCCCGGAAACACCCTGATCTGCCTCACCGAGACGGCAAAGGGCTGCGAGCCGGGCCAGCCCGACTCGCTCTACCCGTCGGGGACGCGCAACTACGCACGCGTCGTGCCCAACGACGCCTTCCAGGGCGCCGCGCTCGCGACCTTCGTCCAGAAGCAGGGGGTCGCGAAGCCGTTCCTGCTCACCGCCGCCGACGACCCGACGAGCTCGGGACAGGCCAACACCTTCACCGGCGCCGCCAAGGCACTGGGTATGAAACTGGCCGGCAGCGAGCAGTGGGACCCGAAGGCGACCGACTACACCGCGCTGATGAAGAAGGTCAAGGCCTCGGGCGCCGATGCCGTCGTGCTCGCGGGCCTACTCGAGCAGAACGGCGCCCAGCTGATCAAGGACAAGGTCGCGGCCCTCGGCCCCAACCAGGGAGACAAGGCGGCCGCCCAGCTCTTCGCCTTCGATGGCTTCGCTCAGCAGGCCACGATCGACGACGCAGGCCCCGCCGCGGCGGGCATGTTCGCGAGCCTCCCCGGGCGCCTTCCCGAGAAGCTGACCGGCGAGGGCAAGGCCTTCGTCGACCAGCTCCAGAGCAAGCTCGGCGGCCAGCCCATCGAGCTCTTCGCGCCCTATGCCGGCGAGGCCGCCCAGGTCATGCTCTCGGCAATCGCGCCCGACCCGGCCCGCGCGTCGATCGTCAAGGGCCTGACTCAAGTCGAGATCGACAAGGGAGTCACCGGCGTCTTCACCATCACCGCGACCGGCGACCCGAGCGTCGCGCCGATCAGCATCTCGGTGGCCGGCGACACCTTCAAGGCCGCCGCCGAGATCACCCCGCCCGCGAACCTCGTCAACGCCGCCCGCGGCGGCTAGCAGCACTCGTCAGCGGGCCGCGCCCGCTCGGCGAGAAGGCCGGAGCCGCCGAAAAGCAGTTCGATATCCAGATGCTGGCCCCGCCGCCGTTTTAGCGCCCCCCGCGATGCCGACCGGGGTGCGTCCGTAAGATCAATGGGTTGGCCACTGAGCGAAAAGCGAGTGCGAAACCACCCATGGAGGGCTTCAGCGAGCCCGTAAAGCGGTGGTTTGACGCCTCATTTGAGGCCCCCACGCCTGCCCAGGCGGCCGGCTGGCCCGCGATTTCCTCGGGTGCGCACACGTTGATCTCCGCTCCCACGGGCTCGGGCAAGACCCTCGCAGCGTTCCTGTGGGGGATCGACCGCCTCGCGACCGAGCCCGAGGAGCTCGGCCAGGGGGTGAAGATCGTCTACGTCTCGCCGCTGAAGGCGCTCTCCTACGACATCGAGCGCAACCTGCGGGCGCCGCTGCAGGGGATAAAGGCGCCGATCTCCGTCGGGCTGCGCACGGGCGACACCCCACA
>JAWVFN010000183.1:0-9377 GCA_033855935.1 Solirubrobacterales bacterium | reverse complement strand
AAGGGCAAGACGAAGAAGAAGCTGAAGAAGAAGCACAAGGCGAACATCACCGTGGCGGTCACCTTCACGCCCGCCGGAGGCGTCACCTCGAACACGCAGTCGGAGCGGATCAAGCTTGTCAAAAAGGGCTAACGCGCAGTTAGCCCCAGCAAAGCGCGCCCGACTGGACTCGAACCAGTGACCTCCGGTTTCGTAGACCGGCGCTCTATCCAACTGAGCTACGGGCGCGGGCGGACGATTCTAGGCGCTCGCCGCGCCTCTACTTCGCTAGATGTGGATGACGAGGATCTCGAGCAGCGCGAGGACGATCGCGACGCCGATCAGGATCAGGACGAGGCGGCCGCGGCGGCCGGTGACCGCGAACATGATCGAGAGCACGAGCGCCGCGGCCATCGCCAGGCCTGAGCCGATCGCAAGGGCGAGCCCGGCGTCGGCGCGCTTGGTCGAGCCGTCGAAGCAGTCGCCGTTCGAGGCGGCCTTCGCCTGACCGCGATTGACGTCGTGACAGGTGGGCAGCGTGGTGTTGTCCGAAGCACCGGCGATGAAGGCTCCGCAGGTCGCCGCGAGAAGCAGAGTCACGACTACAGCCAGGATGCGCACCGGCAGCCTCGCCTTCGACGGTTCGTTGCTCGCCTCCACGGCCCCCGGCATTATGCTGGACGCCCCGGAGGAAGGACTCAGGAATGACTGACCGCTTCGTTGGCCTCGCTGTCGCCGTGGTTTTCTGCCTGGCCCTTCTTGCGCCATCCGCGCCCGCCGCGACGTTCTCGAACTCGGCTCCGATCGCGCTCGCCGAAGGCTCAGCCGCAACTCCCTATCCCTCGACGGTCAGCGTCAGTGGCGTGACCGGCACGGTGGTCCGGGTGCGGGCGACATTGACGCAGCTGAGCGAGAAGTACCCGAACGACATCGACATCCTGCTCGTCGGCCCCGGAGGAGCGGAGACACTGCTGATGAGCGACACATGCGGAAGCGGAGCGACGCCGATCAGCGGCCAGACGTTTGTCTTCGACGACGCCGCGCCCTCGTTTCTCCCCACCATCCCCGGCAATCAGTGCGTGGGCGGGACGTACCAGGCGACGGACTTCACCGACGGGGTCGGAGACGACCACTTCCCACTGCCCGCCCCGGCCGGGCCGTACGTCGCAACGCTCTCGGTTTTCAATGGCGTCGATCCGAACGGCACCTGGCAACTGTGGGTGCGCGACGACGACGGCGAGATCGACGGCTCCGGCTCGATCGCCGGTGGCTGGAGCCTCGACATCTCGACCCCGGCGCCCTTGGCGGCCAAGAAGAAGAAGAAGAAGTGCAAGAAGAAGCACGGGAAACACAAGACCGCCATCGCCAAAAAGAAGAAGTGCAAGAAGCACCATAAGTAGCTGCTGTGGTTGGGTAGCGGCGCGTGCCTACCCGGTTCCTCGTCGCCCCCGACTCGTTTAAGGGAACTTTCGACGCCTTCGAGGTCGCCGATGCGCTCGCGCGAGGGATCGAAGCCGCCGGCTCGGAAGCCGATCGCTGCCCCGTCGGCGACGGCGGTGAGGGCACGGCGGCGGTTTTGGTCGCGCACGGCGGCGGTGAGTGGAGGGAGGAGAGCGTGCCTGGTCCGCTCGGCGACCCGGTCGAAGCGCGGTTCGGGCTGATCGACGGCGGGAAGGTGGCGGTGATCGACGCCGCCGCGGCATCGGGTCTGACGCTGGTCGAGCCGGAGCAGCGCGATGCCGAGGCAGCGAGCACCCGCGGCACCGGCGAGCTGATCGCCGCCTCCCTCGACGCCGGCGCCACCGCGGTGCTGCTCGGGGCCGGCGGCAGCGGCACCACCGATGGCGGCCAAGGCGCGATCGAGGCGCTCCGCGAGCGGGGCGGAATCGACGGCGCGAGCCTCAGCGTGCTCTGCGACGTGAAGATCGCCTTCGAGCAGGCGGCGCCGCTCTTCGCCCCGCAAAAAGGTGCCGGGCGCGACGCCGTCAAGCGGCTCGCGCATCGTCTCGACGAGCTCGCCGCCGGACTGCCGCGCGACCCGCGCGGCGTACCGATGACCGGCGCCGCCGGTGGTCTCGCCGGCGGCCTCTGGGCGGAGTTCGGCGCCGAGCTCCTCCACGGCGCCGAGTTCGTCCTCGACCGGATCGGCTTCGACGCGCGCCTGGAGGCTGCGGGGGCGGTGATCGCCGGCGAGGGCCGCTTCGACGTCCAGAGCCTCGAGGGCAAAGTCGTCGGCGAGATCGCCGGGCGCGCCGCGGCCGCCGGCCACCCGCTGCACCTCGTCGCCGGTCAGGTCCGCGTCGACCATGTGCTGAAGGGGCGGCTCGGCGCCGCCTCGATCGCGGTGGCGACGACGCTCGAGGAGATGACGAAGGCCGCAGAGCGGATCGCTACGCGTTCGGGTTAGGGTCCGCGCGTGAGCGCAGGAGACTGGATCGAGCTCGACCGGCCACGCGTGCCGCCCGGCAAGGGCCGGCAGCTCGGCCTCTTCGCGCGGGGATTCGTGCCGCTGATGCGCCGCCAGAGCAAGGGGCGCACGGTCAACATCTTCGCCACGCTCGGCCGCAACAAGCGCTTCTTCCGTCCCTGGCTGATGTTCGCCGGCCGCCTGATGCCGCGCGGCACCCTGCCCCGCGCCGACACCGAGCTCGTCATCCTGCGCACCGCGGTCAACTGCCGCGCGCGCTACGAGTGGGAGCAGCACCAGAGCATCGCCCGGCGGGCCGGCCTCAGCGACGCCGACGTCGAGCGGGTCCGCGAAGGCGCCGGCGCCGAGGGTTGGAGCGAGCGCCAAGCCGCGATCCTCGCCGCGGTCGACGAGCTTCACGCCGACCAATTCGTCTCCGATGCGACCTGGGAGCGAGCCTCGAACCACCTCTCCCCCGAGCAGATGCTCGAGCTCTGCATGCTCACCGGTCACTACGAGATGGTCGCGATGACCCTCAACAGCGCCGGCGTCCAGATCGAGGAGGGACTGGCGCGCTAGTGCCGGGCCGGCTCGAGGGGGCGCGCTACTTCCTCGCCGTCTTCTTCTTCCTCTTCGTCTTCTTGCACTTCTTCTTCGCCTTCTTCTTGGCCGCCGCGGCCGAGCGCTTCTTGTGGTGGCGCTTCTTCTTGCATTTCGGCTTCGCCGGGCACTTGAACTTCCCGCAGAGCGCGCGCACGGCTCCCACAGCATCGACAATCCCGCCCGACACCGACTTGCCCTGCCACGCCGGCGCCGTTCGGGCCCCCGCGATGATCGCCTCGCGGACCTGCGCCGCCGTCGCGCTCGGCGCGTAGCCGAAGAGGATCGTGGCGACGCCCGCGGCGGTGGGCGCCGCGTAGCTCGTCGCGCACCCCGTCGGGCCGAAGCCGCCGCCGTTGACCGTCGTCGTCGAGTTCTCGGTCGGGACCGCGACGTCGACGAGCGTCGCGCCATAGTCGCCGCAGCTGAGCCCGTCGTTCGGGGCGCTGGTCGTGACGCAGAGGATGTTCGGAAGATCGAGCGAGCAGGGGACGCGGTTTGCGGCGTCGGGCTCGGCGTCCGTCGCTCCGCCGTTGCCGGAAGGGATCGAGACGAAGAGGGTGTTCGGGTGGTTGCGGATCGCGTCGACGAAGTCCGGCTCCGGCGCGCCCACCAGCCAGCTCATGCTGACCACGCGGGCGCCGAACTGATCGATCGCGCGATTGAAGGCGTCGGCCTGGATGTACTGGTAGCACTGGTCGTTGTCCCAGCAGCTCCGCATCGGGATCAGCCGCGCATTTGGCGCCACCCCCGCACCACCGATGCCGTTGTTCCAGGCCGCCGCGAGTATCCCGGCGACCGCCGTGCCGTGGCCGCTGTAGCCGAGCGGATCGGAGGGATCGGAGTCCGGGGCGGTGAGCGGCGGCGCCGGCGTCCCGATCAGATCGGAGCCCGGCGCCGGTGGGCCGAGAAGCCGCGGCGCGAGGTCGGGGTGACCGAGGTCGAGGCCCGTGTCGGCGACGAGCACCGGGACGTCCGCCGGCCGCGCACCAACGAGATCGAGCGCCGCTCCGACCCGCATGATCGAAAGCGGCTGCTGGGAGGCGGCCATCGGATCGGTCGGCGCCACCGCGCCCGCGGGCGCCGCGGTGAACGCGGCGGCGACCAGGGCCAGCGTCAAGGCGAACGCGCGTTTCATCCCAGCTCAGCCTGCCCCGCGGTCTTGGTCTGGAAACACATGACCGATGGTAGAGTCACCGCCGTGAGGAGCCGGGGCTGGATATCCGCCGCCATCGTGGGGTTGGCGCTGGCGACAGCGCCGGCGGCGAGCGCAAACACCGAGACCGCGACGGTCGGCAACGTCACCGCCGAGCTCAGCTACACGCCGACCAAGATCGGCTACACCGGCGTGCACGTCAAGATCGTCCGCGGCGGCGTGACCCAGGTCGATCAGGCCGCGGCGCTTTCGCCCGCCTGCCCGGGGTGCGGGACCGGCCCCGCCTACGGCGGACGCGGCAACTCGGTCCAGATCGTCCAGCTCGACTCGACCCCGGACCCCGAAGTCGTATTCGACCTCTACACGGGCGGTGCCCACTGCTGCTTCTACTCTCAGATCTTCGGCTTCAAATCCGGCGGCTACACGAGCACCGTCCACGATTTCGGCGACCCCGGCTACAGCTTCTTCGACCCCGAAAAGGACGGCCAGCTCGAGTTCCGCAGCGGCAACCCGGCCTTCGCCTATGCGTTCGGCTCATTCGCCTCGAGCCGCTTCCCGCCGCAGGTCTGGCGCTATTCGGACGGTCAGATGCTCGACGTCACGCGTTCCTACCCGGCGCTCGTCCGCGCCGACCTCACGCAGCTCAAGCGCCAGTTCAAGAAGTTCAAGTCGCTCGGGATCAAGCCGCTGCTCGCGGCCAACCTCGCCGATCACTGCCTGCTCGGCAACTGCGACGCGGGCATCGGCCTCTTCCGCAAGGCGGTTGCCCGCGGCTACCTCGACAAGCCGGCGAAGTTCTTGAAGCACGCCCGCAAGTTCCTCACCCGCACCGGCTACATCACTTAGCCGGGTCGACGCCCCGCTCGCGGGCGGCGTTCATCTCGGCGCCGAGCAGCAGCGCGACGTTGGTCAGCCAGATCCAGATCAGCAGGACGACGAGGCCGGCCAAGGTCCCGTAGGTCTTGTCATAGGAGCCGAAGTTGGAGACGTAGAGCGCCAGCCCGCCGGAGGCGGCCATCCAGATCGTGACCGCCAGCAGGCTGCCGCCCGTGACCCAGTGGAAGCCGGCGTTTCGCGTCGGCGCCGTTACGTAATAGAGGACGGCGAAGAGGAGCACGACCATCACCAGCAACACTGGCCACTTGACGACGTTCCAGATCGTCAGCGCGGTGCCGTCGATGCCGAGTGGGCCGGCGACCGCGTGCAGCAGCGGGCCCGAGAGCACGATCGTGATCGTGATCAGCGCCGCCCCGACGATCATCCCCAGCGTGAACAGCAGCTGGCGGGGCCGCGTCCTCCAGAACGGCTCCCCAGTCTCGACCCCATAGATCACGTTCGTCGCCCGCATGAAACCGGCGATGTAGCTCGACGCCGAGAGCACCGACAGGCCGAGGCCGAGGACGAGGAACACGCCGGCCTGGCCACGGTGCTCGATCACCGAGCGCACGGGGCCTGCGAACGAGTCGGCGGCGGACCCAGGCCCGATCTCGCTGAGCATCTTGGTGATCGTGTTGGTCGTCGATACCGGGTCGCCGAAGAGACCGATGATTGAGACCAGCGCGATCAGGCCGGGGAACATCGCCAGCAAGCCGTAGTAGGTGAGCGCCGCCGCCCAGTCGGTCAGATGGTGCTCACCGAAGAGCCCCAATGCTCCCTTGACGCTTTCGTAGGCCCGCTTCACCTCGCCTGAGCATAGGCTGCGAGCGGTGAGGCATCCCGTGGTCAAGGTCAGCCCCGAGCTGGTCTCCGGCGCCGCCGGGGCAATCGCCGCCGGTTTCTTCGACAACGAGATCTGGATCTGGATGCTGCCCGGGGACTGGCGGCGCCGGCGCCTGCTCGATCGCCACTACAGGGCGATGATCCGCCGCGTCTTCGTCCCCCGCGATGGCGCCTGGACGACGCCCGATCTCGCCGGCGCGGCGCTCTGGATTCCGCCGACGCGGCCGCGGCTGAGCAGCCGCGAGCGATTCTTCGAGACCCTCTCGCTGCTCCCCGAGGGGCTGACCGCGCTCGGCCGCGGCGCTCGGCTCGACGCGTTGATGGCCGACAACCACCCCACCGAGCCGCACTGGTACCTGAACACGCTCTCGGTCCGGCCCGAGGCGCAGCGCCATGGCTACGGCTCGGCGCTGATCGAGCCCGGGCTCGCGGCGGCCGACGCCGACGGGCTGCCCGCCTACCTCGAGACCCAGCGCGAGGCCAACATCCCCTTCTACCGGCGCTTCGGCTTCGAGCTCGCCCGGAAGGTGAGCCTGCCGGACTCGCCGCCGATGTGGCTGATGTGGCGTCCGGGCCAAAGCTAGGCTGCCCCGCTCATGGCTCAGCGACTTTCCGCATCGGACATGTCGTCGTGGCTCGCCGACGACGGGCCGATCCATGTCCACGTCGGTGGCACGACAATCATGCAGGGCCCGGCGCCCGACTTCGACGAGTTCGTCGACCACGTCGGTCGCCGGCTCGCCCTCGTCCCGCGGTTTCGCCAGCGGGTGACGAAGACGCCGCTCAACCTGGCCAACCCCGTCTGGGGCGACGACCCCAAGTTCGACGTCCGGCGCCACGTGCGGCGGCTGCGCGTGCCGCGGCCCGGCGGCGAAGCCGAGCTGCGCGAGCTCGTCGGCAACGTGATGTCGGAGCCATTGGACAAGTCCCGCCCTCCATGGCAGATCTACGTGGTCGAGGGACTGGCCGGCAACCGCCACGCGTTCATCTCCAAGACCCACCACGCCCTGGTCGACGGCGTTTCCGCGATCGACGTCGGCGCCGCGATCCTCGACATCAGCCCCAAGGGCCGCGAGGACAAGAAGGCAAAGCGCTGGCGGCCGGCGAGCCCGGCCCAGGCTGCGCTACTAGCCGGGGCCGCGGTCGACTTGATCGGGACGCCGCTGCGGGCCACCGGGCGCGCGGCGCGGACCGCCGTGCGCTCGCCGGCGGGCAGCGCCGCGCGGGTGTTCAAGACAGCGGAGGCATTCAGCTCGATGGCGGTCAGCGGGCCGCGCGTGCGCCGCACGTTCATGAACCAGGAGATCGGCCGCGACCGCCGTATCGGCTGGCAGAAGGCGACGCTCACCGAGGTAAAGCGCGCGCGGGGGCCCGTCGAGGGCGCCACCGTCAACGACGTGATCCTCGCGGTCGCCGCCGGCGGACTGCGGCGTCTGTTCAAGCAGCGGCGGATCAAGCTCCCCGAGTACGTCGTCGCCCTGGTCCCGGTCTCGATCCGCACCGCCGACGATCAGGGCGAGCTCGGCAACCGGATCGCCACGATCCTCGCCCGGCTGCCGATCGCCGAGCGCGACCCGGTCAAGCGCCTGCAGCGGATCCATGACGAGACCGAGCGGCTCAAGGCCTCGGAGTCGGTCCGCGCCTCGACCCTGCTGATCGAGGCAGCCGGCTGGGCGCCGCCGACGGTCAACCGCCTGCTCTCGCAGGCGATGTCGAAGCCGCTCGTCTTCAACCTCGTCGTCTCCAACGTCCCCGGCCCCCAGATCCCGCTCTACATGATGGGTCACCGGATGCTGGAGGTCTATCCCTTCGTCCCCCTCTCGCCCCAGGGCCACGCGCTCTCGCTCGGCGTCCTCAGCTACGACGGCAACGTCTTCTTCGGCCTCGTCGGCGACCACGACCTGATGGCGGACATCGACGACCTCTCGGCGGCGATCGGCGAGGCGATCGCCGAGCAGGTCGCGGCGAAGCCCCCGGCGCGTAGGCGGGCGGCGGCGAAGCCGAAGCCCACGAAGCCGAAGCCCAAGAAGAAGGCTGCGCCGCGCAAGCGCGGCTCGGCCCCTATTCGCGTACGAAGACGGGCGCGCCGAGCGGGACCAAAGCGAAGAGGGTGACCATGTCGCGGTTGCTCGCGCGCAGGCAGCCGTGCGACGCCGCGCCGCCGACAGGGCCCGGGGTGCCGTGGATCGCGATCCGGTTGCCGCCGATCCAGTCCGCCGGCAGGTTCGCCTGGTGCCCCGTGAGCGCCATGATGCAGCAGCCGTACCAGGGACCGACGCCGCGGCCGGCAAGGCCGTCGGTGACCGAGAACGTCCCCGGCGGGGTGCTCGACCCGGCGCCGCCGACAGTCACCGGGATCGTGCTGACCAGGCTCCTGCCGTAGCGGATCTCGACGGTTCGCCGCGAGAGATCGGCGTGCAGCGAGTACATCGTGCTGCCGAACTCGAGCTGGGCCGGGTCGTCGCGAATCCAGCCGAGGTGGCCGTCCGGGAGTGCGGCCGCGGGCACACCGAGCCAGTCGCCGCTGCGCTTGGCGACGTAGAAGGTGCGCGGCGAGTTGAACTCGGTCTTCGGCCCCAGGGTGGCTACGACCGGCCCGCCGGGAGAGGAGTGGAGCTCGACCTTGGCCCCGTCGCGCACCTGGGCGAGCTCGTACGAGATCCCGGCCGAGGAGGCGATCGCCGGCCAGAGCTCGTCGGGCCCCGAGCTCTGCCCCGTGCCGGAGACGAGGAGCGCGAGAGCCACAGCGCCGGATGCGAGGAAGGTGATCAACGGACAGGGAGGGATTCGAACCCTCGAGAGAGCTTGCGCCCCCTACTCGCTTAGCAGGCGAGTGCCTTCAGCCGCTCGGCCACCTGTCCGGGCTTTGATCGGCCCGATTGTAGGCTGGCTTCAGATGAGCAGCGGCCCAGAACAGGCACCCCGAGGAACCCGCGAGGAACCGACGCCGGTGTCCGGCTACGACCATGCCGATGCGCCGACCCCGGTCGAGGCGGCGCACACCACCGGCGATCGCCCCCAGGACCAGCACGCACGCTTCGAGCAGGTCTTCGCCGAGGTCGAGCCGCCGTTCGCCTTCGTCGACATGGATGCAGTCTGGTCCAACGCGGCCGACATGCTGCGCCGCGCCGGCGGCGTCCCGATTCGCGTCGCCTCGAAATCGGTGCGCTGCCGGGCGATCCTCGAGCGGGCGCTGAGCCTCGACCGCGGCTTCCGGGGCCTGCTCACCTACACGCTGCCCGAGACCCTCTTCCTCTGGGAGCGCGGCTTCCGCAATCTCGTGCTCGCCTATCCGTGCACCGACCGCGAGTGGCTCGCGTCGCTCGCGCGGCTGACCGCGGCCGAGCCGGATGCCGCGCCGGTGGCGATGGTCGACTCGGTCGCCCACCTCGACCTGATCGAGGGCGCCGCGAGGGACGCCGGGACCAAGTCGCCGGTGCGAGTCGCGATCGACGTCGACGCCGGGCTGCGGCTGTTCGGCGGCGCCGTCGCCATCGGCCCCAAGCGCTCGCCCGT
>JAWVFN010000182.1:0-3067 GCA_033855935.1 Solirubrobacterales bacterium | reverse complement strand
AAAGTATGCCGCCGAAGGGCCGTGCCGACGTTGATCCAGATCAACGATGGTCGAGTGGCCACGCCAGACGTCTTTGCGGTATCACTATCCGCTGTTGTCCAACCTGGTGCTGGTCTGCAGCCGGCACCACACCCTGATCCACACCCAAGGATTCACCCTCGTGCTGCACCCCGACCGCAGGCTCGAAGTCCACACCGCCGACGGCGTCGCGATCCTGCACCACCCGGCCCAACCCTGGGGCGACCCGGCCGCACTCGCACACCGGCGCGGGCGCGGACAACTCGTCTCCGCCGAGACGCTCCCACCCGACCACTGCACCGACCGGATGGACCTCGGCTACATCGTCAGCGTCCTACTCGCCCAAGCATCCTGAAACCAACCTGCCTTGCTGCCGCGAGCAGGGCCCCTGGATAGTGCAGTGGTGACGGTTCCCAACGCCGCGCGTGGCAGAGCCCAAAGCATCGTGTACGGCGTCGCGCTGCTCGTGATGCCGACGGTTCTCGCCGTGTTGCTTTTGGTCGCGGGGCTGGTGAGCACGTCCCTTGCCCTCGTTTGGGCCTCGATCGCCGCGAGCGTGATTGCGGTGCCCGCGTTCGTGGTCGGTCTGATTATTCTGGTGCGCTCGTCAAAGTGACGGAGCGACGGGGATCCCTGCGCTGCTAAGGAAGCACCTACGCGCGTCCGATCACCGGCATATCCAGTACCTACGCGCGGGCACCCGGAGCAGTCAACTCGCGGAACGCCCACGTCTCCACAGCTAGGCCGCCGAGCGCCGCCAGCAAGGCGGGAGCAGCCATCGGAACCCGGCGTCTCACCGCGATGGCAGCCGAAGCCGCGTCACCCAGGTCCACCAGGGCGCCGAGCCGGGCCCAATCGGAGGCGCCGCGTGCCCCACCCATGACACCGCCAATGCCGAGGACCAGCTCTCGTACCGCGAAGCCGCGGGTCATGAGCACGTCCTCACCGCGGCTGAGGCGCCGAGGAGCGGCCAAGAACGCGACGCCGAGACCGATCCGAAGAACGCCGAATGCGGTGACGGCCTGTCTCGGCGCGAGATTCATTCAGCGACCGTAGCGGCGCCCGGCTCCACGCGTGTGTGTCGCCGGGAACACCGTCTATCGCGGGGGAGCCTGCGCGGCCATGCTGGCGGCATGACGCGAATGTTCGACCTCAGCCACGAGATCAAGCCGGGCATGTTCACTCATCCAGGACTCCCGGGCCCGCAGTGGGAACCGTTCAAGACTCGCGAGGAGTACGAACAGGCCAGCGGCACGACCTTCCAGATCGACCGCATCTGCATGGTCGGCAACACCGGTACCTACCTCGACAGCCCCTACCACCGCTTCGCGCACGGCGGCGACCTCGCCAGCATCTCGCTGAGCGCTGTGGCGGACGTGCCCGTGCTGCTCCTCGACGCCCGCGGGCAGCGCGCCGTCGGCGTCGACATCGTGGCCGCGGCGGTCGGAGATGAGGACATCGCTGGTGCCGCCGTGTTGTTGCACACGGGGGGTGACGAGCACTGGGGAGAGGACGAGTATGCCGTCGACGCGCCGTATGTCACCGCCGAGGCCGCCGACTGGCTGGCCCAGCGCCGGCCGGCGCTCGTGGGGATCGACGCGGTCAACATCGACGACCTCGCGGACCTCAGCCGGCCGGTCCACACCCGTCTCCTCGGCGACAACATCCTGATCCTCGAGCACCTCACGGGACTGCACGTCGTTCCCGCCCGCGGCGCGCGCCTTCATGCGGCGCCGCTCGCCTGGCACGGCGTCGGCACCTGGCCCGTGCGCGCCTACGCGCTGGTCTCGGACTCCTAGCGCGCGGAGGCGTGCCCGCGGCACTCAGAGGTCGAGCAGGGATTCCAGGCCGACGGTCAGGCCGGGGCGCGAGCCGACCTCCCGGATGCCGAGCAGGACGCCGGGCATGAACGACGCCCGGTCGTAGGAGTCGTGGCGGATCGTCAGCGTCTCGCCGTGTCCGCCGAGCAGCACCTCCTGGTGCGCGACCAGCCCGTCCAGCCGGACCGCATGGATCCGCACGCCGTCGACGTCAGCGCCGCGGGCACCGTCCAGCGACGCACTCGGCTTGGTGGCGTCGGGCATCGCCGCCATCCCCGCCCGCGCTGCATGGATGAGCTCGGCCGTACGGCGGGCGGTGCCGGAGGGCGCGTCGGCCTTGCGCGGGTGGTGCAGCTCGACGATCTCGACCGACTCGAAGAACCGGGCGGCCTGCGCGGCGAACTGCATCATCAGCACGGCCGCCACGCCGAAGTTCGGCGCGACCAGGACGCCGACCGACGGCGCATCAGAAAGCCAGCTCCGCAGCTCGTCGAAGCGCTTCTCGTCAAACCCCGTCGTCCCGACCACCGCGTGCACTCCGGCATCGATGCACAGGCGCAGGTTGTCCATCACCGAGTCCGGATGCGTGAAGTCGACAGCGACATCCGCACCTGCGAGGTCGATCGCGTCGTCGACGTCGTAGGCCGCGGCGAGCTCGAGGTCGTCAGCGGCCTCGACCGCCCGAACGACTTCGGAGCCCATCCGACCCGCGGCACCCAAGACAGCAACACGAATCATGAGATGGCCTCCGAGAAGTCCTTGTCACCGAAGGGTCCCAGAACGCCCAGCGACAGCGGGCGGGTGAGGACGTCACGCGCCACTTCGCGTACGTCGTCCAGAGTCACGGCGTCGATCCGCGCCAGCACCTCGTCGACCGAGAGCAGCTCACCGTGGACCAGCTCGCCCTTGCCCAACCGGCTCATCCGTGAGCCGGTGTCCTCGAGTCCCAGCACGAGTGATCCGCGCATCTGGCCCTTCGAACGCCGGAGCTCATCCTCGGTCAGGCCCTTGTCGGCGGCGAGGGCGAGCTGCTCACGGCACAGCGCGAGCACCTCGTCGACCCGTCCGGGTGCACAGCCGGCGTAGACGCCGAACAATCCGGTGTCCGCATGCGACGAGACGTAGGAGTACACGGAGTAGGCGAGCCCGCGCTTCTCCCGGACCTCCTGGAACAGCCGGCTCGACATCCCACCGCCGAGCGCGCCATTGAGGACACCGAGCGCAAACCG
>JAWVFN010000181.1:0-7378 GCA_033855935.1 Solirubrobacterales bacterium | reverse complement strand
GCCCCGCTGCTGATCTTCTCGGCGCTCGGCCAGTTGCTGATCGAGCGCACGCTCGAGAAGCCCGGCCCTGTTGCGCGCGCGGCTGTCGGCATCGGCAGCATCGGCCTGGCCGCCGAGCTCTTCGCGTGGTCGGAGCGAAACTCCGAGAAGACCCTGGCCCGCGCCTACCGCCGCCCCGGCCACGAGATCCAGCGATACGTCGCCACCAAGGAGCCGACCGAGGAGCAGATCGAGGTCGGCGAGGCGGCGATGGCCGAGATCCTCAGAGTCGAGGCGTGACCACGCTCACCGTCGGCCTCCGAGCGCCGCAGTAGGGTCGCGGCGACGGGGGGCACTCGGCCGCCCGCGAGAGGAGGCTGTTTGATGGAGAGGAACTCATATGAGTGGCTCGCGCCGCTCACTGGCATCGCGTTCGTGATCTTGGCCTTCGTCGGCTTCGCCGTCAGCGGCGACCCCGTGAGCGCCAAGCACTCTGGCACCGAGATTGCCACTTGGTACACGGACCACAAGAACTCGGTCCAGATCGGCGCGATTCTCGCCGGAGTGGCCGCGTCGCTATTCCTGTTCTACGCCGGCTACCTGCGCAAGGTGCTCAAAGCCGCGGAGGGTGAGAACGGAGCGCTCTCGCTGATGGTCGTCGCGGGCGTCGCCGTGTTCGCCGTGGGGCTCGGCCTCGATCAGGCGCTCGCCTTTGCGATCGCCGAGCGTGCCGACGACATCGATCCGGTCGGGGTCCAGGCGCTGCAGGCCTTCTGGGACAACGATTTCCTGCCGATCGCGATCGGGCTGCAGGTGTTCCTGTTTGCCACTGGCATCTCGATCGTCCGTCACGGAGCCTTCCCGAAGTGGATGGGCTGGCTCCTGATCGTGTTCGGGATAACCACGGTGACGCCGGTGTTCTTCGTCGGCTTCCTCGGGGGGGCCCTGTTCGTGCTCATCTCGAGCGTGATGATGGCGAGCCGCGCGAGGAAGGCCTAGAAGCCGGGGGCATCGGCGAGGCGGCGTCGGGGCCGCCTCGCCGAATTGCCGACTGCGGGCACTCAATAGACTCTCTCGCCTCTTGGGCGCGCCCGCGAAAAGTCGTGTCGGATTCGGACGAATCGACCACGTCGGTGTAGCCGTCGAGGACCTTGACGCGGCGATCGCCCTCTACCAGGACTCTCTTGGCATGCCGCTCGCGCACCGCGAGACGGTCGAGGACCAGGGTGTCGAGGCCGCGCTGCTCGACGTCGGCGAGGGCCACATCGAGCTTCTGCGCCCGCTCGGCGCGGACACGCCGGTCGGCAAGTTCGTCGCCAAGAAGGGCGGGGGCATGCACCACGTCGCCTACGCCGTCGATGACATCGACGCGACCCTGGCCGAGATCAAGGAGGCCGGGCTCGACCTGATTGACACAGAGCCGCGGACCGGGATCCGCGACAGCCGCGTCGCCTTCCTCCACCCGCGCTCCACCGGTGGCGTCCTGACCGAAATCGTCGAGCCCGCCCATGGCTGAAAAGAAGCCGGCAATAGCGAGAGCAGAACGGGTCGAGATCGGCTTCAACGGCGGCCAGGTGATCGCGGCGAGGCTCGAGTCGAAGCAGCTCGACGACCTGAAGAAGGCGGCGGCAGCCGGCGACGGCTGGCACGAGATCACGACCGAGGACGGCCAGGTCTCGATCAACCTCGCCCACCTCGACTTCATCCGCTCCGACAGCCCCGACCAGCGGGTCGGATTCGGAAACTAGTGCGGCCGCGGGCGCTCGCCGCGGCAGCAGGGCTCGGGGTCCTCGGGGCGGCCCTCTGGTGGCGCAACAATCCGTCCGCCTGCCCTTACGGGCAGCGGTTCTGGATCGAGGCGCCGCATCCGCTGATCACCCGCGACCGGCTCAACGAGACCCTCGCACCGCAGCCGGGCGAGCACCTGCTCGAGGTCGGCCCGGGCACCGGTTACTACACGCTCGACGCAGCCGGCTGGGTTAGTCCCGGTGGCTCGATCGAGATCCTCGATCTCCAGCCTGAGATGCTCGACCACACGACCGGCCGCGCCGCCGAACGCGGCATCGACAACATCTCGCCGACCGAGGCCGACGCGACCCAGATGCCGTTCGAGGACGAGAGCTTCGACGGCGCCTTCTTGACCGCGGTGCTCGGTGAGATTCCCGATCAGGAAACAGCGTTGCGCGAGCTGCGCCGAGTGCTCAAGCCCGGCGGCCGTCTCGTCGTCGGCGAGCTGTTCGGCGACCCGCACTTCGTCTCACCGGGCAGGCTCCGAGAGCGCGCCGAGTCGGCCGGCCTGCGTTTCGAGGGCCGGACCGGGCCGTGGTTCGGAAGCTTCTCGCGGTTCAGCCGCTAGCGGCGCCGAGCGAGCTCCAGAGCCGCTCTTCGGCGTCGAGCACGCGGGCGGTTTCTGCGCCCAGCGACGCCCACAGCTTCGGTTCGGGCTCGCCCGCATCGCTCGCCGCGCGTGCGGCCTCGGCGACAGCGGTCCAGCGATCCGCGGCCTCGGCCGCGAGCGCCGACTGCTCGTAGCCCGTCTCCTCGAGAAAGCGCGCATACATGCGGCGGAAGTTGCCGCCGCCGGTGCCGCGACGCTCGATCACCTGGTAGAGGAAGCGCGCGCACCACTGCCAGTCCTCGGCGGCGCCGGGCCAGTCGCCGACCTCGTCCGCCAGCCGGCGCAACGCCGGCAGTCCCTGGAACTCGCCCATCGCCGGCTCGATCATCTCCTTGACCGCGCGAGCGACGGCGGCCGGGATCGCGCCGCTGAGATCGCCGATCTCCTCGTCGCCGGGCATGTGGAGCATGTGCCCCTCGAGCGGGAACCAAGGGTGTTTCGCGTGACGAGCCTTGGCGAGGTTCTCGAGGCTTGTCGTCTGGAGCTCGTCGAAGCCGGTGTCGGAGAGGTAGGCGACCTCTTCGTCGTAGCCGGCGAGGACGACCGCGTGGCCGGGGAAATGCGCCGAGTTGCCGTAGTGGTCGAGGTAGTAGAGGTCGCTCAGAAGTAACGCGGGCCGCCCGGCGTCGACGGCGGCCCGCGCGATTCCCCACGCTTTCTCTTCGTCCTCCTCGGTCTCCAGTTGCAGCGGCGTGGAGGTCAACTCGACAAATGTCTCCTCGAGGCGGGAGGCGCGACCGTTGGTGAACCGCGACGGGGACTGGCCCTCGAGCACGATGTAGAAGAAGCAGGCCCCGGCGCCGAGGCCGAACGCCATCTCCTCGGTCATCTCAACGCCGTGGAACGCGAGCAGGTTACGCAGCGCGGTCGAACCGCAGTGGTTGCCGGGAGTGTGAATGTAGCCCGGGACCATCACCTGGCTCATGTGACCCCTGCCCGCTTGCGAAGTTTCAAATACTCCGCGCGCGCGACGAAGCTGTGTTTCATCTCCGAGGTCAGCTCCTCGAGGAACTCGGAGCGGTAGGTGTCGTCGGTGAGCATCGCGATCGCGAAGTAGAAGCCGGAGAAAGCCGCGAGGCCGGCCGCAACTCGCAGCAGCTCGCTGGTCAGTTCGAGGCGCTCGTTGAAGAGGGTGAAGTGAAACAGCTCGTGGCCGGTCGAGCCGAGCCATTGGATCCTCAGCGAGTCGTCGACGGCGAGCACGCCGAAGCCCGCGAGGAAGACGAAGACCATGACGCTGACGATCAGCACCTGGAGCGCCTGGCTGACGAACATGACCAGGCCGACATTGATCCGCTGGCTGCGGCTCAGCGGCGGCCCCTCGGCGACTTCGGCCTCCAGACGCCCGGCCTCGCGCGGCAGGCGCACGGCGAGGAAGCCGACGGCGAGCAGGACAAAGAGGCCGACGAGGACCGCGTAGATGCCGCGGGTCGGATGCGAGAAGATCGCCCACAGCTCCTGGGTCGGGAAGGCGAGGAGGATGAAGATCGCCAGCAGCGGCAGCGCCTTGGCGATCAGGCTCAGCGACGCCCGGAGCTGGGAGGCGATCCGCCCGGGGACCCAGCGCAGGATCGAGGGCAGCCCGTAGGCGCCGACGCCGAGGATGACCGCGAGGAGGGCGAGGTTTCCCACCGCGGTGACGACCGCGCTGCCGATCTGGCCGCCGAAGATCAACGGCAGCACGGCGGGCAGGAGGACGAAGCCGATCAGCTCCGGCGCGTCGATCGAGGATGGGATCGCTGAGAACGCGCGGTCACGGGCGCGGTTCATGACGCCGATTGCGACGAGGACGATCGCCAGCGCGCCCGCGATCGCCAGCACGTTCTGCCACCAGGACCACGCGAGCTGCCCGGCGCCGAGGAGCTCGCCGATGAAGACGATGCCCAGCAGCGGCAGCGCGCGGTTGAAGATGTCCTTGCTCGCGCTGAACTCCTCGCTGAACAGCGGCAGGCCCGCTTTGCGGAACGAGCGCTCGTAGTCGGCGAGGCGCTGATCGGTGCTCTCAGAGGTCATCCCTCCGCGAACCGTATTCTGCGCCGGTGCTCGGCCGCCTCGACAACCGCCTCCTCTACGCGATGCGGACCCGTTTCCACGGACCGGCGATGGAGTCGATCGCGATCTGGCTCGGGCGGATCGGCGAGTACGGCGCCGTTTGGCTCGCCCTCGGAATCGTCTTTGCGCTGATCGACCCCGATCGCCGCGGCGAGTGGCTGGCGGCAGGCTTTCTCGGGCCGGTCTCGATCGGCGTCAACTTCCTGGTCAAGCTGATCGTCCGGCGGCGACGCCCGGTGCTCGATGGGCTGCCGGCGCTGGGCGGCGCGCCGAGCTCGCTCAGCTTTCCCTCTGCCCATACGACCTCTTCGTTTGCCTGCGCGACGGTGATGACCCAGATCGAGCCGGCCGCCGCGGTGCTGTTCGCGCTGGCGCTCGCGATCGGGCTCTGCCGTCCCTACCTCGGCATGCACTACCCCTCCGACGTCCTCGGCGGGGCGCTGCTCGGCGTCGGCCTCGGGCTCGCCTTCCCGCTCGGGACCTTTTCCTGATGCCGGCGGTCCCGGACGCCTGTGCCCCAGAGGGTACGAAGCGGAGGAGCCGCCGGTGAAGGTGGGGATCGTCGGCCTTCCGAACGCCGGCAAGTCGACTCTCTTCAACGCCCTCACCGCCGGCGGCGCCGAGACCGGCGACTACCCGTTCACGACGGTCGAGCCCAACACCGCGATCGCCCCGGTCGCCGACGAGCGCTTGGTGGCGATCTACGAGGCCCTCGGCTCGAGCGAGATGCAGCCCGAGACGATCGAGTTCAAGGACATCGCCGGGCTGGTCAAGGGCGCGGCCGAGGGCGAGGGGCTCGGTAACCAGTTCCTCGCCGCGATTCGCGAGACCGACGCGATCTGCCACGTCGTCCGCTGTCACGGCGACCAGGGCGTTCCCCACCCCGACGGCAGCGTCGACCCGGTCCGCGACGCCGAGACGATCGACACCGAGCTGCTGCTCGCCGACCTCGAGACGGCCGAGCGCCGGCTCGAGAAGGTGACGAAAGAGGCGCGCTCTCAGGACAAGGCCTCGGTCGCCGAGCTCGGATGGCTCGAGGAGGTCCGCGACGCCCTCGCCGCCGGCAAGCCGGTGCGCTCGGTGCCGGCGCCTCCGGCCGCCGCCGAGGGCCCGGGCAAACTCCAGGCGCTGACCTCGAAGCCGGTGCTCTACGTCGCCAACGTCACCGAGGGCGAGATCGAGGTGCCCCAGGCGCTCGCCGATCACGCCGCCTCGGTCGGCGCCGGCACCGTCGCCGTCAGCGCCCGGATCGAGTCCGACCTCGCGGAGCTTGACGGGGAGGAGGCGGCCGAGATGCGCGCGGAGCTCGGCGTCGGCGAGACCGGGCTGACCCGCCTCGTCCACGCCGCCTACGAGCTGCTCGACCTGATCACCTTCTTCACCGCCGACAAGGACAAGGAGGCGGTCGCGCGCAGCTTGCCCCGCGGCGGCACCGCCTACGACGCCGCCGGCCGCGTCCACGGCGAGATCCAGCAGGCCTTCGTCCGCGCCGAGATCATCGGCTGGAAGGACCTGGTGCAGACCGGCGGTTACGTCGCCGCATCCGAGAAGGGCCTGATCCGCACCGAGGGCCGCGACTACGTCGTCGCCGACGGAGACGTAGTCCACATAAAAACCTGACACAAAACGGCGCCTCCTCCGCTTCGCGTCCGGGGGCGCCTTGGGGTTAGGGTCGGGATGATGGAGCCGCCAGCCATTACCGGATCGCGCCTAGCCGTCGTCCACGGCCACAGCCTGCCGCCGGGGATGACGGTCGAGCGCCCCGAGATCGTCCCTTTCGCCCGTCACGGGATCAACCACGAGGTCCCGGCCCACATGCTCGACCACCACGCCAACATCCGTGCGATCTGCGAGCTCGGCTGCGACAGGGTCGTCGCGCTCGCCTCGGTCGGCAGCCTGCGGATCGACTGGCCGGCGGGGACGCTCGCCTGCCCCGACGACTTCTTCGCGCCGCGGGTGGCGCCGAGCTTCTACGAGGACACCCGCGGCCACAACGTGCCGGGCTTCGACGCGCAGTGGCGCCGGCGCGTCGTCGGCGCCTGGGCGGGTGCGGCCGAGTTGCCGATGCAGGACGGCGGGGTCTACGCACAGGTCCGCGGCCCGCGCTTCGAGACCCCGGCCGAGGTCCGTGCCCTCGCCCGCGATGCCGACGTCGTCGGCATGACGATCGCCTCCGAGGCGATCCTCGCCCGGGAGGCCGGCCTCGCCTACACCGTGATCTGCACCGTCGACAACCTCGCCAACGGCCTCGAGGCCGAGCCGCTGTCGGTCGAGGAGTACCGGGCCTTCCGCGCTTCGTTCGCGCCGCGACTGCTCGAGGACCTCGGCCGCGTGCTGCCGGAGATCGCGTGAAGCCGCTGACCGTCACCGGCGCCGAGCTCGACGGCGCGACCGTCGGCATCCGCGCCGTCGACGGCGCAATCGAGGCGATCGGCCCCGACGTCGAGCCCCAGCCCGGCGACGAGTCGATCGACGCCGGCGGCATGCTGCTGGCGCCGCCGATGGTCAACGGCCACACCCACGCCGCGATGACGCTGTTCCGCGGCTTCGGCGACGACCTGCCGCTGATGGAGTGGCTGGAGACCAAGATCTGGCCCGCCGAGGCCAAGCTCGACGGCGAGGACGTCTACTGGGGCACCCGCCTCGCCGCCGTCGAGATGATCCGCTCGGGGACGGGCAGGTTCTTCGACATGTACTGGCACAGCCCCGAGGTCGCGCGCGCCGCGACCGACGCCGGGCTCCGGGCCGTGGTCAGCGCGGTGCTCCTCGACCAGCTCGACAGCGCCAAGGGCGAGAAGCTGCGAGCCGAGGCGCTCGGCTTTCTCGACCAGCTCGCCGAGGCCGGCCCGCTGATCACCCCCAGCTTCGGCCCGCACGCGATCTACACCGTCGGCCGGGACTCGCTCGCCTGGATCGCCGAAACGGCGGCAGAGCGCAAGATCCCGGTCC
>JAWVFN010000180.1:0-3655 GCA_033855935.1 Solirubrobacterales bacterium | reverse complement strand
CCGCAGCAGCTCCAGGAGCTGATCGGCTTCTTCGAGGGCCGCTTCGGCCAGGAAAACCCCCACCGCGGCATCACCGCCATTCCCGGCAAGGGGCCGAAGCCGCAGATCTGGCTGCTCGGGTCGAGCGACTACAGTGCCCAGCTCGCCGCCGAGATGGGGCTGCCGTTCTCCTTCGCCCACCATTTCAGCCCGCGCAACACCGTCCCGGCCGTGCAGCTCTACAAGGCGATGTTCCAACCCTCGGAGTACCTCGACCGTCCTTACGCCAAGGTCGCCTGCGCGGTGATCTGCGCCGAGGACGACGAAAAGGCGCGCTGGCTCGCCGGCCCCGCGCGCCTCTCCTTCGCCCGCCTGCGCGCCGGCAACCCGGGCCGCTTCCCGACTCCCGAACAGGCCGCCGACCATGAGTTCACACCCCAGCAGGAGGCCTCGGTGGCGCAGGTCTCGGGCTCGGCGGTGATCGGCGGGCCCGAGAAGGTCAGAGAAGGCCTCGAGATGCTCACCGAGAAATCCGGCGCCGACGAGCTGATGCTGACGACGATGGTCCACGACCCCGCCGACAGGCTGCGTTCCTACGAGCTGGTGGCAGAGGTTATGGAGCTGGCACCGCGCGCGACAACGGCCGTCGGCTAGAGATCAGTTCAGGCGAGCCGGCGCCCGAGGACGTAGCCGGCGGTCGCCGCCGCGAGGCCGCCCACGATCGAGACGGCCAGATAGGCGAACGCTCTGTTCGGCTCGCCCGCGTCGACCTCGAGCACGGCCTGTACCGAGAAGGTCGAAAACGTCGTGAAGCCGCCGAGGAACCCAACTCCGAGGCCCTCGCGGACGTCGCGTGAGAACCAGCTCGTCGCCGTCAACACGCCGAGCAGAAAGCAGCCGGTGATGTTGATCCCGGCCGTCATCCAGATCAGCGATTCCTGGTGCAGCGTCAGGCGCGTCAGGCCGTAGCGACTCATCACGCCCGCGACCCCACCGACCGCGACCATCAACGTGGTCATCGCGCCACCCGCATTTGTTCAGTCGACTCGCTCATCGAAACCTCCACCTGTCGTCAAATGTCACTGGGTAGAGGCCATCAGCGGCGCGAAGCGCGGTTAGGAGCGAGCCTCATCGCTCGGGCGGGAACGATACTGACTCGGTGACGCGAGACCTTTTCTTGTTCGCTGCGGTGTTCGCGGCCTGCTTGGTCGAGGGCGTCGAGGCGCTGACGATCGTCCTCGCGGCGGGCATGACCCGCGGCTGGCGCTCGGCGCTCGCCGGGATGGGGGTGGCGCTGGTGGTGCTGGCGGCGATCGTCGCCGTCCTCGGCCCGGCGTTGACCGTGCTTCCGATCGACACCCTTCGCCTCGTGGTCGGCGGGCTGCTGCTGATCTTCGGCCTGCAGTGGCTGCGCAAAGCGATCCTGCGGGCGAGCGGGTTCAAGGCCCTCCACGACGAGGAGGCGATCTTCGCCGAGGAGCTCGCTGCGGCGCGCGCGGCGGGTCGGGAGCCCCGCGGTATCGATGGCTACGGCTTCACCGTCAGCTTCAAAGGCGTGCTGCTCGAAGGGCTCGAGGTCGCCTTCATCGTCGTCACCTTCGGCTCCAACCAGGACAACATTCCCCTCGCCGCCGTCGCCGGAGTCGCCGCCGTGCTCGTCGTTGTCGCGGCAGGGCTCGTCGTCCACGCGCCACTGACCCGTGTCCCCGAGAACACGCTCAAGTTCGCGGTCGGCGTCATGCTCACCTCGTTCGGGATCTTCTGGGGGGCTGAAGGGGCAGGCGCGAGCTGGCCCGCCGGGGACGCGGCGATCCTCGCGCTGGTCGCCTACACGCTCGCGAGCTCGCTGCTTCTCGTCGACCTGATGCGCCGGCGCCACTCGCGGCGCTCGCTCGAGCCCGGGAGGGGGATGGCTGCATGATCGGCCGGGTGCGCGCGTTTGGCGCCTTTCTCTACGACTTCGTCATCGGCGACGACCCAGCGATAGCGATCGCGGTCGTGCTGGCGCTCGCCCTGGCCGGCCTACTCGCTGCCTGGTGGGTTCTGCCGCCCGTCGTCGTCGGCGTACTCGGCTGGTCGCTGGTGCGAGCGACTTAGCGCTAACAAGCGGCGTAGACTCGCCGCCGTGGCCGGAGAGAGCCAGCGCTCGGCGCGCAAGCCTGTCGGGGAGGCGGTTGCCGAGGCGACGACAAAGGGCAAGCGCAGCGGCGGGCGGCCGTCGGATGCGCTCGGCGGCGATATCCGCCGCCGCGACGTCTTTCCCCTGCTCGTGCTGCATCTGGTCGCGCGCGAGGAGGCCTACGGCAACAGGCTGATCGAGGAGATCGAGCGGATAACCGAGGGCGTGATCTCGGTCAACCCGAACACGATCTACCCGCTGCTGCGCAAGATGGAGGCCGAAGGGCTGATCGAGGGGCGCTGGGAGCATCCCGACCGGCGTTCGCGCCGCTACTACTCGATCACCGCCGCCGGCCGCCGCGAGCAAAAGCGACTGCGCGGCGAGGTCGAGCCGTTCATCGAATCGGTGATCCGCTCGATGACGCTGCTCCAGCGCGAGCTCTACAAAAAGGCATAGATGGGGCAGGCGAAGGCGGACGCAATGATCGGCGCCGACCTCAAGGAGGTCTGGGACGCCTATTTCGACCCCGAGCGCTGGCGGCTCTGGGTCGACGGCTTCGCCCATGTCGTCTCCTCCGAGGGCTATCCGGAGAAGGGCGGCACGCTCAAATGGCAGTCGACGCCCGCCGGGCGCGGCCTCGTCACCGAGAAGGTCCTCGACCACGAGCCCCGGCGCCGTCACCGCGTCTCCTTCGAGGACCCCGAGAGCACGGGTGAATTCGAGACGACGTTCGAGATCCGCGGCGAGGCGGTTCACGTCGAGCAGACGATGACCTACAAGGTCCTCCACCCGGGTTTCTTCGGCCCTGCTACCGACATCTTCTTCGTCCGGCGCCAGGTCATCGGCTCGCTCGAGCGCGCTCTCGGCCACCTCAAGCACATGGTCGAGTCGGGCTGACGGCGCGCGTCTCCAGGCACTAGCCTTCGCGCGCTCCCAACCCTCCGGAGGAACCAACCGAAATGTTCATCTTCAAGGCCGCAGTGCTCGGCGGCGGCACGATGGGCGGCGAGATCGCCCAGGTGATCGCAGCTGCCGATGTGCCCGTCATCGTCAAGGACGTCGACCAGAAGTTCGTCGACGCCGCCCTCGAGAAGGCGCGCGAGGTCACGACGTCCCAGCTGGCCCGCCTGGTCAAGAAGGAGAAGCTGACCCAGGAGCAGGCCGACGCCCAGGTCGAAGAGGTCCTCGGCCGGATCACCGGTTCCACCTCTTACGAGGGCTTCGGCGACGTCGACTTCGTGATCGAGGCCGTGCCAGAGAAGATGGAGATCAAGAAGGCCGTCTTCGCCGAGCTCGACGAGGTCACCCCGGGTCACGCGATCCTCGCCTCTAACACCTCGGCGCTCTCGATCGCCGAGATCGGCTCGGCGACCCTCCGTCCCGACAAGGTCGTCGGCTTCCACTTCTTCTACCCGGCCTCGGTACTGCCCCTGGTCGAGATCATCGCCGGCGAGCAGACCTCGCGAGCGACGGTGACCGCCGCCTTCAACTTCGCCCAGGCGATCCGCAAGCAGGGGATCACCTGCACCGAGGTCCCCGGCTTCGTCGTCAACCGCA
>JAWVFN010000179.1:0-21557 GCA_033855935.1 Solirubrobacterales bacterium | reverse complement strand
AACCCGGAGATCCCCTTCGCCAAGTCGCTGCCCGACTACATCATGCGCTGGCTGGGCAGCCGCTTCATCGAAGACGAGGCCGTGCTCGAGGAGCTCGGCATCCTCACCGCCGAGATCCGCGCCAAGCGCGAGGCTCAGCAGGCGCTGCCGATCGCGGAGGAGGGCCCGGCCCCCTCGAACGGAGGCAACGGCCATTCCGAAGGCAACGGCTCGCCGAGGGCCACGAACGGAGGCTCGAAGCCCGCAACGGCGGCGCTCACCGACACCCCGCCGGTCGTCCCGGCCAAGATGTCGCCCGCCGGCGATCTAGGCCCGGCCTGCGACCAGTGCGGCGGCATGATGCAGCGCACCGGCACTTGCTACACGTGCTCGAGCTGCGGCAACAACACCGGCTGCGGCTGAGCCAAAGCCGCGGCTAGTCGCCGCTCTGCTCATCCGCCCGCAACGGCAGCCACGCGACCAGGCGATCCTCGACGCCGATCGTCTTCGCGGCGCGCATCGCGGCGGCGCGGACGCGCTCGTGGATATCGGTCCCCGCCAGCGCCATACGAAACTCGGCCAGGAACGGGTCCAGGGAACGATCAGAACGGTCTGGGATATGTCCCTCGCGCTGGTGCATGCTCGCCCAATCGTCCGCGCCGGCGTCAAGCTGTAGGCAAATCGGCGCTAAAAGCCCAATGGAGGAGGGTTAGCGGTAGGAGGCCTTCCGGGAGACGCTGCCGTCCTGCTTGTGGACAACATGGGCGCCGCTGCGCTTCATCGCGACCTTGCGGCCGGCCTTCTCGGCGAGGGCCTTGGTCTTGTGGTTGCTGAGGTGCCGTGTTCCGGCGGTGTTGCGCCAGCCCTTGGGGCCTGGCTTGGTGTGGATCTCACCTGGGGCCATGCGTGTACCTCCTCATGCCGGGGGATGATTCGAGTCCATCAGGTATACGGCGGGCTTCGGATGGAGTGCCAGCGGGCCCGGGAATAGCAGCTCGCTAGAATGAATCTTACGTGCACGTAAGAATGAGCGAGACGAGCGAAGCCGGCAAGCGGCGCCGCCTGCGCCCAGGCGTCCACGCCGAGCACGAGAACTACAAATGGTGGGCCCTGAGCTGCACCAGCCTCGGGATGCTGCTCGCAACGGTCAACTCGGGCACGCTGATCATTGCCCTGCCCGACCTCGAGCGCGCCCTCGGCACGACGGTCCTGCAGCTCGTCTGGGTGATCCTCGCCTACATGATCTCCTCAACCGTGCTTGTGCTCACGGCGGGGCGGCTTTCGGACATCTTCGGCCGCAAGCGGGCCTATGTGCTCGGCTTCGTCGTCTTCGCCTTCGCCTCGCTCGGCGCCGGCTTCTCCGGCAGCGGCACCGAGTTGATTCTCTGGCGGATCGTCCAGGGCGTCGGCGCCGCTTTCCTGTTCGCCAACGCCGCGGCCCTGGTCACCGACGCCTTCCCCAAGGAGCAGCTCGGCGTGGCGATGGGCACCAACACGATGATCGCCGCCGTCGGCCTCGTCATCGGGCCGGTGCTGGGCGGGGCCCTGGTCTCGATCTCGTGGCACTGGGTCTTCTGGTTCAACGTCCCCTTCGCGCTCGCCGGGGCGGCCTGGGGCGCGCTCGTCCTCCACGAGCTCGCCACGAAGGACACCAACCGCGGCCTCGACATTCCCGGCACCCTGACCTTCGTCGCGGGGCTGACCGGCCTCGTCTTCGGCATCTCGAAGGGCGGAATCACGAGCTGGACCCAGCCCGACGTGATCGCCGGCCTGATCGCCGGCGTCGTCCTCATCCCCGTCTTCGTCCTGATCGAGTCGCGCTCGGCCTCGCCGATGCTCGACCTCGACATCTTTCGCAACCGGTTGTTTGCCGCCGCCACCGCGGCCGCGTTCATCAACGGCCTGTCGCGCTTCGCGCTGCTCTTCATCTTCGTCTTCTACTTCCAGGGCGTCGAGGGCGACGACCCGATCCTTGCCGGCATCAAGCTGGCGCCGATGGCGATCGGAATGCTGATCGCATCGCCGCTCGCGGGGATCTGGGCCGACCGCCACGGCTCGCGCACGCTCGCCGCCCTCGGCATGCTGGTCAGCGCGGTCGCGCTGGCGCTGATGACCACGCTCGAGGGAAGCAGCCCCTACTGGCAGGCCGCGGCTTGGCTTGGGCTCGTCGGCATCGGCTCGGGGATGTTCAACTCACCCAACACCGCGGCGATGATGGGCACCGTCCCGCAATACCGGCGCGGTGTCGCCGCCGGCGCGCGGATGATGCTGCAGAACACGGGCGCGGTGATCTCGATCGCATTCGTGCTGGCGATCGTCACCGCGGCGATCCCCCAAGACCTGCTGCTGAAGATCTTCTCCGGGATCACCACCGGAGTCTCCGACGCCCAGATCGAGCCCTTCGTCCACAACATGCACACGGCGCTGTGGGTCCTGGCGATCACGTCGCTGGTCGGCGCCGGCGTCTCGCTGCTGCGCCCGCGGCACGGCTACACGGCGGAAGAGGTCGCCAAGGCGCCCGGCGAGATCGAGAGGCTGCCGGCGTGAGCGAGCCGCGGAGCTTTCGCATCGGCGAGCTGGCGAAGCTGACCGGCACGACGCCGCGGACGATTCGCTACTACGAGGAGTTCGGCCTGCTGCCGGCGGCGTCGCGCGAGGCGGGCGCCCACCGCATCTACGGGCCCGAGCATCTCGAGCGACTGCAGGAGCTGCTGCGGCTCAAGGAGCTGCTCGGCGTCTCGCTCGAGGAGCTCCGCGAGCTGGTCACGGCACAATCCGCCCGCGGGGCATTGAGGCGCGAATGGGACGAGGGCATCGAAGATCCGGTGCGGCAGCGCCAGGTTCTAGAGGAGGCACTGGCCCACGTCGACAGCCAGATCGGCCTCGTGCAGGGCCGGCGTAAGGACGCCGAAGCGCTCGAACGCGAGCTGAGCGAGAAGCGCAGGCAAATCAAGGCCCGCATGCGCGAAGCGAGTGCCGGGAAAGCCCGGCGCTAGCGCATCAGTTCGAGCTCGGCGGCGGTCGCGATGCGGCGGACGCGCGCGAGGTCCAGGTGCGAGATCGTCCCAACCGGTTCCTCGGTTTCGGGATGAATGACCACCAGGCGGCCGACCTTGTTGCGGAACATCTTGCGCGCCGCGCGGTCGAGTGTCTCGTCCGGGGAGATCGTGCAGAGCATGGTTCCAAACACGGGTGAAACGACACCTTCCCGCATCCGCTCAGATACTCGCGTCATGCGGAAGTTCCTGAACTCCTGATTGAGATCGCGACGCTTGCTTTTGTCTCCCCCATCCACGCCCTAGAGATTGCCTGGTTGTGGGTACGGTTTCATCGGTAGCCCCCCGTTTTGGCCTCAGTAGTGGCCACGTAGTTCCCGCATGTAAGGGAATTCTCGCGGCGCGCCGATAGGGGCCATGGGTGACGTGAACTCGCGAGGCTCAAATTCCCTGTGGCGCGGTCCGCTGGCGATGGCGATGGTCGGCTGCACGGTGATCTGGATCGCGATCGTCGCCGTCTCCCCCAGCCCGCAGCTGCTCACGCTGGGTGCCGGCGGTGGCCTGCTGACGGCGACGCTCTTCCTCCTGCTCCAGAGCCAGCAGATCAAGCTGCGGGGGCTGGCCGAGACCGACGCGCTGACACGGCTGACCAACTACGGCGGCTTTCACGGGGCGCTCGCCCGTGAGGTCGCGAAGGCGGACAGCAACGGCGGGACCCTCTCGCTCGTCACCCTCGACCTCGACGACTTCAAGGCGATCAACGACACGCACGGTCATCCCTACGGCGATTCGGTCCTGCACCAGGTCGGCGAGAAGCTCCTGTCCTCGGTCAGGGGCAGCGATACGGCGGCGCGGATCGGCGGCGAGGAATTTGCCCTGCTGCTGCCCGGGACCGGGACCGACCTCGCTTACGAGATCGCCGAGCGCGTCCGGGCTGCGGTCGCCGCCGTGCCTGTGACCGGCGGCGAGCTTCGCTGCTCCGCGGGTGTCGCCGTCTACCCCGACGACGCCGAAGACCGCGCGGCGCTGGTCGAACGCGCCGACAAGGCTCTCTACGCCGCCAAACGCGGCGGCAAAGGGCATACGAGGCGCTTCAATTCCGCGCGGCCGGCGATCAGCACCGCTTCGAGCGAGTACACGCAGATCCAGGGCCTGCTCGCCGATGAGGAGGCGATCGTCAGCGTCTTCCAGCCGGTGGTCGCGCTGGCGACCGGGCGCGTCATCGGCTACGAGGCACTGTCGCGCTTCCCCACCCTGCCCGATCGCCCGCCTCCCCACTGGTTTGCCCAGGCGCACGCGTGCGGTTTGGGCGCCGAGCTCGAAGCGGCGGCGGTGAGGGCTGCGCTGAAGCCGATCGGCCGCGCGCCCGGCACCCACCTGGCGATCAACCTCAGCCCCTCAGCGCTGGCGTCGGAGACCGTCAGGCAGACCCTGCCGCGCGACCTCACCGAGATCGTGATCGAGGTCACCGAGCACGAGGACTACGCCGGCGACGACCGCCTCGGCGAGATCGTCCAGGACCTGCGCTCGCGCGGCGCCCGGATCGCGCTCGACGATGCGGGCGCCGGATACGCCGGCCTCACCCATCTGGTCTGGCTGCGCCCAGACATCGTCAAGCTCGACTGCGACCTGACCGAGCGCGTCCACGCCGACCCGGCCCGGATGGCACTGATCGAGTCGTTTGTCCGCTTTGCCCGGCGGGTCGGGGCGACGGTTTGCGCCGAGGGGATCGAAAGCTTCGAGGACCTGACCACGCTCGCCAACCTCGACGTCGCCTGGGGCCAGGGCTACGCGATCGCCAGGCCGGCGGCGCCGTGGCCGAACGCCGCTGCTGGGGTGCCCGGCGCCTGCGACTCGGCCCTCGAGCAGGCGCTTCGCTCAGCCCCGGCGGGCGGGCCGAGCACGATCTCGGCCGGCGACCGCGCGCTCGAGCATCTCAGCGCCCGCCTGGCGGCGGTCGGCACCCAGACGCACCTGAACGGCGTCCTGGCGATGATCGCCGGCGAGCTCAACGCCGACAAGATCTGCCTCTCGCGCTGGAACGCATCGAGCGAGGCAATCGAGACCCTTTCGGAGAGCGGCGAACAGCCGGCCGAGGAGGTGTTCCGCCTCACCGACTACCCGTTGATGACAAAACCGCTCTACGACCATGAGGCGGTCCAGGTCCTCGTCGGCGACCCTGACGCCGACCCGGCAGAGGTCGAGCTGATGCTCAGCCTCGGCTACCGCTCGCTGCTCGCCGTGCCCGTGATCCACCAGGGCGCGACGGTCGGGCTGATCGAAGCGATGAGCTCGCACGAGCGCCCCTGGACCAGGACCGAGATCAACCGAGCGCGGATCATCTCCAACCAGTTCGGGTCGGCGATCGAGTCGCTGTTCCCCGACAACGAGCCCCAGCGGTTGATTTCCACCCCAGAAAAGACTCGACGCCGCGGGGGGGCGGCGTCGAGCGGGGGGCAGGGATGGAGATAATCCATCTGAGGGGTAACCGCCAGGCCTCGGCCGGCGATCACCTGGGATGTGAGGATTTATTTACCCCTGCCCATCGTGGCGAAACATCTCCCGGATGCGATCTTGCGACCGGTTTAACCGCAAATTGCAGGGTTTCTGCTCAGATGGACCGCAACACGACGATCGCGATGTCGTCCTGGGGCTCGCCGCGCTGCCCTTCGAGCGCCGATGCCTCGATTGCGGCCGCCGTCTCCTCGGCGCCCATCCCCTTGCAGCGCGCGAGCTGCTCGGCAACCGGCGCAGTTTTGGAGCTGGACTTGGGCGCGACGTCGAACAGACCATCGGTGTAGAGCATCGCCAGATCGCCCTTCTTCAGCGTCACGGAGGTGTCGACGAGCTCGATCACGTCGTAGATTCCGAGCAGGGTCCCCGCTGGGCCGATCGCCTCGACCGAGCCGTCCTTGCGCAGGACGAGCGGTGGCGGATGGCCGCCGTTGCAGACGGTGAGGCGAGCGCGATCGAGATCGAATCGCGCATATGCCGCGGTGCAGAAGCGGTCATCGCTGACGGCCTCCCGGATCGCCGCGTTGAGCAGTCCCAGGGTGTCGGACGGGCTCTCGCCGCGAAGCGCCGAGGCGCGCAGCGTGTCGCGCATCAGCGAGGTCAACGTCGCGGCCTCGGGCCCCTTGCCGCAGACATCGCCGATAACCGCCGCCCAGCTGTGCTCTGAGAGCTGAAAGAGGTCGTAGAAGTCGCCGCCGATCTCGCCGGCCACCGGGCGGAAGCGGGTGGCGATCTCGAGGCCTTCGATCATCGGCAGCGCGCCGGGCATCAGCGCCCGCTGCAGCGCCCGTGCCAGATGAGCCTGCTCGTCGTGGAGCTTGGCGTTGGCAAGGGCGATGGCGGCGCGCTGGGCGAGCTCCTCGGCCATCGCGACCTCGCCCTTGCCGAAGCGGTCGTCGTTCAGGAGCGAGACCAGGGTCAGGGCTCCGATCGTCCTGCCCCGGTTCTTCAGCGGCACGATCAGCGTCGAGCGGGGCCGGACGTCCCGCACGACCTTGAGGTGACCCGCATCGATCGCGATCTCCCGCATCGCCGCGTCGCCCATGTCGGTGTAGTACCGCGGCTCGCCGGTGGCGACGACCTCGGCGATCGCCTGCGAGGCGCCGCGCTGGATTCGCCGGGTGCGGCGCGAGCGCTTGATCTTGCGCTCCACCCGGGGATCGGCCGCCTCGACGGCGACGGCGCCGATCGAGCCATCGCTGCCGACCAGGTCGACAATCGCCAGCTCGGCGAGCTCGGGAACCGCCATCCGGGCGACACCCTCGACCACGCTGCTCTCCTCGAGCGCGTTGTCGAGGGGCGTCAGCCCTCCGGCGAGCATCGCCCCCCCACGAGCCTCGGCGACGAGCTCCTCGCGGCGCACGGCGTTCCAGACACTGAGCATGGCGGCGAGCGCGATCAGCAGCTCGCGCGTGAACGTCCGCCAGAGGGCCAGGTCGCTGTGCCAGAAGATGCTCATCAGCCCCAGCGCCACGCAGTACCCGGAGACGAAGACCGTGACCCGGACGCTCGTCGTCGCCGAGGCGATGATCGGCGGCAGGATGAGAAAACCGGCGAAGACGAACTGGTTGCCGCCGACCCCGTCGACGATGATGATCAAGGTCGCCAGAGCGATCGACGCCAGGCCCCAGAGATCCTCGCGCTCGGGTCGTTCGAGCGCCGGGCGACGGACGCTGCCGGCGCGCCCGCTCGAGCGGGCTTGGCGCAGGGCCGCGCCCAGGTCCCGGATCAGCTCTGGTCGATCAGCGATGGGTCGTCGACGATGTCGAGGCGCTCCCCCGTACCGGTCAACTCGAAGACCCTGTCCACCTGGGCGGGGCCCCGGACGATGACGACACGCCTGGCGTCTCGGGCTTCGTTGGTGGCCAGGATCAGTCGTAGACCCGAAGAGTCGAGGAAGCGCAGCTTGCGGAGGTCGAGTACGAGCGTCGTCGCGTCGCTGTCGACGCGATTGATCGCCTGCTCGGCGACCGGCACGGTGGCCAGGTCGAGCTCGCCGTCGAGCACGACCCGTGCCGTCCTGTCGCCGTTCTCGAGCGCGGCCTTGAGCCGCGCCGTCGCTTCGTAGGAAGGCTTCTTTTGGTCCGACGCAGTCAGTGTGGGACTAAGGCTAGTCGCTGCGAAGCTCGAGCACCAGGTACTCGGCCGGGCCCGCGTCGGTGTCCGTCCTGGTGATCTCGGCGCGATCCGTGATCCGCTCGAGTGTGTTGCCGAGGCCAGGCAAAGCGTTGCTCTCGAGCATGCGGGTCCCCACCCCCGGCTCCAGCGGCCCGATCCGGATCTCGACCTTGCCCTCGCCATCGGTGATCGCGACGTTGAGGGGCTTGCTGTCGACGGCCTGCGAGGTCCAGTTGGAGAGGAAATCGCCGATCACGTGTGCGTCGGAGAGCCGTTCGATGCTGAGATCTGCGCGGGCGACGAACATCTCGAGGACCTTCGGAATCGCCGCGCCGCTGGCCGCGGCGCGGCGAATCGCGATCCGCGCTTCGTTCTCGCCCGGCATCGACTGGGCGGACAGGTGCTCTTGCTGCTCGACCTCGCCGCGCTCGCCGCGGTCGAGGTCAAAGCTGATCCGCAGCTCGGTCCCTCCCCCGTCCTCTCCCCTGACGACGAACTCGTCGCTGAGGGCCCCGATCAGGGCGAGGCCGACACGAAGGCTCGTCTGCTCGTCGCTCAGCGGCCGCGGCTGGATCCCGGCCCCTTGGTCCCGCACGACGATCTCGAGCCGCCTCTCGGTGACGCTTGCCTCGACGTCGATCGGCCCCACCGACCCGGGGTAGCCGTGGACGACGGCGTTGGTGACGGCCTCGCTGACCGCGGTCTTGATGTCATCGACCAGGTCCGGTGCGGCGCCCAGCCCTTCGGCGAGCCCGGCGAGCCCGTGCCGAACCACGGCGATGTTCTCCGGGCTCGAGAGCACTGTCATCTGTATCGCCGGCGCGGTCTTCTCGCTCATCGCCGCATCACCCGTCGATTTCCGTGTCGGCGACCGCTTCGCGCAGGTCGGTGAGCGCCTCGCGGATGATCCGCGATACGTGCATCTGCGAGACGCCGACCTCCTTGGCGATCTGCGCCTGCGTCATGTCCTCGACGAATCGCAGGTGGAGGATGCGGCGCGTTCGGATCGGCATCTTCGCGAGCACCGGGTCGATCGAGGCGCCGTACTCGACCAGCTCGAAGCCCGGTTCCTCCTCGCCCACCGTGTCGCCGAGTCGCATCGGGCTTCCGTCGGCGCCGGTGCGCTCTGCCTCGAGCGACGTCGCGTCGAACGCCTGTGCCGCCTCGAGCGCCTCGAGGACCTGTTCGAGGTCGAGGTCGAGCTTGGTCGCGATCTCCTTCACCGAAGGGCTCCGGCCGGTCTGCTTGGAGAGCGCCTCGATCGCCTTGTTCACCTTGGCGGCCCGCTCCTGCAGCTCGCGGGGGACGTGTACAGACCAGCTGTGGTCGCGGAAATATCGCTTCAGCTCGCCGAGGATCGTGGGAACGGCGAAGCTCGAGAACGCGGTCTTGCGCTCGGGGTCGAAGCGGTCGATCGCCTTGACCAAGGCCATGTTGGCGACCTGGATCAGGTCGTCCATCGGCTCGCCGGTGTGGCGGTAGCGAGAGGCGAGCCGGCGGGCGAGAGGCATATAGCGGCGCGAAAGCTCGTCGAGAGCCGACCGATCGCCAGAGCGATAGCGGAGCAGCAGCGCGCGATCTTCGGCGTTCGTTGGCATTTGGGAGGCGGCGTAGATGCGGCGACGCCGGGGAGCGCATCTTGCCTGATTGCCGTCGCCCGTTCCGCCCCATGTGGATCTCGGTCTCCTACCCTGGCGAGCGCGGCCCTAAGCGGAGCCGTGGCTAGGCGACCCCGACCGAGATCTTCTGGCCCGCATGCACGCCCTCGGCGAACTCTTCGATGATCTTCGCGTTGAACGCGGGAAGGTCGTCCGGTTTGCGCGAGGTGACGAGGCCTTCGTCCACGTGGACCTCTTCATCGACCCAGTGGGCGCCGGCGTTCTCGAGATCGGTGCGCAGGCTCGGCCACGACGTCAGCGTGCGGCCGCTGACGACGTGGGCGTCGATCAGGGTCCAGGGCGCGTGGCAGATCGCGCCCACCGGCTTGCCCTGCTCGAAGAAACCGCGGGCGAAGCTGGTCGCATCTTCGATCGTCCTCAACTGGTCGGGATTGGCGACGCCGCCGGGCAGAACGAGGGCATCGTAGGCGTCGGCCTTGACCTCGCTCACCGCGTGATCCGCTTCGAAGACGTCGGCCTTGTCGAGATGGTTGAAGGCCTGGATCTCGCCCTTCTCGGGGGCAATCAGCTCAACCGTCGCGCCAGCTTCGCGCAGCGCCTCGACCGGCTCGGTCATCTCGACCTGTTCGACGCCTTCGTTCGCGACCAGCACCGCGATCGTCGTTCCGCTCAGTTCCGCCATTAGCGCCTCCTTGCTCGGTTTCGCCCTCGGCCCTCTGAAAACGGTTACCCGCGACGGCGGGGCGGGCAAACGTGTTTGGCAAAGAGGTGGGCGCGCCGGCCGGACGCCGCGCCCTCCGCGTCGGGGAGGAGGGTTGGTCGCAGCTCTCGAGCAGGAACCGAGGGGTCGGTAAAAGCTGCTCGAGCCCCGGCCAACACGCCCATGATTGACCCGAATGGGCTCGGGGCCTCCCGATTTTTACCCGACGCGGGAGCCGCGTAAACCGCGCCTACGGAGGACTACGGAATTGCCGGCCGCGCCTACTTCTCAAATCCGAATGGGCCCCCGCCGGACCCTCCGCCGCCCGAACCGCCGCCGCTCGCGGCGCTTGCCGGCGCACCGAACTCGCTGCCACCCGAGGGCTGCGGCTCGAACTCGCGGGCCCGGACCTGTGCCGCGGTGGCGGGGGCTTGTGGCTCGGCCGCCTGGGCGGCGGGGTCTGGCGCCGGTACCGGCTCTGGCTCTGGCTCTGGGGCCGGTGCAACGGCGGGCGACGGCTGCGCCTCGCGCTCGTGCTTCGGCCCGTCGGCGAGAGGATTGGGGAGCACGCCCTGATCGACGCAGACCGCTGCCCCACCGCCGGCCGCGCCGACCCCGCAGACGAGTGCGAGGACAGCGAACCCCGAGCCGCGGCCGCCGCCGGAGACAGCCAGCGTCTGCGACGCCTCGACTGCGCCGCTTCCACGGTGAAGGAGCGAAGCCGCGGCTTCCCGGATCCGATCGCCCGTGATCGCGAGCCGGTCGCCGATGCCGGCGGCGGAGGGAGCGGCGAGCATCCCGACCGGCGCCAGCGCCAGCACCCGCCGCGGCGTCTCGCGGAAGGCCCTCAGCTTCGAGCGGCAGTGCGCGCATTGGCCGAGGTGCTCCATCAGGCCGGAGCGCTCGGCGTCTTCGAGCTCGCCGTCGCAGAACCGGGACAGCGCCGGCGCCAGCGCGTCGCAGCGCCGGCCCTCCTCGATGTCGGCGAAGGTGTCGAGGAACCGCCGCCTGCCCTCGACCATGCAGCGGTTGATCTTGGTCTGGCTGAAGCCGGTGATCTCCTCGATCTCGACGTAGGAGTAGCCCTCGGCCTTGAGCGTCAAGGTTCGGAGCTCCTGCGGCTTCAGCCCCTTCAGCGCCTCGAAGCTGCGTACGACGCGCTCCTTGCGGGCAAGACCCTCGGACGGCTCGGGCCCATCGTGGGGCAGGAGGTCGATCGGATCGAGCTCGGGCCCGTCCTCGGGAGGGGCGATCGGGCGGTCGAGGAGCTTCTCGCGCTGGCGCCGGACGGCGTAGGCCTCGTGCCGCGTCACGGTGTGCATCCAGCGCACGAGCCGCTCGGGCTCGGTCACCGGCGCCTTGCGCAGGAGAATCTCGATCGCGCGCTGGTAAGCGTCGTCGGCGTCGGCCGCGCAGAGCGAATAGCGGCGGGCAGTCCGCCGCAGGCGCGCGTCGTATCGCTCGAGCAGGGCTGTCGCAGCTTGGCGCCGCTGCTCATCCGTTGGTGAGGCTTGCCCAAGCTCACCCGACTCCGCGGTGATCGGCACTCCCGAATCTCCCTTCACACCAAGTGAAAGGAGACCGTTTCAAAACCCCTCCCCTCTCGCAAGATGCGGCTTTCCGGAAAATGCGGAAAGTCCACAACTTCTAACGTCCATCCGATGCGCAACACCGAGATCGCCACGGCCCTTTCCGAGCTCGGGGTCCTCTATGAGATCGACGGCGCCGACCGGTTCCGCGTCCTCGCCTACAAGGAGGGCGCCAAGGCCGCGCGCCAGTCGCCGGTCTCGCTCGAGCAGATGGCGAAGGAAGGGCGGCTGACCGAGATCGACGGCATCGGCAAGACGCTCGCCGAGAAGATCGTGGCGCTGATCGAGACCGGCGAGATCCCGGCCGCGGTGAAGCTGAAGAAGAAGTACCCGCCCAGCCTGGTCGAGGTCACCTACATCCCCGGCCTCGGGGCGAAGACGGTCCGCCGGCTCTTCGACGAGCTCGACGTCACCGACATCGAGTCGATCAAGGCGGCGGCCGAGGCCGAGAAGATCCGCAAGCTCAAGGGGCTCGGCGCCAAGGTCGAGGAGAACGTGCTCGCCCAGCTCGCCGCGATGGGCAAGGACGGCGCCTCGCAGCGCGTGCTGCTCTCCGAGGTGCTGCCGATGGCCGAGGAGCTCGAGGCCGACCTGCGGCAGGTCGCCGGGACCACTGAGGTCATCGCCGCCGGGTCGCTGAGGCGCTGGGGAGAAACGTGCAAGGACATCGACCTCGTCGCCGCCTCGACCAATCCGGCTGAGCTGACCGCGGCTCTCGTCTCCCACCCTTTGGTGGAGTCAGGCCGGAAGGGGGGCGTTGCCGGGGCCAGTGTCACGCTCCACACCGGGATCAAGGTCGACCTGCGGGTGACCGCCCCGGAGACGTTCGGCAACCTGCTCCAGCATTTCACCGGCTCGATGGAGCACAACGTCGAAATCCGCGAGCGGGCATTGAAGATGGGGCTCTCGGTATCCGAGAACGGGATCAAGAACACCAAGACCGGAAAGGTCCACAAGCACAAGGACGAGACCGGCGTCTACCGGCAACTCAAGCTCCCCTACATCCCGCCGGAGATCAGGCTCGGCACCGGCGAGATCGCCGCCGCCGACGCGGGCGAGCTGCCCAACCTGGTCGAGATCTCCGACATCAAGGGCGACCTGCATTCGCACACGACGCTCTCCGACGGGCGCAACTCGGTCGAGGAGATGGCCGGCGCCGCCAGGAAGCGCGGCTACACCTACTTCGCGATCACCGACCACTCCGCCAGCCACGGCTTCGGCGACCACGTCACCGACGAGATGCTCGAGGAGCGGATCGCCGAGATCGCCAAGTTCAACAAGGGAGGCAGTAAAGGGAGGCAGGGCTTTCGGCTGCTCGCCGGTAGCGAGGTCAACATCGGCACCAAGGGCGAGCTCGACTACCCCGACGAGCTGCTGGCCGAGCTCGATTGGGTCATCGCCAGCGTCCACACCTCGTTCCGGATGTCGGAGAAGAACATGACCGAGCGCGTCGTTGCCGCGATCGAGCATCCACTCGTCGACTGCATCGGCCACCTGACCGGGCGCATGCTGCTCAAGCGTGAGCCCTATGGCATCGACGTCGAGAAGGTCTTCGAGGCCGCGGCCGCCAACGGGACGATGATCGAGATCAACGGCAACCCGAACCGTCGCGACCTGTCCGACCGCCACGCCCGCCTCGCCGCCGCCGCCGGGGTGAAGATCTGCCTCAACACCGACGCCCACGGCATCGACACGCTCGACAACATGCGCTACGCCGTGGCAACCGCGCGCCGCGCCTGGCTCGAACCGAAGAACGTCGCCAACACCCGGACCTGGGCCCAATTCTCGAAGCTGAGAAAGCGCACCAAAGCCAAGCGCTGATCTGGCCCATTCAGGGATAGCCCTCGACCGGCGCCCCCGGACGCGCAGCGGAGGAGGCGCCGGTTTATGCCAGGTCCTCGGGCATCGGGACCTCCTGCGGCGGTGCCCCCTCGGTCTCGTCCCACGAAGTGAACGCCTCGCCGTCGCGGCCCTGGTGCTCACCGTGGCCACCGAGGGCGATCAGGCGCAAAGCGCCTGATCCGCGGTTGACGAGCTGACGGCGCACCTGCGGCGCGACGCGGATCATCTCGCCGACCTCGAGCGTCTCCTCCTCGCCTTCGACGAGGAGGGTGAGCGTGCCCTCGAGCACGATGTAGACCTCCTCCTGGGCGGCGTGCCGGTGGATGCGGCCGCGCTGGCCCGGCGCCAGGATCAGCTGGTTGAAGCCGAACGAGGTGACGCCGAGCTGCCGCCGCAGCGGGACAAAGCGCTCGCCGGATTCGGGGTCGAGCTGTGCCCGCGTCGTTCCTTCCTCCATGAGCGAGATCCTAGGCCGCTGCCGGGGGCGGCGGGTGACCGGCGGGGTCCCGGTCGCGGCCGAGACCCGGAGAGCGAACGAGGGTCAGCGGCGAGAGCGCCGAGCCGGGCTCGACGTAGAAGCGCACGCCGTCGCGCTCCTCGACGGCGATCACCGCAGACTCGCGCCGGCGCCAGGCGAGCGCGACGAAGATCGCGTAGCCGGTACCGACCGCGGCGACGCCGGGGAGGACGAAGCCGATGCCGCCGGCGACCAGCGCGAACAGGGCGATCGGCCAGAGACGGCCGATGGCGACCCGGCCCGGGTTGTCGCTCGGCAGCGTCGTCACGGTGCGGGCGCCGGCGAGCACCTCGCGCACGGCCTCGGCGGCACGGGCGCTTCGCCCGAGGAGAAGGCCGCCGATCACTGCGATCGACCACCAGGCCGCGGCGACGATCAACGTCGCCGTATCGCTGTTCTGCTGCGCGGCGACGACCGTGACCGTCGCGAGCACCGTCGCTGCGCCGCCGGCGAGGAGGACGGTGAGACGGAGCAGGTCGCCGTAAGTCATCGGGCGAGCACTTCGAGCACTTCGAGGAACCCCTCGGGCCCGTCGACGACGAGGTCGGCGCCCGCCGCCACCTCGGGCGGCGCCTCGTCGGAGGCGATCGCGATCCGGGCGACGTCGGCGAGGCGGCCCCCCTCGTGGAGCTCGCCGAGGGCTCGGAATGCGTCGAGGTCGGTGCGATCGTCGCCGGCGTAGAGGGCCGCGCCGATCTCGCCGCCATCCAGGAGCGAAGTCACCGCTCTGCCTTTGTCGATCGAGACGTCGGGGCGGATCTCGAGGACCATGCGCCCGCGGTGGGCGACGAGGCCCTTCCGCTCCGCCTCGTTGGCGAGCTCGCTGGCCCAGGCCTCGGCCTCTCCTTCGTCGGGAGAGCCGCGCCAGTGCAGGGCGACGATCGCCCCCTTGTCCTCGACCCGTATTCCGAGATCCTTGATCTCGCCGGGCGGGATCTGGGCGACGAACGCCTCGGCGTCGCCATCGTGGCCGTCGAGCGAAGGATCCGGTCGCGGCTCGGACTCACGGGGCAGGAGCAGCTCGAAGCCGTGGTTGCCGCAGTAGGCAAGCTCGTCGAGGCCGACCATCCGCCGCGCGTCGACGGCGCGCCTGCCGGAGATGACACCGACCAGCGCGTAGCGTGCGGCGATCGCGGCGAGCAGCTCGCGTGCGTGCTCGGGGACCCCGGCGTCCTCCGGGCGGGGCGCGATCGGGGCGAGCGTGCCGTCGAGATCGGTGAGCACGGCGGATCGCTGAGGCGCCTCGCGTAGCGGCGCCAGCAGCTCGGCGAGCTTGTCGGTTACCCCGGTCAAGAGGCGTCTAGTATCGCCGCCCGTGACCTCGGAGACCCCCGTGAACCGCGATCGCCTACTTAAGCTTGCCGTGATCGGCACCGCGGCCGGCGCCTTCAGCGGCATGTTCGGCGTCGGCGGCGGCACTGTGATCGTGCCGCTGCTGATCATCTGGCTCGGCTACGGGGAGCGCGAGGCAACGGGCACCAGCATGACCGCAATCGTCCTGATCGCGGCACTCGCGGCCGGGCTGCAGGCGGTGCACGGCAACGTCAACGTCGGCAATGCGGCGCTCGTCGGCATCCCGGCGCTCGGCGGCGCCGTCGCGGGTACGGCGCTTCAGCAGCGCCTGCCGGAGAAGGCCGTTTCGCTGATCTTCGCGGCGCTGCTGATCGTGATCGCGCTGGAGCTGGCGATCCCGTGAACGAGATCCTCACCGCAATCATGGGCTTCGCCGGCGGCCTCGTCGGCGGGCTGCTGGGCGTGGGCGGCGGCATCCTCTTCGTTCCCGCCCTGGCGATCTTCCGCGACCAGACCCAACTCCACGCCGAAGCGACTTCGCTGCTTGCGATCGTGCCCGTTGCGATGGTCGCGACCTGGCGCCAGCACGGCTACGGCAACGTGCGGTTGCGGGAGGGGATCGTGATCGGCTTGCTGTCTCCGATCGGCGTCCTGATCGGGGTCGAGGTCTCGAACGCGGTCAGCCAGCGGACCCTCGAGCTCTCGTTCTCGGCGCTGCTCGTCTTCGTCGCCTTTCGACTGGTCAGGGGAGCGCTACGGCCGACGAGCTGAAAATCGACGACGATCTCTCGATTCCGCTGTCGGAGATCGAGCTGCGCGCGAGCCGCTCCTCGGGCCCCGGCGGCCAGCACGCGAATGTCACGGCGTCGAGGATCGAGGCGGTCTTCGACGTCGTCGCGTCCCAGGTCCTGAGCGACGACCAACGCGACCGGCTGGTCAATCGGCTCGGCCCGCGGATCGACGCCGTCGCTCAGGATGCGCGCGGCCAAGCGCGAAACCGCGAGCTGGCGCTGCAGCGGCTTGCCGACAAAATCGCCATCGGGCTCCACGTCGAGCGTGAGCGCCGGCCGACGAGACCAAGCCGCTCGGCCAAGGAGCGCCGCCTCGAGTCGAAACGGCGCACGAGCCAGAAGAAGCGGCGCCGAGGCGGCCTCAAAGGCGGCGAGTGGGAGTAGGCGCTACCTCTTCTTCAGCTTGACCTTGTCGGTCTGACTCGCGGCGGTGTTGCCGGTCGGAGCCCACGAGAGCTTGATCTTCAGCTTCGCCTTGCCGGCGTCGTTGAGCTTGCGCTTCGCCTTGCCGGAGGCCTTGAGCTTGAGGACGACGTTCCCGGCGACACTCGCGCTCTCGCTCGTCTTCTTCAGGCCCTTGCCGGACGCGACGAGCCTGCCGGCGCCCGGCACCGTCACGGTCAGCTTCGCCGTGCCCTTCTTCTTGTTGCGCTTCAACTCGCCGATCGTGAACTTGCTGCATGCGGCCGAAGGCACGGGCGGCGCGATCTCGTAGGCGCCGATGTCCGGCGTTCCGGCCCCGCCGACACACGACGGCTGGATTCGTTCGGTTCGGTCCAGGTCCAAGCTGCCGATGTCTCCGAGCGGCACACCGGCGTCGATCGTCGGGCTGCCGGCGACCTCGTGGAAGTCCCCCGCCGCGAAGTTGGCGAATTGCGGGGCGGCCGTCTGGTTGCCGTTGGTGCCTTCGGGGGTGATCGAGGCGCCACCCGCGTCGAGGCGAAGCGCGTAGCTCGAATTCGAGAATGTCAAATGCGCGGAGCCTCCGGTGTACTGCTGGGCCTCGACGTCGAAGTTGGTGCCGCGGCCGATGGTGTTGGCCGCGTCGATCGTGGCGACCGCGTTCGAGCTGCCGATGACGTAGATCCCAACCGAGTGATCACCCGTAGCTTCGGCGGTCACATTACGCAGGATGACCGTGCTGGTCCCAGAGGTGGGGGGCAGCTGTTCGAGTGCCCCGCCGTTGAAGCTGTTCCCCCAGCAGACGCTGTTCCGCATCGCGATCGTTCCCGGGCCGCTCAGGTCACACGCGTCGAACCCGCCCGAGACGAAGATCCGATCGAATGTCCCGCCGGCCGAGGATTGAAGCGTCGGGTTACCAACCGGATTCAGCAGCCGGAAGTCGTGGAAGGTCGCGCCATCGTTGTTGTTGAGGAGCGCAGTAGACGCCGTGCTGTTGATGGTCGGCGCGGCTTGGCCCGGCGCGCCCCCGAAATCGATCGCATGGGAGATCGTGAGGGTTGATCCGAGCGAGAAGTCACCGCCGGTCGACTCGACGATCACGCGATCGCCGGTCTGGATCGCGTTGGTCACGGCTGTCGGCAGGTTGCACGGGTCGCTCGCCGAGGTGCATCCACCTGATCCGCCGTGCGCAGCCCAATAGTCGGTCGCCGAGGCGACAGCAGGCAGCGCGAGGCAGATCGCTGCGACCATTCCAATCCCCAACCTCGCGATTCGAGCGCGGTTCCCGTCCATGATTCGAGATCTTATCGATGCACGTAAGTAGCCGCTACACCCCGTGCTCGAGGGCGCCCTTGACGCTCGCGTCGAGCGCGTTGAGGCGGTAGAGCGCCAGCGCCTCTGGGCTGCCGAAGCCCTGTCCCTGGCCGCGAGCGGCACCGGATTGGGCGGCCGGGCCGTGGTGTGAGAGGACGCAGTGCAGCAGCGACGCGCGGCTCTGGGGGGCGAGCCCGCTTGCTGCTCCGCCAACGATCTCGGCCCCGATCGCCAGATGGCCGAGCAGCTCGCCCTCGTCGGTGAGGCCGAACTCGGCGCCGTAGGTGAACTCGCGGACCTTGCCGACGTCGTGGAGGAGCGCCGCCGCCGTCAGCAGGTCCGAGTTGAGCTTCGGGTGCAGGATGCAGGTCTCGCCGACCAGCGTCGCGACCGCCACCGTGTGCTCGAGCAGCCCGCCGAGATAGGCGTGGTGCCCCGCCCGTGTGCACGGCGCGCGGCGAAACTCCTCGGCGACCTCACCGCCGAACAGAAGGCTCTCCACCACCCCCCGCAGCGCCTCGTCGTGCACCTCGCGCGTCAGGTGCTCCAGAAATCCCTCCAGCTCTTCGCGGTCGCGGTAGGCGGCGGGCAGGAACTGGCCCGGGTCCGCTTCGCCCTCGACTGCGTGCAAGTCCTCGACCTCGGCGCTGAGCTGGCCGCGGAAGCGCTCGACCTTGCCGCGCACGCGGATCGCGTCGCCGCGCTCGAAGCGGCCGGCGATGCGGTCGGCGTCCTTGAACACGCGGGCTGTGACCGTGCCGCTGCGGTCGCGGAGCTCGAGCGCCAGATAGGCGGAGCCGTTGCGCGCCGTCAGGCGGTCCTTGCGGGCGCAGGCATAGACGCCTTCGAAGGTCTGCCCGGGGCGGAGCTCGGCGATCGCCGGCCCCGAGCCGCCTTCAACCACCTCTAGCGCACGTGCTGCCTCCATGCTCCGATGTTGCCCAAGGCGCCGGACGGCAGCGAGTACCCTCGGAGCATGGATCCCGTGATCTGGGAACAGGACCCGCCGAAGCTCCGCTCGCCGGTCCTCGTCTGCGCTTTCCGCGGCTGGAACGACGCCGCCGGCGCCGCGACGACCGCCTTGAGCGCGATCGCCGACTCGCTCGACGCGGAGGTTTTCGCCCACGTCGATCCCGAAGACTTCTTCGATTTCCAGGTCGCAAGGCCCACGGTTCGCCTCGCCGAGGGCCAGGCGCGCGAGATCGAGTGGCCCGGCAACAACCTGCTTTCGGCCGAGGCGCCCGGGGCCGAGCGCGACCTCGTCCTGCTCGCCGGCACCGAGCCCAACCTCAAGTGGCGCACCTTCTCCGAGGCCGTCGCCGACATCGCCGAGCAGCTCGGCGTCGAGATGGTTGTGACTCTCGGCGCCCTGATCGCCGACGTCACCCACACGATGCCGGTGCCGATCACCGGCCTCGCCTCCGACGAGGAGCTGGTCGACGAGCTCGGCCTCCAGCGCTCCAACTACGAGGGCCCAACCGGCATCGTCGGCGTCCTCCACGACTCCTGCAACAAGCGCGGAATCAGCTCGGCGAGCCTCTGGGCTGCGATTCCCCACTATGTCGCCGCGGTTCCCAACCCGAAGGCCGCGCTGGCGCTGCTGCGCCGGCTCGAAGGGCTCGTCGGCGTCGCCCTCGAGGCATCCGGGCTCGAGGAAGAGACAGAGTCGTACGAGAACCAGGTGACGACCGCGGTCGAGCAGAACCCCGAGATCGCCGAGATGGTCGAGCGGCTCGAGGCCGAGCAGGCCGAGGCCTTCGGCGAAGACGGTGAGGACGTGCCCTCGGGCGAGTCGCTGGCGCGCGACTTCGAGCGCTTCCTGCGCCAGCAGGGCGGGCCGGGCGAGCAGGGCCCGGCCCAAAGCTAGCCGGCCTTCTCAGCGAACCAGGCGCTCGATCAGCCGGGTCAGCTCCGGCCGCAGCTTGCGCGCCGCGGCTGCGGGGTCACTGCGCGCGAGGACGCGCTCGCCGTAGCCGTCGAGAATGGCGACGACGATGCTCGCGTCCTTGCCTGGCTCGCGGCTGCCGAGGCGCTCGAGCGCCCGCGCGAACAGGCGCTGCTCGGCGTCGCACCACCTCCACGCCGCCTTTCGCAGCTCGGGCTGCCGCCCGGCCTCGATCCAGAGCTCTGACTCGGCGATCAGCGCATCGCGATCGGTGGCGGCGTGGACGAGGCGCTCGGTGACGAATTTCGCCAGGGCGGCGGGCGTTTTGATCTTTGCGAGCTGCTCGCGCTCGGACTTGAACCGCTCGAGCTCCGAGTCGGCGACGTACTCGAGAGTCTGAGCGAGGAGGTCGTCGCGCGATTCGAAGTAGTAGGTGGTCGCACCGAGCGGGACCCCGGCTTCCTCGGCCACGGCGCGGTGGGTGAGGCCGCTTCGCCCGCTGCGGCCCATCAGCCGCAGCGCCGCCTCGATGATCTCCCGGCGGCGGCGCTCGCCGCGGTCGTCAACCAACTAGCCGGCCCCTTGCAGGTTGAGGCCGACGACGCCGGCGATGATCACGGCAATGCTGATCAGCTTCAGCGGCGTCACCTGCTCGCCGAGCGCCGTCATCCCGATCAGCGCGATGGCCGCCGTCCCGATCCCGGCCCAGACCGCGTAGACAAGGCTGATGTCGAGGCCCTTGACCGTGAGTGCCAGTAGCCAGATCGACAGCGCGTACCCGCCAAGCGACAGCGCCGAAGGCAGTGGGACGGTAAACCCATCCGTATAGCGAAGCGCAACGGTCGCGCCGACCTCGGAGGAGATCGCCGCGGCGAGATAGAGCCAGGCGGTCATAGTTGTACAACTGTACCAGATCTGTACAGATGTACACACCCGCTCCGGGGCCGGGAAGCCTTCTCAAGCCTCCGACGCCGGGCAGATCAGCCGGTAGTCGCACCAGCCGCAGATCTCCGGCGATGGCCGCGGCTCGAAATCCTGCCCCATGATCCCCTCGCCGACCGAGAGCACGGTGCGCTCGACCCGCTCGAGATCGTCGGCCGATCCGGAGACCGCCACCTTCTCGTCGTCGAGGACGTACCAGTAGGTCCCGGCCTCGGCGTCGAGCTCCCACGCCTCGCGCGCGGCGAGGCGGTAGACGGCGAGCTGGAGGTCGTCGGCGAGGGCCTCGGCGGACTTAGGGGCGCCGGTCTTGTAGTCGATCAGCTCGAAGCGGCCGTCATCGAGCTCGTCGACGCGGTCTACGCGACCGCGCAGGTGGTGCGGCCCGACGCGGAAGTCAAAGCCGCGCTCGAAGAACTTGGGCTGCGCCGTGCTCGTCAGGTTGCGCTCGTTGTAGCGGCGCAGGGCCGTGACCGCGCGCTCCTTGAACTGGAGCTCGTCGTCGGTGACGCCGAAGCCCGAGCGCCGCCACGCGGCCTCGAACAGCGTCATCAGCCGGTTGAGACTGGCTTCTTCGCCTTCGGGGGGGCCCGAAGCCTCGTGCTTGTGGAAGCGCTCGAGCACCTGGTGGATGACGATCCCGAAGCGCTGGTTGACCGTCATCTCCTGCGGGATCGCGAAGACGCGGCGGAACTTGTACTTGAGCGGGCAGGTCCGGTACAGGTCGATATCGGTCGCCGACAGCGCCAGGCCGTCGCCGCGGCGCGGCAGGAAGGCCTCGAGCGATGGCTCGTCGCGGGCGGCGACCGCGTCGCGCCCGCGCTGGCGCTCGCGCTCGCCGTCGACCAGGTACTGGTCGAGGCTCGAATCGAGCAACCCCTGGCGCTGCTCATCCGAGACCGCCTGGCCGAGCAGCTCGTTGATCGCCGCGATCGCGTCGGGGGCAGGCTCCTCCTCGGCACGCTGCATCAGCGCCGAGAGCTTGAGCATCTCGAGGTAGCGGACGACCGCGCGCTGGACATCCATGTAGGTGTCGAGCCGCAGCTCCGAGAGCGAGCC
>JAWVFN010000178.1:0-4642 GCA_033855935.1 Solirubrobacterales bacterium | reverse complement strand
GGCCACGCTGATCGAGGCCAACCGGATGGCCTTCTGCAAGTACATGAAGATGATCGACCTGCCCAAGGTCCGCGATTCCCTCCGCGAGATGAAGTTCGAGGTCAAGGTCCCACCCGAGATCGCCGCGAAGGCAAAGCTGCCGATCGAGCGCATGGTGTCGATCGGGTAGCTGTCGCGACCGGCGCTCTTCTTCGCCAACTAAGCAAAGCTTCAGGTTCGACCGTGATCCTCCGCGGTGGCACGTGTGTTGTGTGCTGTGAACTGATGCCGACCAAGAACGGAAAATTGGGCAGTTTCGCCGCGCCGCTCGTCGCGGTCGCGGTGCTGCTTGCGTTGGCACTGCCCGCGAGCGCTGGCGCCGCCGCGCAGCCGCGGGTCGTCGGGGGCAGTGCGACCGACGTCTCGCATTACCCGTGGCAGGCGGCGCTTGTCTACTCCGGAAGCCGGTACAGCGGCAACGACGCGCAGCGGCAGCTCTGCGGCGCCGTCCTCGTCGCGCCGCGGATCGCGCTCACGGCGGCGCATTGCATCGTCAATACCGACCGCGACCTTCTCGGTGGCGACCTCGACCCCAATGACGCCGACCTAGTCCTCAACGAGACGACGCTCTCGAACGGTGACGGCGAGCACCACACGCTCCAGGCGATCCAGGTTCAACCCGATTACAACCCGACGGCGAACACCAACGACGTGGCCTACCTGGTGCTCGCGACTCCGAGCAGCCAACAGCCGATCAAGCTCGTCGGCCCCACCGAGACTGCGCTGATGGCGCCGTCATACCCCACGGAGGTCAGCGGCTACGGGGTGCTGGACCCGAGCAGCTCGACAGGCAGCAACACGCTTCGCGCCGCGACAGTCCCGATCATCGGAGACTCGACCTGTTCGGGCGAATACGGCTCCGACTTCGTCGCCGGCGCGATGGTCTGCGCCGGCTACGTGTCGGGCGGCATCGACTCGTGTTTCGGCGACAGCGGCGGTCCGCTGCAGGCGCCGGCGCAGGGCGGCGTCTATCGGCTCGCCGGCCTCGTCAGCTTCGGTGAGGGTCCGACCGGCTGCGCGGACAGTGGTTTCCCCGGGGTCTACTCCCGCGTCGGCGCCAGCCCGCCGAGCTGGCTCTTTCAAGCCGTAGTCAACGAGGTGGCGACGGTCGAATCGCAGCAGGGCCTGGCCCATACGGACATCGTCGGCAGCGGCGCCCTGCCGCTCGGCACGCCCGCCGCGGAGAAGAAGTGCAAGAAGCACAGGAAGCTCAACAAGAAAACCGGTAAGTGCGTCAAGAAGAAGAAACACAACAAGAAGCGCAAGCGCTCCTGATCGCTTCGCCGTCCGGCCGGCTTCATACGGTGGCCGCGTGCCCCTCGTTGCTACTCTCGCCGCCCGACCTTGAGCACGGCCCAGCCAGCTGAGCCGGCTCCCGAGACAGAGCGCGAGATGGCGCACCTCAAGCCCGTCCCAGACCCCGAACCCCGTCGTGAGACCAGCGGCGAGCCCGCCTCGATCGCGGAGCTCGAGCGCTACGCGACCATCCTCCGTATCGATTGCGTGCGGATGCTCGCCGTCGCCAAGTCGGGGCACCTCGACAGCTCGCTCTCGGCGACCGACATCGTCACAGCCCTTTACTACCGGGTGCTCCGCCACGACCCCTCCAACCCGAAGTGGCCCGAACGCGACCGCTTCGTGCTCTCCAAGGGTCACGCCGCTCCGATCCAGTACGCGGCCCTCGCCGAACACGGCTACTTCCCGCGCGAGGATCTGATGGGCCTGCGCCAGATCGGCTCGCACCTCCAGGGCCACCCTGACATGAACCGCACCCCTGGCATCGAGGTCTCGACCGGTTCGCTGGGCCAGGGCCTCTCGATGTCGGTCGGCATCTGTCTCGCGCTGCGCCTCGACGGGCTCTCCGACACCGCTCACACCTTCTGCGTGATGTCCGATGGCGACCTCCAGGAGGGCGAGAGCTGGGAGGGCGCCGCGACCGCGGCCCACTTCGGCATAAACAACATCACCGCGATCCTCGACTACAACCACCTGCAGACCGACGGCACCACCGAAGAAGTGATGGACGTCGGCGACGCCCGCGCCAAGTTCGAGGCCTTCGGCTGGGACTCGATCGAGATCGACGGCCACGACATGGAGGCGATCGTCGCCGCGCTCGAGCGCAGCCGCACCCTCGACAAGCCCGCCGCGATCATCGCCCAGACCAAGAAGGGCCGCGGCGTCTCCTTCATGGAGGGCCGCTTCGGCTTCCACGGCAAGCCGCCGAGCCAGGAGCAGGCCGAAGAGGCGATGACCGAGCTCGAGGCGACGCTGGAAGAGCAGACCAAGACTTTGGAGAAGGGCTGATCGCCCCCGAGGCCAAGACCGAGCCGGCCGCAACGCGCCAGGCCTACGGCGACGGCCTCGTCGACCTCGGTGAGGCGCACGACGACGTCGTCGCGCTCGACGCCGATCTCTCGGTCTCGACCCAGTCGGCGAAGTTCGGCAAGGCGTATCCCGAGCGCTTCTTCAACGTCGGGGCCGCCGAGGCGAACATGATGTCGATGGCCTGCGGGCTGGCCGCGACCGGCAAGATCCCTTATGCATCGACGTTCGCCATTTTTGCGACTGCGCGCTCCTACGACCAGGTTCGGCTCGGCATCGCCCACAACGAGCTGCCGGTGCGGATCGGCGCCAGCCACGGCGGCGTCTCACTCGGCGAGGACGGCGCCTCACACCAGATGATCGAGGACATTGCGCTGATGCGGGCGATGCCGAAGATGCAGGTGATCGTCCCCGCCGACTACAACCAGGCTTACAGGGCGACGGTCGAGTCCTACGAGCGCGAGGGCCCGATCTACCTCCGCTTCGGCCGGCCCGCGACCCCGGTCGTCTACGAGGACATCCCCGCGAGCCTCGGCACCGGCACCGACGTCCTGCGAGAGGGCAAGGACATCTCGATCTTCGTCTGCGGCCACATGACCTGGCGCGGGCTCGAGGCCGCCGAGGTGCTCGCCAACGAAGATGGGGTGGAGGCCGAGGTCGTCAATGTCGCGATCGTCAAGCCGATCGACCAGCAGGCGGTGCTCGAATCGCTGGCCAAGACCGGCGTCGCGGTCACCGCCGAGGAGCACCGAGTCGTCGGCGGGCTCGGAGACGCCGTGCGCATGGTCGCCGCCGAGCAGCACCCGGTGCCGATCTTCGCCCTCGGCATGGGCAACGAGTTCGGCGTCAGCGGCACCGCCGAGGCCTGCATGGAGCACTTCGGGCTCACTTCACGCGGCATCGTCGACCGCTCGCGAGAGGCGCTGCTGTTGAAGCCGATCGTCTCGCACCCGCCGATTCGCGGGCAGGGCTGGGAGTAGGCGGGACCCGTCTAGCGGACGGCGGTCTGGTCGCCGACCTGGAGGTCGCCGACCTCGCCGTTCTTCGGCGTCACCTCGTTTGCCGGGCTGGCGGGCGCCTCGGAGGCGTGGCCGTTGCGCTTCGCCAAGAAGTAGGCGCTCGCCGCTCCGAGGACGCCGGCGGCGGGCACCGCGGCACGGGGCGCGCCCTTGGGCCGCGAGGCGAATCGCTTCGTCGCGGCAAGGCGTGCCTTGAAGTAGGTCCGGTTCGCGGACTTGCGCGCCTTATGTAGGCGGTCTGCGTAGCGGTTTTCGAATGCTGCTCGTAGTGTCATCTGCTCCTCCTGGAGATGGTTGGTACTAGAGAGGTGCCCCCGCGTGGTTGTCCGAAACCTTGGGGCCGCGAATGGGTTCTTGCGCGTGAACTGTGAGGAACCGCTAACGTCCCTCATAGTTGGTAAACAAACGGCGGGCTTGAGACCCCGGCATCCCCGGACGCGAAGCGGAAGAGATGCCGGTTAATGGGAACGCAGGAGATCCGCCGCGACCAGAGAACAGACTCGCACGATGCCTCGACCCAAGACCGCACTCGACCCCCGCTCGCGGGTCCTCGGCAAACGCCGAACCGCGCACCCCGGGGGCAGGCGCCCGGCGGCGCCGATCGTCGAGTTGCGGCGGGCGACCAAGGTCTATCCCGGCGGCCACACCGGCCTCGACCGCGCCACGCTGCGTGTCGACAAGGGTGAGTTCGTCTTCCTCGTCGGCCCGACCGGCTGCGGCAAGTCGACGCTGATCAAGCTGTTGATCCGCGAGCTGGCGCCGACCGACGGCGAGGTGCTGATCGCCGGCCGCGACATCGCCAAGCTCTCCGAGTCGAAGATCCCGTTCCTGCGCCGCCGCATCGGCACCGTCTTCCAGGACTTCAAGCTGCTCCCGAACCGGACGGTCTACGACAACTGCGCCTATGCGCTCCAGGTCATCGGCGCGCCGCGCTCGGAGATCAAGGCCAAGGTTCCCGACGCCCTGCGTCTCGTCGGTCTCGCCGACAAGCTCCGCAACACGCCGCTGGAGCTCTCGGGCGGCGAACAGCAGCGCCTCTCGATCGCCCGCGCCTTCGTCAACCACCCGCCTTTGCTGCTCGCCGACGAGCCGACCGGAAACCTCGACCCCGAGACATCCGTCGGCATCATGCAGTTGCTCTACCGGATCAACCGCACCGGCACGACCGTCGTCGTCGTCACCCACGACCGCGAGATGGTCGACAAGATGCGCCGCCGCGTGATCGAGCTCGACAGCGGGCGCATCGTCCGCGACGAGGCCGC
>JAWVFN010000177.1:0-2510 GCA_033855935.1 Solirubrobacterales bacterium | reverse complement strand
TCTCCCATGGGTACGCAGACGGCGCCTCGCTCTACTTCACCTTCCTTGCCCGCCAGCGCCGCGGCGAGGAGATCGAGCAGTGGCGCGAAGCGAAGACGGCGGCGTGCGAGGCGATCGTCGGGGCGGGGGGGACGATCACCCACCACCACGCAGTTGGGCAAGACCACGCGCCCTATATGCGCGCCGAGATCGGCGAGCTCGGGCTCGAGGCGCTGCGGGCGGTCAAGGAGCGACTCGATCCGGGCGGGGTCATGAACCCCGGGAAGCTGCTTACTGGCCCGTAGTCGTCGTCGGGGTGCTGGTCGTGCCGGTCCCCGTGCTCGACGTCCCGGCGCCGGCGCTGGCCGCGGCTCCGGTGGGGATGGGTCCGCGGAGGACGCTCGTGCCGCTGTGCGCGGGCAGCTTCTTGCTCTTGGCCGCCGCTTGCAGCGCGGCAGCGGTATCGGTGTTGGATGCGAGTGAGACGTCGATCTGGTTGAAGCCGTTGGGGCCGACCAGCCCGATCAGCTGCGAGGGGATCGGGGCGGCGCCGGTCAGATTGCCGTCGCTGCCGACCTTGTCGCGGGCGAGCGGGAAGGCCACGTTGTCGGAGTTGTAGAGCCAGACAATGTAGGTCTGGTCCTTGCCGGTGGGCTTGAGGCCCGAGAGGTTGATCTGCAGGACGGGCTGGTTCTTGACGCTGGCGAAGACGGCCTGGCCCGAGGCGCCGCTGTTGCCGACGGGGTCGAGCTTGACGATCGTCACGTCGCTCGTGCTCGCCGTGGTCGAAGTCGCGGTGTCCGAGCTCGAGTTGTTGCTGCTGCCGCCGCCGATCACGCCCGTGATCAGGAGCACCGCGATCAACACGATCAGCCCGCCGCCGGCGAGCAGTACCGGCAGGCGGCGCTGAGGCGCGCCGAGGCCGCGGACTCCACGGCCGACAGGGTCGAGAACCTTGCGGGCCGCCGCCCCGGAGCGGGCGGCTGCGGCGCCGGCCCCGCTGCTCGTCTCGGTCGGGCTGGTCAGCGACGGCGGTGCGGGGGGTCCGCCCGCGTTGGGGGCTGCGGCCCGCGGTGCGCCGGGGAGCTCAGGAAGGCGTGCATTTGGCGCCAGCAGCCGCAGCTGCGACGCCAGCTTCGATGCCAGCGCGGCCGAATCCGGGTCCTGCTGCAGGTGGCGGGCGGCGTCGGCTCGGCCAATCGGGTCGGCCTGGCCGAGGAGGTAGTCGGTGAGCCCAACCTTGGCGTCGGGGTCGGCGCCGCCGATCTCGGTCAGCGAGCGGCGGGCGCGCGAGCGCACCTCAGAGGCGTCAACACCCAACAGCGAGCCGATATCGGCATAGCTCTGGCCGCCCTCGACGAGGAGCTGGAGCATCGCGCGTTGGTCTTCAGTAAGTGGCACGGAGCGGAAGACTAGGGCTTCGGCTGGATATGTTGCGCCGGTGCCCGAAATGGACACCAGCCCCTTCGACCAGTACATCGGCCACGAGTGGAGCGAGATCGGCCCGGAGAAGGCGACCTCGACCCTCGTCGTCGCCGGTCACCACAAGCAGCCAGGGGGCGTCGTCCACGGGGGCGTCTACTGCGCCCTCGCCGAAAGCCTCGCCTCGCGGGCGACGGCGCGCAACGCCGGAGACGGGATGGTGGCGCTCGGCATGTCGAACAACGCGACCTTCATGCGCCCGGTCACCGGCGGCACGATCCACGTCGAGGCGACGCGACGCCACGGCGGCCGCACGACCTGGATCTGGGACGTCGAGTGCCGCGACGACGAGGGGCGGGTCTGCGCGCTGAACCGGGTCACGATCGCGGTCCGAGCGTCAACGGCGGGCGCTTAGCGGGCCGACCCGTAGCGGCTCGTGATCGGCAGCCGGCGGTCGCGGCCGAACGCCCTCGGGGTGATCTTGATTCCCGGCGGCGCCTGGCGGCGCTTGTACTCGGCGCCGTCGACCATGTGGATGACCTTTTCCACAACCTCCCTTGGCAGCCCGGCGGCGGCGATCTCATCGGGGCTCTCGTCGCGCTCGACATAGCCCTCGAGGATGCGGTCGAGGACGTCATAGGAGGGAAGCGAGTCGGTGTCGCGCTGGTCGGGGCGCAGCTCGGCCGAGGGGGCGCGCTCGAGCACCGAGGCCGGCACGAGATCGCTGTCGGCGATCTCGTTGCGATGGCGAACGAGCTCGTAGACGAGGGTCTTCGGCACATCCTTGATCACGGCGAATCCACCGGCCATGTCCCCGTACAGCGTCGCGTAGCCGACCGACATCTCGCTCTTGTTGCCGGTGGTCAGCACCAGCCAGCCGAAGCGGTTTGAGAGGGCCATGACCAGGTTGCCGCGAATCCTGGCCTGGAGGTTCTCTTCAGCGAGGCCCGGCTCGGTGCCGGCGAACGGCTCGGCGAGAGCCTCCTCGTAGGAATCCATGGCCTCTGAGATCGGAATCTCCATGAACTCGCAGCCGAGGTTCTCGGCGATCGCCCTGGCGTCGGCCTGGGTCTCGCCGCTCGAGTGGGGCGAGGGCATCGAGACGCACG
>JAWVFN010000176.1:0-4335 GCA_033855935.1 Solirubrobacterales bacterium | reverse complement strand
ACTTGGCCCCGGGGTCGAGGGAGGGCGACCCCGGGGCCATGATCGCTCTGGCTTGGGCCGGCCAGAAGCGTTGCCCGTCGAGTGTGCTTGGGGGACGTAATCCCGACGGGCCGTGTCTCGTCCTGCTAACAAAATATCGGGACCTCTTAAGCGGCCTTAAATCGGGACTTCAGGTTGTCGAAGGGATCTTGACCGTGAACAGCGCGCCGCCACTCGGCGAGCGGCCGGCGCTGACCTCGCCGCCGTGGGCGTCGGCGACGGCCTTGACGATCGCCAGTCCGAGCCCGGTGCCGCCGTGGCCGGCGACGTCGGCTGGGCCCTCGCCACGGACGAAACGCTCGAAGACCTGATCCTCCTTGCCCTTCGGCAGGCCCGGGCCCTCGTCGGAAACCGAGAGCTCGAGGTCTCCGTTGCTGCGCTTGGCTTCGAGCTCGACCTTCGCTCCTGTCGGGGTGTGTCGGATCGCGTTGTCGAGCAGGTTGACGACTAGGCGATGGAGATCGTCGGCGTTGCCGTCGACCGGCAGGGGGTGTTCGATGTTGGCGGCGAGCGGATGGCCGTTGGCGACGGGGCGCACCTCGTCGACGGCGGAGGAGGCGATCTCGGCGAGATCAACGGGCGCGCGAGAGGTGGTACGCCCGGCGTCGGCCTGGGCGAGGAGCAAGAGGTCGGAAACGAGCCGGCGCATCCGCTGCGAGGAGCCGAGCGCGGAGGCGACGATCTCCGAAGCTTCGGAGCCGCGGTCGAGATCCTCGGCGAGCAGCTCGAGGTTGGCGAGGACGCTGGTCAGCGGTGTGCGCAGCTCGTGCGAGGCGTCGGCGACGAACTGCCGCTGGCGCTGGAGCGACTGTTCTCGCTCTTCGTTCGCCTCGTCGAGGGCGCGGAGCATGGCCGCCAGCGTGCGCGCCAGCTCGGCGATCTCGTCGTCTGTCTCCGGCTCCGGGATCTTCTTCGAGGTGTCGCGGGTCGCGGCGATCTCGCGCGCGGTCGCGGTGAGCGCGGCGATCGGCCGCATCGCACGGTCGGCGACGGCGAGCCCGGCGAGAGCGGCGAGCAGGGTGCCGCCGAGCACTCCGGCGGCAAGGAAGAGCCAGAGGCGGCGAATCGTGTCGTTGACGCCGTCGGCGTTGCGGGCGTACTGAACGTAGAGCGGAACCGCGCTGTTGGCGATAGGGGCCGTCGCGACTCGAAGGTCGCCCTCGTTCGAAATTCCGCGTGATGGCGGCCCGAGGTCCACGATGTGGGAGACGGGCGCGACCTGGGTGCCGCCCTGATCGACGATTCGGATCGTCGCGTCGTTGGCGAGCGCAAAGTCCTGGATCGAGGTCGCGGTGTTGAGGACGAGCTGCCCTCCCGAGAACCCGACCGTCGTCTCCTCGGCCACCGCATGGGACGCATTCTTCAGCTCGTCGTTGAAATCGCCGCGAACCCGGTCGGTGGTCAGTCGCCCGACCACGAAGGCAAAGGCGACGAGGATCGCGAGGGTCAGTACGGCCGATGCCAGCGCAAGGCGCCAGCGCACCGGCAGTCGCGCGAGCAGCCGCGACCTCTGCAGCCGCTTCATGGCCTCAGGACGTAACCGGCCCCGCGCTTGGTGTGGAGGAGACGCTCTTCGCCGCCGCCCTCGAGTTTGCGGCGCAGGTTCGAGATGAAGACGTCGATCGTGTTGGTCTCGTCGGTCGGGTCGTAGCCCCAGACCTCTTCGAGCAGCCGTTCGCGGGAGACGACCAGCTTCTGGTTGTGGGCGAGGTACTCGAGCAGCTCGAACTCGCGGTTGGTGAGCTCGATCTCGCGCTCGCCGCGGCGCACCTCGCGGCTGTCCGGGTTCAGGGTCAGGTCGCCGACGACGAGCGAGGCGGATCCGCGCGGGGGGCGGCGCCGCAGCAGAGCCCGGATCCGCGCCAGCAGCTCCTGGCGCTCGAACGGCTTGACCAGGTAGTCGTCGGCGCCCGAGTCGAGGCCCTCGACGCGGTCGTCGGTGTCGGTCCGGGCGGTGAGGATCAAGATCGGCACGTCACCTTCGGCCCGCAGGCGCCGGCAGACCTCGACGCCGTCGAGTCGGGGCAGGCCGAGGTCGAGAATGACCAGATCAGGCACGAACTGCTGGGCCTCGGTCAGCGCCTCGACACCGTCGGCGGCGCTGCGCACCTCGTGACCCTCCGCGCGCAGCGAGCGGCGCAGGACGTCGGCGATCGCCTCGTCGTCCTCGACGACGAGCACCCGGGCTGAGGCTGTGACGGTTTCGACCACATCTTTAGGTTAGCCGCGGAACCGCGCGTGCAGGCCTTTCTTGAGCAAGCCTTAAGGGACGGGTTGAGGCGGGGAGGGGTCCTCCTCTGGGCGTCGAAGGGGGTGGGCGGATGCTTGCAGAACGACTACTGACCAGGCCCGCGCCTAAACCAAAGCGGGCAGGCGCCCCCAAGCGCAAGTCGAAACGCGCCAAGGAAGAGGAGGCGCGCCAGCGCCGCCTGGATCTGGTTGGCCTCGGCATGATCGCGGTCGCCGTCTACCTCGGCTACATCGTCTATCTGGGCTGGGACGGCGGCAAGGTCGGCCGCCTGACGGCCGACGGCCTCTCTTATGCGGTGGGCGCCGGCAAGGTGCTGATCCCAGCCGCACTCGCCGCCGGCGGGCTCGTGCTCGTGCTGCGGCCGGTGCTCGGCGAACGCCGACACCCGGGGATCGGCATCGGTGTGCTGCTCGCGGGCCTGCTGCTCGCGCTCGCCGCCCAGACCGGCGGCATCGGCGACCCGCCCGCCCGCGAAGGCATCTTCCAGTCCAGCTTCATCACCGCCCACGGCGGCGGCGTCGGGGAGGGCCTCTACTGGGCGACGAACTCGCTGCTCGGCAGGATCGGCGCCCATCTGATCGCGATCGTCCTCGTCATATCTGGCGTGATGATCATCCGCGGCCGCTCGCTGTCCGGTGCGCTTCGTGGACTCGGCCGCGGCGCCGAGAAGGCGAGGCACACAGTCAACGACTTCGCGACCGCCGTCCGCCACACCGGCGTCGAGGAGGACCCCGACCTGGTCGAGACCGCGGCGGCGGAGACCGAGCGCCTCTACGGGCCGCCCGAGCCCATCGTGGCAGGCGAGCCCGAGACCGACACCAACGAGCTCTCCGTCGTTCCGCCGGAGCCCGACGACGACGCCGAGGACGACGGGACCGCAAACTTCGACGACGCGATCAAGATCGAGGACGCTCGCGAACCTGACCCCGATCTCGAGCCCCAAACCGGCGAGGCGCCCAAGGTCGTCGACCTGACTCCCATGGGCAACAAGAGGGGGGAGGGCGTCACCACCTCGGAGGAGATCGACTACGACCTGCCCGACCCGTCGCTGCTCCAGCAAGGGGAGGGCTCCGACCGCGGCCCCTCGCCGAAGGACCTCGAGGCCGTCGGCCGCACCCTGCTCGAGACGCTCGGGCACTTCGGCGTCGAGGCGAAGATCATCGGCGTCGTCTCCGGCCCGCACGTCAGCCGCTACGAGCTGAAGCTCGCGCCCGGGACCAAGGTCTCGAAGATCACCCAGCTCTCCGACGACCTCGCCTACGCGCTGGCCTCGACCGACATCCGCATCCTCGCCCCGATCCCCGGCAAGCAGGCCGTCGGCGTCGAGGTCCCGAACCAGAAGCGCCGCCTCGTGCGCCTCGGCGACATCTATGGCGGCCGCCCCAAGGGCGCCTCGCCGCTCGTCGCCTGGCTCGGCAAGGACATCGCCGGCAACGCGATCTGGACCGACCTTCAGAAGATGCCGCATGTCCTGATCGCCGGCACCACGGGCTCGGGTAAGTCCGGGTCCGTCAACGCGATCCTGACTTCGATGCTGCTCCACGCTTCGCCCAACGAGCTGCGGCTGGTGCTCGTCGATCCCAAGCGGGTCGAGCTCAACCACTACGAGTCGGTGCCGCACCTGCTGACGCCGGTCGTCACCTCGCCGCGGCTCGCCGCAAACGTGCTCCAGAACCTGATCGCCGAGATGGAGAGCCGCTACCAGATCATGAGCGAGGCCCGCTCGCGAAACCTCGAGGAGCTGAACCGCGCCCGCCGCGCCGCCGGCGAGCCGACGCTGCCCTACATCCTCTGCGTCATCGACGAGCTCGCCGACCTGATGATGGTCGCCCCGGCCGAGGTCGAGGACGCGATCATCCGGCTGGCGCAGAAGTCGCGCGCCGTCGGCATCCACCTGCTGCTCGCGACCCAGCGTCCCTCGACCGACATCATCACCGGCACGATCAAGGTCAACATCCCGGCCCGGATCGGGTTCGCCGTCTCCTCACAGGTCGACTCGCGCGTGATCCTCGACCAGGGCGGGGCGGAGGCCCTGCTGGGCCAGG
>JAWVFN010000175.1:0-4883 GCA_033855935.1 Solirubrobacterales bacterium | reverse complement strand
GGCCTCGATTCTCCGTGCCCGACCTTCCGGCCCGATACGCCGCAGGGGCTGATGCCGCCGCGCCAGCCCGTGCTGCTCATGCGCCAGCCCGAAGAGACCCGAGTCGTGGCCGCCAGCGCGTAGGTACTTGCAACGAGGCTGGACCGCGGCGGATAAAGTCCGCCGCAGGGTGAGAGTGACGATCCTCGGCAAGTCTCCTTCCTGGCAGGACGCCGGGGGAGCCTGCAGCGGCTACCTGATCCAGACGGACACGGTCAACGTGCTGCTCGATTGCGGCAACGGGGTATTCGCGAAGCTGCGCCAGTTCATCGACTACGTCGACCTCGACGCGGTCCTCGTCTCGCATCTGCACGCCGATCACTGGCTCGATCTCGTTCCCTACTCCTACGCGCTGACCTACGCGCCCAAGCAGCAGCCCGTGCCGGTCCACATCTGGCCGGGGACCGAGACCCCCGCCCGCCCGCGGCTTATCGCGCCTCCGGGGGCAACCGAGATGTTTCGCCGTGTCGTCGGCGCCTGGGGAAACGACGACCTGATCGAGAACGCCTTCGAGATCTTCGAATACGCCCCCGGGGCGACGGTCGAGGTCGGCGACATCGCCGCGACCTTCCAGGAGGTGCCCCACTTCATGCAGACCTTCGCCGTCGACATCCGCGCCCAGGACAGTGGCCGGGTCACCTACGGCGCCGACTGCCGGCCCGGCGATGAGATCGTCGAGATCGCCCGCGATACCGACCTGCTGCTCGTCGAGGCGACCCTGCCGCGGCCCGAGCGCACCGGCGTCCGCGGCCACATGACTCCGGCCGAGGCCGGGGAGCACGCCCGCCACGCAGGCGCAAAGCAGGTGGTGCTCACCCACATCTCCGACGAGCTCGGCGACGAATGGGCCCGGACCGAGGCCGAGAAAGCGTTCAAGGGCCCGGTCGACGTCGCCCGCGAGGGCGCCACGTACACCGTTTGAGCGTCGCCGGTCGTTGACCGGCCGGGGGGTGAGTCTTGCCGGCCTGCTCCTCGGGTTAACCTGTCCCCGGATGCGTCAGAAAGATCCATTTGCGGACTTTGCCCGCATGCGCCGGGAGATGGACCAGCTGATCGGCGACGTGTGGGGTCAGGCCGACGCGGCCGCTTCGAGCGCTCCCGTCTGGGCGCCCAGGGTTGACGTCTACTACTGCGGCGACCCGCGCAAGGCAATCGTCGAGGCCGAACTGCCCGGCATCGACCTGGCGGCGGTCAACCTCGAGCTGCGCGGCCGCGCGCTGGTGATCAGCGGCGAGCGGCCGGTCCGCGACGTCGAGGGCCGCACCTACCAGCAGGTCGAGCTCCCTTCCGGGCGCTTCCGCCGTGTGGTCGAGCTCAGCGCCGAGGTCGACGCCGAGAGCGCGGCCGCGACCTACGAAGACGGCGTGCTGCGCGTCGAGATGCCGCTGCGCGGCCTGCCGGAGCCGCGCCGGGTCCCGATCGAGCGCGGCGAGGAGCCCAGCTGAGCCCCGCCGACCAGGCCGCCGCCGACGAGGGCGCCGCCGGACTCGATGTCATCGAGATTCCCGACGTCGAAGATGCGGTGCGCGTCGATCAGCCGCTGCCCGACGCCCTTCCCGTCCTGCCGCTGCGCGAGACGGTCACCTTCCCCGACACGCTGACGCCGCTCGCCGTCGCCCAGGACCGCTCGATCAAGCTGGTCGACGACGTCCTCTCGGGCAACCGGATGCTGGTCATGGTCGCCTCCAAGGACCCCGAGCTCGACACGCCCGGCCCCAACGACCTCTACGACGTCGGTGTCGCCGGCGTCGTGGCACGGATGCTGAAGGTGCCGGACGGCACGCTGCGCATCCTCGTCCAGGGCGGCCAGCGGGTGAAGCTCAGCGACTACGTCTCCGAGGATCCCTATCTCGTCGCGCGCATCGACGAGCTGCCCGACGACGTCCAGGACGAAAGCCCAGAGCTACAGGCGCTCACCCGCAACGTGCAGAACACCTTCAGCGAAATCATCGAGCAGATCCCGTATCTGCCCGAGGAGCTGCAGCTCGCGGTCACCAACATGGACGAGCCCTCGGCACTCAGCCACCTGATCGCCGGCGCGCTGCGGATCTCGACCGAGGAGAAGCAGGAGCTGCTCGAGGTGCTCGATGTCGGCAAGCGCCTGCGCCGCCTCTCGGAGATCCTCGCCCGCGAGCTCGAGCTGATCCAGCTCGGAGCCAAGATTCAGTCCGACGTCCAGTCCGAGCTCGACAAGGGCCAGCGCGAGTACATGCTGCGCGAGCAGCTGAAGGCGATCCAGCGCGAGCTCGGGGAGGAGGACGAACAGGCGGCCGAGGTCAACGACCTGCGTAAGCGGGTCGAGGAGGCGAACCTCCCCGAGGAGGCGCGCAAGCAAGCCGACCGCGAGCTATCGCGCCTCGAGAGCCTGCCGCCGGCCGCCGCCGAACATGGCGTCATCCGTACTTACCTCGAGTGGCTGGTCGAGCTGCCCTGGAACGAGGAGACCGACGACAACCTCGACATCGAGCACGCCCGCACGGTTCTCGACGAAGACCACTACGACCTCGAGAAGGTCAAGGACCGGATCCTCGAGTACCTCGCCGTGCGCAAGCTCAACCCCGACTCGCCCGGCCCGATCCTCTGCTTCGTCGGCCCGCCGGGCGTCGGCAAGACCAGCCTCGGCCGTTCGATCGCCAAATCGCTGGGCCGCAAGTTCGAGCGGATCTCGGTCGGCGGCGTCCGCGACGAGGCCGAGATCCGCGGCCACCGGCGCACATACATCGGCGCCCTGCCGGGGACGATCATCCGCGCCCTGCGCGACGCCGAGACCCGCAACCCGGTGTTCATGGTCGACGAGATCGACAAGATGGGCGCCGACTTCCGCGGCGATCCGTCCTCGGCGATGCTCGAAGTGCTCGACCCGGCGCAGAACTCGAGCTTCCGCGACCACTACATCGATCTGCCCTTCGACCTCTCCGACGTCCTCTTTATCGCCACGGCGAACATGCTCGACCCGATCCCGGGGGCGCTCCAGGACCGCATGGAGGTGATCGAGCTCTCCGGCTACACCGTCGACGAGAAGCTCCACATCGCCAAGAACTACCTCGTCGCGCGCCAGCTCGAGGCCAATGGCCTCAAGCCGTCGAAGCTCGAGTTTGCCGACGCCGCGCTGAAGGCGATCATCGAGGAGTACACGCGCGAGGCCGGCGTCCGCAACCTCGAACGTCAGATCGGCACCGTCGCCCGCAAGATCGCCCGCGAGGTCGCCGAGGGCAAGGTCGAGAACAAGGTCAAGATCTCCGCCAAGCGAGCCCGCGAGCTGCTCGGCAGGCAGCGCGTCTTTTCCGAGACCAGGCGCCGGACCAAGGTTCCCGGTGTCGCCACGGGCCTCGCCTGGACCCCGGTCGGCGGCGAGATCCTCTTCGTCGAGGCCAGCTCCATGCCCGGCAAGGGCAATTTGACGATCACCGGTCAGCTTGGCGACGTCATGCGCGAGTCCGCCCAGGCCGCGCTCTCTTACGTGCGCGGTCATGTCAAGGAGCTGGCGCCCGACCTGCCCGACGACTACTTCGCCGAGCACGACCTCCACGTCCATGTACCGGCCGGGGCGGTTCCCAAGGACGGCCCTTCGGCCGGCGTCGCCATGACCACCGCGCTCTCCTCGCTGATCAGCGGGCGCCCGGTCGTCAACGACGTCGCGATGACCGGCGAGATCACGCTCACCGGCCAGGTGCTGCCGATCGGCGGCCTGAAGGAGAAGTCGCTCGCCGCCCAGCGAGCCGGGATCAAGCGCGTGATCGTGCCCCATCGCAATCAGGGCGACGTCGAGGAGATCCCCAAGCACGAGCTCGGCGAGCTCGAGTTCGTCTATGCCGAGGAGATCGGCGACGTGTTGGCGGTTGCACTCGAGCCTGCGTAAAGGCTCGCTCCCGAACGGTCTTTGCGGGACTGGGTATTCTCACCTTGCACCCCGCAAACGAATCGAGGAGACCATATGGGGGCATCATCCAGACGCACGAGGGCATCGGAGTCGGCCAAGTCGGTCGCGTCCAATCCCTACCTGCAGAGGCTGATCGAGGACGAGGAGCTGCGCGACAACATCAAGGCCGCCTTCAACGCGGCCCGTGACGCCTACGGGCGTATGTCGAACGGCAAGGGCCCAACCAATGCGCTGATAGACGACAAGAAGGTCCAGCGCGATCTGCGCGAGGCCGCCGAGTCGCTGCGCGACGCCTCCCAGCAGATTCGCGGGAAGCGCAAGCGCCGTCGGATGGGCATCGGTAAGTGGATCGTCGCCGGGCTGCTGGGTGCGGGCATCGCGCTCGCCTTCAGCGAGACCGCCCGCAAGACGGTTCTCGACGCGCTGTTCGGGGCAGAGGAGGAGTTCGAGTACACCTCCACGACCACCCCGGAACGCGAGTCGGTTCCCAGCTCGTAGCTCTCGATTCGATTCAGCTTTGAAGCGCCCGGCATCCGCCGGGCGCTTCTTTTTTGACCGAGGACATCGAGGCGATCTTCGCCGCCGGGCGCCGCCTCTTAAGCCGCTGCGGGCGGTACCCCCTCGGCATAGCGCTGGTGGATCGCCAGCATGTTGCCGTCGGGGTCCTTGAAGAACGCCTGATGGCAGACGCCGCTATCGATCGGGTCGCCGACGAACTCGACGCCACGGGACTCGAGCTCCGCCTTGGCGGCGTGGAAGTCGCCGACCTGGAACTCGACCGGGAACGGGTTGGGCTGGAATTTCTGGCCGAACGCCTCGGACTGCATGACGGCGATCGTCAGGTTGTCGGTGTCGAACTCATACGCGGGGAGGCTGCCCCACTGCTTGAGAAATTGCAGCCCGAGCACCTCCTCATAGAACTTGCGCGCCTTCTCGGCGTCCTCGGTGGGCAGCGTCACGAAGT
>JAWVFN010000174.1:0-3330 GCA_033855935.1 Solirubrobacterales bacterium | reverse complement strand
GAGTTGATCCGCGAGCAGGTGCTGATGCGAACCCGCGAAGAGCTTCCTCACGCGGTCGAGGTCGAGGTCTCCGAAATAGACCGGCGCGAAGATGGCCTCACCGACGTCAAGGCCCACATCTGGGCCGAGACCGAGTCCCAGAAGAAGATCCTCGTCGGAAAGGGCGGCAACAAGGTCAAGGAGATCGGTATGGCCGCGCGCGGCCAGCTCGAGCGCGAGCTCGGCGGCAAGGTCTTCCTCGACCTCAAGGTCCGGGTCAGGGAGCACTGGCGGCGCGACGATGCTCTGCTCGACAGGCTCGGGATCGACTGAGCCCGGTTTTCCGGGTATAACTCGACCAGTTCACTACTAGGCAGGAGGCGCATGATGGTACGAGGACTTCGTGGTTTTATCGCGATCGGCCTGAGCGCGGCCGGGTTGGCGCTGCTCGGCCCCGGCACGGCTCTGGCCGGGACGCAGGATCAGCAACAGGCCCAGCACGACGGAGGCATGCTGGGAACTGCGAATGATCTTCAGAGCCTCGCCCAGACGTTCACGGCGGGCATCAGCGGCAAGCTCGATCGGGTCGACCTCTACCTGTCCAAGAGCGGGAATCCGGGGCCGCTCACGGTCGAGATCCGGAATACCTTGAGCGGAGCCCCCGGCACCACTGTCCTCGCCAGCACCAGCGTGCCCGCCTCGGCTGTCGCGGTGGCGGCTGGGAGCATTCCAATCACCTTCGCGGCGCCGGCAACGGTTGCGGCCGGGACCAGGTATGCGATCGTCGCCTCCAACACCACGACGGGCGTCCCGCACACCTACAGCTGGCTGTATTCCCTCGCCACCGATTCCTACACCGCCGGCGCTCCGTTCACCGCGATCGCGCCTGCCTCGACGGCCTGGACCGCGTCCCCCGGAGGAGACTTCACATTTACGACCTACGTCGTGCCCAGCGCCTCGGCGCCCAGCACATCGGCGGGCCCGACCGGCCAGCGCGCCGCTGCGCTCAAGAAGTGCAAGAAGAAGCACTCGCACAAGAAGCGCAAGAAGTGCAAGAAGAGGGCTCAGAAGCTCCCCGTCTGACCAAGAAGCTCCGCGTCTGAGAATCGCCGCCCAGGACGGCCGCGCGGCCGTCCCTACCATTGCCGCATGCCGCAGGCGATCAATTTCGGCGACAACGGGCTCGTCCCGTGCGTGATGCAGGACTGGCGCTCGGGCGAGGTCCTGACCCTGGCCTATATGAACGAGGAGGCCCTCCAGCGCACGCTCGAGAGCGGCGAGATCCACTTCTACAGCCGCACGCGCAAGGAGATCTGGCACAAGGGCGAGACCTCGGGCAACTTCCAGCGTGTGCGCCAGCTCCGCTACGACTGCGACGGCGACGCGATCGTCGCGCTGGTCGAGCCCGCCGGCCCGGCCTGCCACACCGGCGAGCGCTCGTGCTTCTACCGCGACCTCCAGGGGACGGCCGACCCCGGCGTCGATGCGCCCCCGGCGCCCGGCGAGCCCCTGCCCGCGATTCACGAGGCGCTGGCGACGCTCGAGCGGACGATGCTGGCGCGCCGCCGCGAGCGCCCCGAGGGCAGCTACACCGTCGAGTTGCTCGACGACCCCGGCCTCGCCGCCGAGAAGGTCGCCGAAGAGGCCGCCGAGGTCGTCAAGGCCGTCGAGTCCGAATCCGAGGAGCGGATCGCCGAGGAGGTGGCCGACGTCCTCTATCACCTGGCGGCGTTGATGCTGACCCGCGACGTCTCGATGGCCGAGGCGCTGAACGTGCTCAACGGGCGGCGGGCGTGAGCGTGGCTGCGGGGCAACTGCCGGATCTCTTGCCGTCCCTCGACGAGGCTCGCGCGCTGGCCGAGGACGCCAACGTCGTGCCCGTCCGCCAGACCTTCGTCGACGACACCGAGACCCCGGTCTCGGCGTTCCTCAAGCTGCGCGGTGATGGGCCGTCATTTCTGCTCGAATCAGCGGAGCAGGGCCGTCTGGGCCGGTATTCATTCCTCGGCTTCAGCCCGCGCGCCGAGCTGCGCTGGAGCGACGGGCGATTGAGCGAATGGAGAGGGGAAGGTGCCGCTAGCGGCGCTGAGCCCACTGACAGCCGCGAAGAGGCCGACCCCTACGGCGCGGTCGCCGAGTACCTCGAGGGCTTCAGGCTCGCCGACGTCGAGGGCCTGCCGCCGTTCGCCGGCGGCGCGGTCGGCCTCTTCGGCTACGACCTCGTGCGCACCGTCGAGGACACACTCGGCGAGCCCAACCCCGACCCGATCGGCCTCCCCGACCTGGCCCTGCTGATCACCGACGTGCTGCTCGCCTTCGACCACCAGCGCCACGAGCTGACCGTGATCGCCAACGCATATGCGGACGACGAGGGTGGGATCGACGCCGCCTACGACCGCGCCGCCGCCGCGATCGCCGACGTCCGCGCCCGGCTCAAAGAGCCCGTGCCGGAGTCGGAGACTGCGGTCGCGTCTGAAGCACCTCGTTTCGAGAGCAACCTGACCAAGGAGCAGTTCGAGGCCAACGTCGCCCGCATCGTCGAGTACGTCTACGCGGGGGACGCGTTCCAGGTCGTGCCCTCGCAGCGCTTCAGCGCCGAGACCCCGGTCGAGGCCTTCTCGATCTACCGCGGGCTGCGCACCGTCAATCCCTCGCCGTACATGTACTTCCTCGACTTCGGCGATTTCGAGATCGCCGGCGCCTCTCCCGAGCCGCTGGTGACGGTCACCGGCGACCGGGTCGAGACGCGGCCGATCGCCGGCACCTACCCGCGCGGCGCCGACCCCGAGGAGGACCGCCGCAACGCCGAGAAGCTGCTCGAGGACCCGAAGGAGCGCGCCGAGCACGTGATGTTGGTCGACCTCGGCCGCAACGACCTCGGCCGCGTCTGCGAGTTCGGCTCGGTCGAGGTCGACGAGTTGATGGTGGTCGAGACCTACTCGCACGTGCTCCACATCGTCAGCGCGGTCTCGGGCAGGCTGCGCGGCGACGTCGGCGCGATGGACGTGCTGCGCTCGGTGCTGCCGGCCGGGACCCTCTCGGGCGCCCCGAAGGTGCGCGCGATGGAGATCATCGACGAGCTCGAGCCCCACAAGCGAGGGTCCTACGGCGGCGCGATCGGCTACCTCTCCTACGGCGGCGACCTCGACACCGCGATCCACATCCGCACGGTCGTCGTCAAGGACGGGCTCGTCCACGTGCAGGCGGGGGGTGGCACCGTCGCCGACGCCAAGCCCGAGTACGAGTACCAGGAGTCGATCAACAAGGCGAAGGCGGTCTTCCGCGCCGTCGAGATGGCCGCCAAGCAGCCGGACTGGCCCTGACAGGTAGTGCATTGATGAGAGTCCTCGT
>JAWVFN010000173.1:0-6334 GCA_033855935.1 Solirubrobacterales bacterium | reverse complement strand
TGATCGAGGCGAGCAGGATCGGCCGCGGCGCGGGGGAGGCGAGCAGGCGGTCGAACCAGCCGACCTCGATGTCGCGGGCGAGGTTGACGCCCTGGGCAGCGCCGGTGAAGGCGGCGCCCTGGAGCAGGCTGACGGGGATCATGAAGCTCTGGAAGCTGGTCGAGGTGAAGCCCGGGAGGGAAGTCAGATGGCCGAAGACGCTGGTGATGCCGAGGAAGAAGATCGTCGGCGCCAGGACGCCGGGGATCGCCGCACCCGGAACGCGCGCCAACTCGTTGGCGGAGCGCCGGACCAGCGCCGCCAGCATCCGCAGGTCCTCGCGCGTGGTCATCCCCCCGTCCTCAGTCGCCCGCGCAACGCCATCGCACTGAGCCCGACGCCGAGCGCCCCGAGCCCGGCGAGCGCCGCGAACGCCTTCGCCGTGTCCGCGGCCGAGAACCCGGAGACGATCGGCTCGCGGATCCCGTCGACGATGAAGCTCAGAGGGTTGTACTGGGCGACGCTCGCCGCGGGCTCGAGCATCAAGTTCGCCGGGAAGAAGGCGTTGGAGAGGAAGAGGACGACGAAGATCAGCGGGAACAGTCCCTGGACGACGCTCGCCTTTCCGGTCTTCAGCGCGATCGCCGAGCCGAGGCCGCCGAAGGCGAGGGCCGAGCCCGCGACGATGACGATCACCAGCAGCGCGCCCGGGATCCCCGTCTCGATGCTGCCGCCGAAGATCAGGCCGATCGCCATGAACCAGATCGCGGTCAGCGTCCCGAGCATCGCGGTGCCCGCCAGCCGCCCCAGAACCAGCGAGAAGCGCGAGATCGGCGCCGCCAGCAGCCGGTCGGTGAAGCCCATCTCGATGTCGATCGCCAGCGCCATTCCGCCGCTGTTGCCGGCGAGGAGCGTCGATTGGACCATCGCCCCGGCGAGCATGAAGGCGAGGAAGCTCGAGACGTGGGGAAAGCCGGGAAGGTCGACGGCGCGCCCGGCGCCGCCGGTCTGCACGGCGAGCAGCACGGTCGGGAAGACCAGGATCGGCGCCGCGAGCTGGGGGCGGCGGAAGGTCTGGCGAACCGAGCGCATGCCGAGCGCGCCGATCACCCGCAGATTGGTGACGAGGCCGCCGGTGATCAACCCTCGTCCTCGGCGTCTGATGTTGGCGCCTCGTCGTCGCCCTCCAGGTGGTGGCCCGTCCTGGCGACGAAGACGTCGTCGAGCGTCGGCTCGACCAGATCGAGCGACTCGACCACGATGCCGGCCTCGTCGAGGGCGCGCACGACCGGGGCGATGTCAGCCGCGCCGCCCTCGAGCTCGACAAGCAGCTTGCCGTCCTGGGGAGGCATCGGCTTGCCGAAACGGGAAAGGACCCGCTCGGCGTCCGGGGCCTTGCCGTCGGCCGGCACCAGCTCGAGGTGGGCGCTGCCGACCGCGGCCTTGAGCTCGCCGGGAGTGCCCTCGGCGACGAGCTCGCCCGAGTCGATGATCCCGACCCGGTTGGCGAGCTTGTCGGCCTCCTCGAGGTACTGGGTCGTGAGGAAGACGGTCGCGCCCTCGGCGTTCAGCTTCGAGACCTCCTCCCAGATCGCCTGGCGGCTGACCGGGTCGAGGCCGGTCGTCGGCTCGTCGAGGAAGAGGACGGACGGCGAGTGGACAAGCGCCGAGGCGAGGTCGAGGCGCCGTTTCATGCCGCCGGAGTAGGTGCCGACCTGGCGGTCGGCGGCATCGGTGAGCCCGACCCGCTCGAGGAGCTTGTCGCCGAGCTCGCGCCCACGCGCGCGCGGGATGCCGTGCAGGGTCGCCTGGAGCTGGATCAGCTCGCGGCCGGTCATCAGCGGGTCCAGTGCCGCTTCCTGGAGCGCGACCCCGATCACCTTGCGGACCTCGGCGGCTTCCGTTGCCACGTCGTGGCCGGCGACGACGGCTCGCCCGCCGGTCGGCGCCAGCAGCGTCGTCAGCATCCGCACGGTCGTCGTCTTGCCCGCGCCGTTAGGGCCGAGAAAGCCATAAATCTCGCCCTCAGCGACTTCGAGATCGACGCCGTCGACGGCCTTGATGCCGCCAGAGAACTCGCGTTCCAGCCCCACTACCTCGATCGCTGCCACGGCGGGGGAGGATAGACACCGGCCGTGCCTGGCCAGGCGGGACGCCCCGCCTGCGGGTGGGTGCTTCCGTGCGATTACGCCGCAACGATCGGCCAAACTGCGTGTTCATGCCTGAGATGGGCACCTCCAACACTGCCTCGGCAGGCCGTCGCCGGCTTGCCTACATAACCGCGGCCGGTGCCGCCGGCCTGCTCGCCCTGCTCGTCGCGTTCGGCCCGCACGCCGCCGACGCGGCCAAAGCGCCGGCGAAGACGCCGCTGCCGAAGCTCCTCGTCCTCGGCGCCAGCGCCCAGACCGCAAACCCAGCCTGCCCGGCGAGCCCGTGTCAGGCGATCGGCAAGGTCACCGGCTTCCAGAGCCAGATCGGCAACGCCAAGAACGTCTTCGTCGCGCCCTTCGACGGCCGGATCGTCGCCTGGTCACTGAAGCTCTCGGCGCCGACCGACACCCAGAAGAAGTTCTTCAACGACTTCTACGGCGGCGATCCCAGCGCCCGCCTCTCGATCCTGAAACCGCTGGTCAAATCCCCGGGCGTCTACAAGCTCAAGTCACAGACGCCGACCGAGCAGCTCGGCGGCCTCCTCGGCACCACGACCACCTTCACCCTCAAGGCGCCGGTCAGCGTCCGCGCCGGTCAGATCGTCGCCCTCTCGGTGCCGACCTGGGTCCCCGTGTTCGCGATCGGCCTCGCCAAGAACAACACCTGGCTCGCCAGCCGCAAGAAGGCCAAGTGCACGAGCCCCGACGACATCAAGGCAGGCTCGGCGCAGGAAGTGCCCGGCAGCCAGCGCGCCTACGGATGTACTTACAACACCGCTCGCCTTCTCTACTCGGCGACGATGGTCCGCGGCACCCTCTAGCGACTTCTAGACGGGCAGCTTCTTCGCCTTTTTCTTGCACCTCTTCTTGGCTCTGTGCGAATGCTTCTTCCTGCACTTCTTGAGCGCCGCTGCCCGCTCACCGGTCGGTGGCACTGCGGCAAGGGGAGCTACATATGTCTTGAATGCGAGGTCGGCCGGCCCCGAGCCGCTGACGGGCAGCCATGAGCCGGATGGGGGCGAGGTCGGCACGTAGGACGCGTCCCCTCCCGCGTAAACGCTGATCGAGCTTTTTGCCCACGAATAATCCATGGGTGAGGCGGTCGTCGAGAAGGCGACTATCGCGTAGTGAGTCCCTGCCGCGACGGATGCCGGCGCGGCAAAGGTGATCGGCACGAAGGCGAATGACCCGGTGATGCCGCTGGGCGGGATGCTTTGACTCGCCAGGACCGTGCTGCCTGGCGAAACAGCCGTAGCGTTCCGAATTTGAACGGCCATGGGAACAGTCGGCCCGTTGAGAACCCTGAGGGACAGATCGACCCGGTCGAGATTGCCGGTCAGGCCTGCGGTAAAGGTCTGCGCAAGCGACTGAGCCGAATCGACGTAGGCATCTCCGCCACTGACGTCGGTCTGCTGTTGATCCAGAGTCCCGGCCAGAGCGGCGCTGGGAGCCAGCGCGCAGGCCGCGAACGCGACGACGAGAGTGCCAGGAACGGCGCGCCGGAGTTTGTTAGCCAAGCACTTGACGAACCGACAGTACTCCTGCTTGCCATGAAAAGCAGCGGTTTTCGAGAGGGCTAGTCGCCGCAGGCGCCGGGGTTCTGCTGGCAGTACTTGTTGAAGTTCGACTCGGGCGAGCCGGGCTTGGGCTTCGGGGCCGGCGTCGTCACGGTCGGGGTCGGCGTCGTCGAGACGTTCGGGACGGTGTCGGTGTTCGTCGGGACCGAGGAGGTCTGAGTCGGTGTCGTCAGTGTCGGCGTTGCGGTCGAGACGGTCGGCAACGTGATCGAGTCGGTGTTGCCGGAGCTGTCGCTGCCGCAGCCGACGGCCGCGATCACGAGGGCCGTCGCCGCCACCCCGGCCAGAACCGCGCGGGCGCGGGTCAAGCTTCGCCCTGGCGCAGTCCGCAGTACGGGCAGTCGGAGACGTCGAGGCCGATCAGCTGGTCGCAGCGCCGGCAGGCCCGCAGGTTCTCCGGTGTGCGCAGCAACGCCGATTCCGAAGGCGCCAGCGGCAGGGTGCGCGTGACGACCTCCATCTGCTCGCCGGTCTCGCGATCGACGTAGACGCCTTCGGCGTTTGCCTCGGCGAGGGCCTCGCGGCCCGAGGCCGGGGCGCGAAGGCGGTAGGTCTGGCGCGCGTTCTGCATCGGCGCGAACCATAACAATGGCCGCCTGCGAATCATCATCTTCCACGGCTACCTCTTGCGCGGCACGGGGTCCAACGTCTACAACGCCAGTCTCGCCCAGGCGCTGAAGAAGCTGGGCCACGAGGTCCACCTCCTCTGCCAGGACCGCAATGCCGACGCGCTGCCCTGGGTCGGGGCGAATTCAGAGACGCAGGGAGCGGGGTCGGTGACGGTCCACGTTCCCGACATCGGCGGCCTGCTGCCGGTTTTCGTCCCCGACCGCTACGAGGGCTTCGAGGTCAAGACGTTTCCTCAATTGACGAGAGATGAGCTCGACCGCTACCTCGACGCCAACGTCGCCGCCGTCCGCGAGGTCGTCGCGAGCCACGGCGAGCCCGACGCAGCCCTCGCCAACCACCTGATCATGGGCCCGGCGATCCTCGCCCGGGCCGGGCTCGAGTTCGCGACCAAGGTCCACGGCTCCGACCTCTCCTACACCGTGATGCCGCACCCCGACCGATTCGTCCCGTACGCGCGCGAGGGCACCGACGCATCGTCCGCCGTGCTGGTCGGTTCGGGCTACACCGCCGAGGACCTGTGGGCGACGATCGAAGACCCGGCGCTGGTGGCAAAGACGCGCCTCGGCCCCCCGGGCATCGACACCGAGCTGTTCAGGATCTTTCCCGAGGACGAGAGGCTGGTGAAGCTGAACCGGCTCGCCGACAACCTCGACAGCGAGACCGTTGACGAGAGCTTCGGCCGCGAGGGCCCCGAGGCCGCGGCCGCCGTCCGCAACTGGGCCGAGGGCTCGCCGCGCGTCCTCTTCGTCGGCAAGCTGCTGACGAACAAGGGCGTGCAGCTCCTGCTCGACGCCTGGCCGCGCGTCCTCGCCGAGCATCCAACCGCGCGTCTGCTGCTCGCCGGATTCGGCGAGCAGCGATCTCAGTTCGAGGCCCAGATCGCCGAGCTCGGCCTTGGCGCCTCGGTCGCGATCAGCGGCCGGCTCGAGCATGGCGAGGTCGCCGAGGTCGACCCGGCCGCCGACGCGCTGGTCATGCCCTCGACTTTCCCCGAGGCCTTCGGCATGGTCGCGGTGGAGGCCGCAGCCTGCGGCGTCTTGCCCGTCTCGGCCGGCCATTCGGGGATGCTCGAGGTCTCGCAGCGGCTGGCCGAGGCCGTCGCGCCCGACGTCGCGCGTCTGCTCTCATTCGACGTCGCCGACGGCGGCGAAGCGATCGCCGAGCGGCTGCTCGCCTGGCTGGCGCTCCCCGAGCAGGTGCGGGAGGAAGCCGGGGAGGCGCTTTCGCGCCGCGCCGCCGAGCTGTGGAGCTGGGAACGCGTAGCGGAGGGCGTGATTTCTGCCTCAAACGGACGCCTGGAGACGCTCCCGACCGTCGTGCCGACCAATAGACTGCGGCCGGAATGAAGGACATTCCCTACGCAAAGCTGGTCGTGGCCGTGCTCGTGCTGACCGTCGTGATCTCGGTGATCATGCTGATCCCGAACTGGAACGGCACCGAGGCGTCAACGGCCGCGCCGAAGATCGACGACCTGCTCAACGTGATGATCGTGCTGAGCTCGTTCGTGTTCTCGATCGTGATGGTGATGCTCAGCTACGCCCTCTACAAGTGGCGCGCCAAGCCCGGCGACGAGTCAGACGGCGAGCCGATCCACGGCAACACCAAGCTCGAGATCGCCTGGACCCTGATCCCGACGATCATCGTCATGTTCGCCGCCGGCTACAGCTGGATCACGCTCGACAACATCGAGGCGCGTGACGCCAACCGGATGGTCGTCAACGTCACCTCGCAGCAGTACGAGTGGGGCTTCGAGTACCCGGCCCAGGGCGCGATCCAGACCCGCGAGCTGCATGTGCCGGTCGACCGCCAGGTCGAGTTCAAGCTGCATGCGCTCGACGTGATCCACTCCTTCTGGGTCCCCGAGTGGCGGATCAAGAAGGACAACGTGCCGGGGATCACCACGCGGGCGATCGTGACGCCGAACAGGATCGGCACCTACCAGCTGATCTGCACCGAGCTCTGCGGCTTCGGCCACGCGACGATGCGGGCGAAGGTCGT
>JAWVFN010000172.1:0-2771 GCA_033855935.1 Solirubrobacterales bacterium | reverse complement strand
CGAAGGTCAAGGGGATCGTCCACGATTCGTCGGGCAGCGGCCAGACGCTCTTCATCGAGCCCCTCGTGGCGGTCGAGCTCGGCAATGCCTGGCGCGAGGCGCAGGTCGCCGCCCAGGAGGAGATCGACCGGATCCTCGACGAGCTGTCGGCCCTCGTCGCCGCCAACGCCGTCGAGCTTCGCGAGACCCTTGCCGCCCTCGCCCGGTTCGACTTCTGGGCGGCCAAGGCGCAGCTCGCGGCGGAGCTCGATGGGATCCGGGCCGAGACGACCCAGCGAGCCGAGGTCATCCTTCTCGGTGCGCGCCATCCGGGCCTTGCGGGCCGGGTGGTCCCGATCGACATCCGCATCGGCGACGGCTACACCGCCCTCGTCGTCACGGGCCCGAACACGGGCGGCAAGACGGTCACGTTGCGGACCCTCGGCCTGCTGTCCGTCATGCACCAGGCCGGGCTCCACGTCCCGGCGGAGACGGGCTCGCGCCTCCCGATCTTCCGCGACGTCTTCGCCGACATCGGCGACGAGCAGTCGATCGCCCAGTCGCTCTCGACCTTCTCCGGCCATCTCCGTTCGATCACCCGGATCGTCGAGGCGGCCGGTCCGGGCACGCTCGTCCTGCTCGACGAGCTGGGAGCCGGGACCGACCCGACCGAGGGATCGGCGCTCGCCCAGGCATTGCTCGACCATTTCATCAAGGCCGGCGCGCTCGTCGCGGCGACGACCCACTACGCCGAGCTGAAGGCCTACGCCCACACGACAGCTGCGGTCCGCAACGCATCGGTCGAATTCGACCTCGAAACGCTGTCGCCGACCTATCGGCTGACGATCGGCCTGCCCGGTGGCAGCCAGGCCTTCGCGATCGCCGCCCGACTCGGCCTCGACCCGGCGATCGTCGCCGACGCCCGCTCCCGCCTCTCGGAGAACCAGCGCGCCTTCGAGGACACGCTGGCCCGGATCAAGGTCACCGAGGGAGAGACCAGCGAGGCGCTGGATCGAGCGCGGGCGGCCGAGCTGCGAGCCGCCGAGGCGCTCCGCCAGGCCGACGAGGAGCGGCGCCGGGCACGCACCGAACGGGAGGATCTCGTCCGGGCGGCCCGCGAGGAGGGCGAGCGGCTGGTCGACGACCTCCGCGGCGAGGTCAGCGAGACGCGCCGGACGCTGGAGCGGGAGACCGTGACCGTGCCGGTCCTCGACGCGGCGGTGGGTCGGGCAGAGGGACGCCTGGCCGAGCTCCCGGCCGCCGCGGACGCGCCGGACGAGCCGCCGCCGCCTCCGGTCAAGCGCGACTGGCAGCTCGGCGAGCGGGCGCGCAGCCGGAACGGCGGTTGGGAGGGTCGGATCGCCGCCCTCGAACGCGGTGGCCGGCGCGTGACGCTCGAGGCTGGCGGGATGCGGGTGACGGTCCCCGTCGAGGATCTCGAGCCCTCGTCACCGGGGTGGAGCGGCCGACCAGGCGACGACGGCGACGTCGGCGGCAATGACGGCGGCCGGTCCACGATCGGGAGCATCGGGCTCGAGCGGGCGCGGAGCGTCGCCTCGTCGCTCGACCTGCGCGGCGCTCGGGTCGACGAGGCGCTCGAAGCGCTCCGCCGCTATATCGACGACGCGGCCCTGGCGGGCCTGGAGAAGGTGCTGATCATCCACGGCCTCGGCACGGGCGCGCTGCGGGACGCCGTCCGGAGCGAGGCGGCCAGCCATCCGCTCGTCAGCGCGGTCCGGCCGGGCGAGCGCGGCGAGGGTGGCGACGGGGCCTCGATCATCAGCCTCTAGGGGGCGTTCTCGAGGCGATGGCGACGCCGCGGTGCGTCGCCGGCGCTACGGCTTGGGGGGCTTGCCCGGTCCGCCACCGCCACCGCCACCGCCCGGGGGCGGGAAGGACGGACACGGGACGGGGAACAGCGGATCGACGACGCACGGCGGTGGAGTCGGAGCCAGCGGCTCGCAGACCTTGGTCGGGGCGAAGATGCCGCCCCACGTCCGTCCGTACGGGAAGAAGCCCGTGCCATAGAAGTACGACGTTCTGGTGCCCTTGGGCCCGCCGGCCACCCCGGCCCCTCGGGCCGCTCGCGCCGCCCACGCTCGATCGAATTTTTGCCATGTCGGGAAGTTGGCCTCGACGTTGCTGAAGTCGAGCGCCCCGACCGTCTTCTTCGGCCCCGTGCAGGTGTCCTGCCAGAGGAGCCCGGTCGCGCTGTCGATGTCGACGGCTCGGCGGAGATCGTCCGTCTCGGTGGGCTGGGTGCCCTTGATGAAGATCTCCTTGACCTTCTGCTTCGTGGACGGGCCGGGCTTCATCCCGCTGATCGCGTCGACGGTGGCGTCGACGAGGCCGCTGGGCCGCTTCCAGGTGGCGATCGGCATGCCCTTGCTCACGTCGCGCATGATCCGTGACCAGAGCGGCGCCGACGAGCTGAGCGACAGGGTGTCGGTGTTTGGCGCGTTGTTGCTGTTGCCCATCCAGACCCCGACGGCTAGAGCCGGCGCCTTCGGGTCAGCGGGCGGGGCGAGGAAGCCGTAAGCGTGGACGTCGCGGTTGTCGTTCGTCGTGCCGGTCTTGTAGGCCGCCGGCCGCCGGATGCCGTGGTCGTAGATCGCCCATTCACCCCAGAACGGGTTGGTCTTGGGCTCGGTGTTGCCCTTGAGGATGTCGGTCATGATGTAGGCGGTCTGCGGGCTGATGACGGTCACGGCCTTCGGCTTGGCCGTGGACTTGTCGGGCCAGACGACCGTCCCGTCGGCCCGGGTCACCTTGAGGATCGTCGTCCGCGGCAT
>JAWVFN010000171.1:0-3621 GCA_033855935.1 Solirubrobacterales bacterium | reverse complement strand
GAGAAGCTCGACGGCCGCCTCGCCCAGGCGGTGGTCTCGATCCAGGCGATCAAGGGCGTCACCATCGGCCCCGCCTGGGATGTCGCCGGGCGCCCGGGCTCGGAGGCCCACGACGAGATCTTCTACGACGACGAGCGCGGCTACTTCCGCGAGACCAACAGCGCCGGCGGCATCGAGGGCGGCATGACCAACGGCGAGCCGCTCGTGGTCCAGGCCGCGATCAAGCCGATCTCAACGCTGACCAAGCCGTTGCGCTCGGTGAACACCGAGACCAAGGAGGCCGAGGCCGCGCACAAGGAGCGCACCGACTCGGCCGTCGTGCCGGCCGCCGCCGTGGTCGGCGAGGCGATGGTCGCGCTGACCCTCGCCGCCGCCTACCGCGAGAAGTTCGGCGGCGACCACATCGACGACGTGCACGCCGCCCTCGCCGCCTACAAGGAGCGGATCGGGTGGCGGAGGTAAGCACAAAGGAACCACCCGCCCAGCCCGCGATCGTCTTCATCGGCTTCATGGCGGCGGGCAAAAGCGAAGCGGCTCGCGCCGCCGCCGGGCGCCTGGGTGAGGACGTCCGCGATGCCGACGAGCTGCTCGAGGCTGAGCTCGGCATGCCGATCGCCGAGTTCTTCGAGCGCGAGGGCGAAGAGGAGTTCCGCCGCCGCGAGGAGGAGCTCGTGCTGGGGCTGCTCGAGGGCGGCGGCGTCATCGCCCTCGGCGGGGGCGCCGTCATGAGCGAGCCCGTGCGCGACGCGCTCGGCGGCCAGGTCACGGTCTGGTGCCAGGTCGAGGAGGACGTAGCCTGGAACCGCGCCCAGACCCAGGGCGGTCGCCCGTTGGCGAGCATCCGCGGCGAGTTCGCTCAGCGCTTCGCCGAGCGCCAGCCGATATACGCAGACCTGGCTCGGGCCGTGCTGCCCGAAGGCGGAACCGTCGCCGGCGCCGCGACCGCTCCCTGGCTCGACGCGATGCGCTCCGAGCCGGCGGTGCGGATGATCTGGGCCCGCGCCGCGAGCGGCGCCTACCCCGCTGCAGTCGGCGAGGGCGCCGCCCGCATGCTCGCCGCCGCCGAGCCCGACCGGAGGCTCTTTGTGATCGCCGATGCCGCAGTGCTCGCCGAGCACGAGGGGCTGCTGCCGCCCGCCGATGCCGTGCTCGAGATCGAGGCGAGCGAGGAGCGAAAGACCCTTGGTGAGGCCGAGCGCCTGCTGCGCGAGCTCGCCGCCGCCGGCGCCCGCCGCGACGACCTGATCGTCGCCCTCGGGGGCGGCGTCACCGGCGACCTCGCCGGCTTCGTCGCCGCTACCTACCAGCGCGGTGTCCCGGTGGTCCAGATCCCGACGACGGTCGTCGCCCAGGTCGATTCGGCCTACGGCGGCAAGACCGGCGTCGATCTGCCCGAGGCCAAGAACTACGTCGGCGCCTACCACCAGCCGCTCGCCGTGCTCGCCGACCCATCGGTGCTGGCGACGCTGCCCGCCGAGGAGGTCGCGGCCGGCTTCGCCGAGGTGCTGAAGACGGCGCTGATCGCCGGCGGCGATCTCTGGGAGAGCGTGCGCGAAATCGACTTCGCGGCGCTCGTCGCCGGCGGCGGCGACGAGCTCGGCGACCTCGTCTTCGCCTGCGCCCGCGCCAAGATCGACGTCGTCGGCTCCGACGAGCGCGACGCCGGACGCCGCGCGGTCCTCAACCTCGGCCACACCGTTGGGCACGCGATCGAGGCCGCCACGGGCTACGGGCGCTACCGGCACGGGGAGGCGGTCGGGCTCGGCCTTCTCGCGGCGCTGCGGCTCTCCGGCGCCGGCGATCTTCGCGACGAGGTCGCGGAGTTGCTCGCCACCAATGGCCTGCCGACCTCACTCGACGGCGGCGTCGGCGTTGACGAGGTCCTCGACGCGACAGCGCTCGACAAGAAGCACACGAGCGCCGGGCTCGGCTTCGTCCTGCTCGAGCGGCCCGGCGAGCCCCGCTGGGGACAGGAGGTCGAGCCGAGTAACGTCAGAGACGCCGTGGACGAGCTCTATGAAGACGCGTAGCCGGGTCGCCGTGATGCACGGCGCCAACCTCGATCAGCTCGGCGGCCGCGACCCCGAGCACTACGGCGGCCTCGACCTCTCGGCCCTCGAGCGCCAGATCAAGGCCTGGGGCAGGGACATGGGCATCGAGACGATCACCTTCCAGACCAACCACGAGGGCGATTTCATCGAGTTCCTCCACCGCGCCCCCGAGAAGGCCGATGCCGTGATCCTCAACGCCGGCGCCTGGAGCCACTACAGCTGGGCAATCCGCGACGCGCTCGAGTTCTCCGGGTTGCCCGCGGTCGAGGTGCATTTGTCGGACATTTCGCAGCGCGAGGAGTTCCGCAAGGTCTCGGTCTTCGACGGGCTCGTGCTCGCCAAGATCTACGGCGAGAAGGAGCAGGGCTACCTCAAGGCCCTGAAGGTCCTCGACGAGCATTTGCCCGATTGATGGCCGTCTCCCAGACCGCAGCGGGCGGCGGCCGCGCCGACCGTCTCGAGGCGCTGCTGCCCGAGGTCGACGCCCTGCTCGTCACCGACCTGACCAACCTCCGCTACTTGACCGGGTTCACCGGCACCAACGGGCTGGCGCTCGTCGGCAAGGACCTGCGTGTGTTCCTCACCGACTTTCGTTACGTCGAGCGCGCCGAGCAGGAGGTGGGGGAGGGCTGGGAGCGCCCCGAGGTCGGCCGCGAGCTGATGCCCCACGTCTTCGAGCGGGTCGCGAGCGGCCGTTTGGGGTATGAGGACGGGCACGTCAGCGTCCGGCAGCTGAAGCAGCTCGAAGAGAAGGCCCCGCCCAAGCTCGAGCTCCTCCGGGCCGGCGATCCGGTCGAGACCCTGCGGCGGGTCAAGGACGAGGCCGAGCTCGCCTCGATCGACGCCGCGTCGAAGCTGACCGACGACGTCTACCTCTGGTCGATCGAGCGCGGTTTGGCGGGCCGCACCGAGCGCGACGTCGCCCGCGCCGCCGAGGCGCGAATCCGCGAGCTCGGCGCCGAGCCCTCGTTCCCGCCGATCGTCGCCGGCGCCGCCAACGGCGCCCAGCCCCACGCCGAGCCGGCAGAGCGCAAGATCGAGGCCGGCGAGTTAGTCGTCTTCGACATGGGCGCTCAGCTTGCCGACGGCTACTGCTCGGACTGCACGCGCACCTACGCGACAGGCGATCCCGGCGAGGCGGCGAAGGAGGTCTACGAACTGGTCAAGGACGCCCAGGCGGCGGCGCTCGAGGCGGTGCAGGAGTCGGCTTCGGGCAAGGAGGTCGATGCCGTCGCCCGCGAGATCATCGCCGCGGCAGGCCACGCGGACCGCTTCGGCCACGGGCTCGGCCACGGTGTCGGCCTCGAGGTCCACGAGAAGCCGACGCTGTCGGTCGCCTCGGAGGACGTGCTGGCGGCGGGCGAGGTTGTCACGGTCGAGCCCGGCGTCTACGTCGCCAGCGAGTTCGGAGTCCGCATCGAGGACCTCGTCGTCGTCACCGCCGACGGGCACCGCAACCTCTCCGGCCTGCCCAAGGACCTCCAGGTCGTCGACTAGCCGGCCTCGAGCCAGAAGCCCTCGACCAGCTCATTGAAGGGCTCGCCGAGCATCGGCACCTGGTGACCGGCGC
>JAWVFN010000170.1:0-2604 GCA_033855935.1 Solirubrobacterales bacterium | reverse complement strand
CCGGCGTGGCCGAAGCTCATGCCCTGCATCTCCTCGTCGTCCATGAACTTGCCGGCCATGAAGGCGACGATCGGGAGGCGGGAGTCGTTCTCGCGCTGCCAGTCGACGAGCTCGGCCTCCATGCGGCCGCCGGGCTCCGTGTAGATCACGATCGCCTCGGTCTGATCGTCCTCCTCGAAGTAGGGCATCAGCTCCGCATAGGTCGAGCCGATGATCGCGTCGCCGCCGATCGAGACGGCGGTCGAGACGCCCAGGCCCGCCGCGGTGAGGGTGGAGGAGATCTCGGTGGTCATTCCGCCCGAGCGCGACATCACGCCGACCGGCCCGGGCTTGTAGGCCTTCGCGGCATCCTTCGCCGGGCCTCCGATCCCGCCCATCTTGCAGACGCCGGGGACGATCAGCCCGAGGCAGTTGGGCCCGATGATGCGGGCGCCGCGCTCGTTCGCGAGCTCGACCGCCTCGGCGACGTCGCGGCGGGGGATGCGCTCGGTGACGACGACGATCAGCTTGATGCCGTTCTCGATCGCTTCGAACATCGCGTCCTTGGTGAAGGCGGGGGGGACGGTGACGACCGAGCCGTCGATCGGCTCGCCGTGGTTCTCGACCGCCTGCTTGACGGTGTCGAAGACGGGGACGCCGTGGACCTCGCGGCCCTTGCGGCCCGGCGTGACGCCGCCGACGACCTTGGAGCCGTAGTCGAGGCACTCGCGGGTCAGGTTGACCGCCTCTCGCCCGGTGATGCCCTGGACGATGAAGGTGAAATCTTCAGTGAGGAGGATCGACATCAGGCCTGGACCTTCTCGACTGCTTCGCCCGCTGCTTCCCACATCGACGTCTGCCGGTCCTTGAACTCGATTCCGTACTTGGAGAGGATCTTTGACCCCTCTTCCTCCCAGGCGCCGGGGATGCGGAAGACGGCGATCGTCTCGGCCGGGTCCTTGCCGAGCTCGAGGCAGGCGGCGATCACGCCGCGGGCGACGATGTCGACCCGGGTGTTGGAGACGATCGACATCATCACCGCGATCTTCTCGACGCCGTCCTTCTTCAAGACCTCCATCGCCAGGCCCTTCGACTTGGCGACCGACGGGTTGCCCCCGATCTCCGCGTAGTTGGCGGGCTTGCCGCCCTGGCTGCGGACCGCGTCGGTCAGCGTCAGCGAGCCGCCGCCGGCGCCGATCACGAGGCCGATGTTGCCCTCGAAGCCATGGTCCTTGCCCTGGATCACGCCGCGGTGGTCGGCCTCGTCAATAGCCTTGACGTTGCGCTCGAACTCGGAGGGCTCATAGAGCTCGCGCGGCTCATCGAGCTCGACCCCGAGCTCGCCGAGGACCTTCTTGTGGCGGCCGACGGCCTCGTCCTCCATCTCCATATGGGCGTCGAGCGCGACGAAGGTTCCGTCGGAGAGTCGGGCGAGCGGGTTGATCTCCGCGAGGGTCATGTCGTAGTCGCGCTGGAGCTGTGCGAGGCGGGCAAGGATCGGCGTCGCGCGATTCAGCTCCGAGCCTGTCATGCCGACCGCGGACACGGCCTCCTTTGCGCGGAAGTCGGGGATCGGCTGCAGGTTGGAGAGGTGAACGCGGCCGATGTGATCAGGATGCTTCTCGGCGACCTCCTCGATGTCGATGCCGCCCATATCGCTGAACAGCATCATCGGCGCCTTGGCCCGCCCGTCCCAGAGCACGGCGGCGTAGTACTCCTGCTCGACCTCGGCCTTGGGATCGACGAGAACGCCGACCGGCTTGTGGCCGGAGATCTCGAGCTCGAGGATCTCGGCCGCGTGCTGCTCGGCCTCCTCGCCGGTGTCGGCGAACTTGACGCCGCCGGCCTTCATCCTGCCGCCGACCAGCACCTGCGACTTGATCACCGTCGGGCCGTCGATCTTCTCGGCGGCGGCGCGCGCCTCCGCCGCCGACTTGGCGAAGCCGTAGTCGGTCACCGGAATCCCGGCCCGCTCGACGATCCGTCTGCTTTCGTATTCGTAGAAACGCATGGGTGGCGGCGCGGAACCCTACCGGAGGGCGAATGTGCCGTCAGTCACGAGGATCGGCGTTTGACGCCGCTTGCCGGTGACGCGTATGAGACCATCCCTCGCCCCAGGCAGGGGCATCCGACGTAACCGTCCACAAAGGAGTTGTGAGCTTCCCTTGAGTGAATCGACCGTTGCTGTAGAGGCGCTGACCAAGCATCCGAAGCTGATCTCCTGGATCGAGGAGATCGCCGAACTTACACAGCCCGACGACATTCACTGGTGCGACGGATCGGCGGAGGAGTACGACCGCCTCTGTTCGGAGATGGTCGAGAGCGGGACGTTCAGGAAGCTCTCTGAGGCCAAGCGGCCGAACTCCTACCTGGCGCGTTCCGACCCGGGCGACGTCGCTCGTGTCGAAGACCGGACCTTCATCTGCTCGGAGAACGAGCGCGATGCCGGCCCGACCAACAACTGGACGGACCCGGATGAGATGCGGGCCAAGCTCCACGGCCTGTTCGAGGGCTCGATGAAGGGCCGCACGATGTACGTCGTGCCGTTCTCGATGGGACCGCTGGGCTCGCCGATCGCCCACATCGGCGTCCAGCTCACCGACTCTCCCTACGTCGCGGTCTCGA
>JAWVFN010000169.1:0-5249 GCA_033855935.1 Solirubrobacterales bacterium | reverse complement strand
TCACGCCGCTGCGCCAGCTGACGGCCCAGTAGGGCGCGATCGGCGCCCATTCGACCGGGCCGTCGTCGGGCAGCTCGGCGGCCTCCTGCGGCTGCAACAGCCTGACCTCCCCGCTCGGCAGATCGATTGACTGGCTGACCAGGTCCTCGAGCACCCGCCGACTGTACGGCGGGCTAACGCTCGGCGACGACGCGGACGGTCTTCAGGCTTCGGTCGCTGGCCCCTCGCAGGCTGCCGCCGTGGTCGAGCGTCTCGTGGATGTAGGCGATCGTCGGCTCGGTGATCAGCTCGCCCGGGAGGACGTTGGGGACGCCCGGCGGGTAGGCGGCGAGGGACTCGGCGGCGATCCGCCCGGCGGAGTCGTCGAGGGGCACCGCCTCCTGGGGCCCGAAGAAGGCCTCCCGGGGCGTCTTCTGTAGCGGGCCCCAGGGGGGAGGAGGGGCGAAGTGACCGGCCTCCTCGCGGTCGCTCGGCTCGAGCCGGTCGAGTGCCGGGCCCAGCGCGGCGAGCAGCCGCGTCAGCAGCGGCTCCGCCGGGGCGCCGATGCTGAACGCGGCGACGAGCACGTTCTCGGAGGCGAGCTCGAAGTAGATGTCGTCGTGCTCGCGGACCATTCGGGCGAGCCGGTAGCCCGTCGTGCCGGAGCCGCGGACGTCGATCGACAGCCGCAGCGGGTCCCAGGCGTGGACGCCCGGCCGGCCGACGAGGCGCTCGTCGAGCACGTCGAGTCCCTCGATCGAGCGCAGCCGCTCGCGGGCCCCGGCGAGGGCGGCGATCGTCTCGGCGAGGAGCTCCTCGCCGCGGGTCGCGGCGAGCCGCCGCGCGGCGTCGAGCGAGCCGCCGAGCAGGGCGCTCGGGCTCGTCGTCTCGATCGCGGTCACGCAGCGGTCGACGATCATCTCGTCGAGGAGCTCGCCGCCGCCGAGGTGGAGGATCGCCGACTGGGTCAGGCTGCCGACCATCTTGTGGGTCGAGGAGACGACGAGGTCGGCGCCGGCGCCGATCGCGTCGTCGGGCAGCAGCGGCGAGAAGCGCATGTGGCCGCCCCAGGCCTCGTCGGCGATCAGCGGGACCCCGTGCTCGTGGGCGACCTCGACGAGACGGGCGATGTCGGCGGCGGCGCCGAAGTAGGTGGGGGAGACGACGTAGGCGGCGACCGCGCGGGGAGCCGCGTCCAGCGCCGCGGCGAGCGCCTCCGGGGTGATGCAGTGGGCGACGCCGAGCTCGGGGTCGAGCTCGGGTGCGATGAAGCTCGGTCGCAGGCCCGTCAGCACGAGCCCGTCGATCGTGCTCGTGTGGACGTTGCGCTGGACGACGACGTTCGGCCCGGTGGTCTCAGCGGCGGCCGAGGCAAGATGGGCGAGCACGAGGCAGGCGGCGTGGTTTCCCTGCGAGGCGCCGTTGACGAGGAACCAGCTGCGGCGGGCGCCCCAGGCCTCGGCGGCCAGCCGCTGAGCCTGCTGGAACGGCGAGTCGGCGCCGACGTCGATTCCCTCGATCAGCGCCGGCACGTCGTGCTCGAGCCCGGCGTCGCCGGCGAGGGCGATCAGCGCCGGGTCGGCGCCCGGGCCGCCCTTGTGGCCGGGAATGTTGAGCCGCCCGGGGTTGCGAGCGGCCCACTGGCGCAGCGCGTCGACGTAAGGGGTTGCGTCCTGGTCGGTCAGTGCTCGAGGACCTGGCCGAGGAACTTCTTGGTGCGCTCCTCCCTGGGCTGGTCGATGACCTGCTTCGGAGTGCCTTGCTCGACGATCACGCCGGCGTCGATGAACACGACTTGGTCGGCGACGTCGCGGGCGAAGCCGATCTCGTGGGTGACGACGATCATCGTCATTCCCTCCGAGGCGAGCTCGCGCATCACGTCGAGGACGTCCTTGACCAGCTCGGGGTCGAGGGCACTGGTGACCTCGTCGAAGAGCATCAGCTTCGGGTCCATCGCCAGGGCTCGCGCGATCGCGACCCGCTGAGCCTGACCTCCCGAGAGGCGGTTGGGGTACTCGTCGACCTTGTCGGCGAGCCCGACCCTTTCGAGCAGCTCGGTTGCTTTCTTTCGCGCCTCGCCTGACTTGCGGCCGAGCACGATTCGCTGTGCGAGCATCACGTTCTCGATCGCGGTCATGTGGGGAAACAGGTTGAAGCGCTGGAAGACCATGCCGATCTCAGCTCGGCAGGCGACGATCTCCGAGTCGCGCTGCTCGTGGAGCTTGTCGCCGATCTGGCGATAGCCGATCAGGTCGCCGTCGACCCAGATCCTGCCGGCGTTGATCTTCTCGATGTGGTTGATGCACCGCAGGAAGGTGGACTTGCCCGAGCCCGAAGGGCCGAGCAGGCAGAACACCTCGCCCTTGTTGACCTCCATCGAGATGCCCTTGAGCACCTCCAGGCGACCGTAGGACTTGTGGACGTTCTCGGCTTTGAGGACGGTGTCGGTCATCGGCCCTCGCGCCCCAGGCCGAGAGTTTCCGGGTCGACGTGCCGAGCTGCCCAGCCAGAACGCAGCTGCTCGAACAAACTCGGCGGCGGCTGGTCGCGGCTGCTTCCGCGTCCGTAGTAGCGCTCGAGGTAGTACTGGCCGACCGAAAGCACCGATGTGATCGCCAGGTACCAGATCGAGGCCACGATCAGCAGGGGAATCACCTGGTAGCTCTGCGAGTAGATCAACTGCACTGAATAAAGCAGTTCAGGCAGGGCGATGACGCTGGCGAGCGAGGTGAACTTCAGCATCGAGATCGTCTCGTTGCCCGTCGGCGGGATGATCACCCGCATCGCCTGGGGCAGCACGATTCGCCGCAGCGTCTGGCCCCGCGTCATCCCCAATGCCTTCGCGGCCTCGGTCTGTCCTTCGTCGACGGAGATCATCCCCGCGCGGACGATCTCTGACATGTAGGCGGCCTCATTGAGACCAAGGGCGACGGTCGCCGCGACGAACTTGGTGATCAGCGAGTTGGCGTCGAGGTGAACAAACGCCGGGCCGAACGGGATCCCCAGGTCCAGCGAGGGGTAGAGGGCGGCGATGTTGTACCAGAGCAGAATCTGGACCAGCACCGGGGTTCCGCGGAAGAGCCAGATGTAGGTCCAGCTCGAGGTGCTGATCAACCGGTTGGTGGAGAGCCGCATGACCGCGAGCAGCACGCCGCCCGAGATGCCGATGGCCATCGCCAGCACGGTCAGCTCGAGCGTCACCACGACGCCATCGAGGACTCGCTGGTCGAATAGGTAGTCGCCGACGACGTTCCACTGGAAGTTGCCGTTGGTCGCGATCGACTTGATGACCGCGACAAGGACAATCGCGACGATTCCAGCCGCGACCCACTGGCCGGGATGACGGACCGGGACCGCCTTGATCTGCTCGGGCGGCCCCGGTTCCGTCGTTGGCTCCCTGTTACCGGGAGCTTTCATCTCCGGCCTCGAAGTGGCGAGCTAGCTCGTCGCTCCGTCGATCTTCGGCGTCGTGATCGCGGCGCCGGGCAGCTGCCAGTAGCTGAATATCTTCTGCATCGTGCCGTCCGCATACAGCGCGGTGATCGCATCGAGCACCGGCTGCGTCAGGCCCGAGTTCTTCTGCATCGCGATCCCGTAGGGCGCGACTCCATAGGCCTTGCCGAGGACGAACTGCCCGTTCGACTGTTGGACGATGTACGCGGCGACGGGCGAGTCGGCCATGCCGAGCTCGGCGCGACCGCTCGAGATCGCCAGGTTGGCGCCGTTCTGGTCCGGCAGGACCTGGACGTCGACCGCGCCGCTGCCGGCGGCCTGGCACTTCTTCGACTGGCCCTCGGCGTCGGTCTGCTGCGTCGTGCCCTTCTCGACCGCGACGGAGTGGCCGCAGAGGTCGGCGAGAGTCGCGACATCGGTGCCGCCGGAGGCCTTCGTGTAGAACGACGTGCCGGCCTGGGCGTAGGTGACGAAATCCACCGTCGCTTCGCGTTCCTTGGTGTCCGTGAAAGAGGACATGCCGAGGTTGTACTTGCCGGCGGCGAGCCCCGGGATGATGCTGTCGAAGGTCACGTTCTGAACGCTCGGCTTGAGGCCCATGATCTGTCCGAGCGCCTTGGCGATATCGGCGTCGGCGCCGATCACCGTCGAGTTGTCACCCTTGGCGTAGAACTCCATCGGCGGGTAGGTCGCGTCGGCGGCGACGGTCAGGCTGCCGCTCGACTTGACATCGGCCGGCAGCTCGCCGGCGATCTTCGAATCGGCGGCGACGTTGATGCCCGGCGTCGCGGTCAGAGTGCCGCCCGAGCTCGTCGAAGAGGTGTTGTTGTTGCTGCTGCCGCAGCCGGCAGCGATGACGCCCGCCGCCAGCACGCCGCAAAGGGCGACCGCGGTTAGAAAGCGCGTATTCATATCTACGTTTCCTCTCTGTCGGTTAGGACGAGCCGAATCGGTCGCCGGCACGACTGTATCTCCATCCAGGGTGCGCGTCTTCTGCCATTTGGTCCAGTTCGCTGCGCGGAAACGCCTAGATTTGTCCCGTCAAGCACTTCACTTTTTGAAGCTATACTCCGATTAGGTAGAGATGGCTCAGGAAATAACGCTAAATCGCCCGTGCGGCGGGCATTTTGGAAACGTCCTCGAGTCGATCGGGAATACCCCTTTGGTCGAGCTGCCGCGCCTTTCCCCGAAGCCGGGAGTGCGCGTCTGGGCAAAGCTCGAGGGCCACAACCCGACCGGCTCGGTCAAGGACCGCATCGCTTTGGCGATGATCGAGGCCGCCGAGGAGCAGGGCGCGATCGACCCCGGCCAGACGATCCTCGAGCCGACCTCGGGCAACACCGGCATCTCGCTCGGCATGGTCTGCCGCCGCAAGGGCTATCCGCTCAAGGTCGTGATGCCTGACAACGTCACCCAGGAGCGCACCCAGCTGCTGCATATGTACGGAGCCGAGATCGTCTACTCCGAAGGCTCGAAGGGCTCAAACGGCGCGGTCGAGCTGGCGCTCGAGATGGCCGAGGGCGACTCCTCGTATTACATGCCCTACCAGTACGGCAACGAGGCCAACCCGCGCGCCCACTATGAGGGCACCGCGCCCGAGATCCTCGACGAGATCGGCGAGGTCGCCGCAGTCGTCGGCGGGCTCGGCACCGGCGGCACCCTGATGGGCAACGGCCGCCGCCTCAAGGAGGAGAACCCGCAGACCAAGATCGTCGCCGCCGAGCCGATGCAGGGCGAGCTGGTCCAGGGCCTGCGCTCGCTCGACGACGGATTCATCCCGCCGATCATCGACCTCAACGTGCTCGACCGGAAGATCA
>JAWVFN010000168.1:0-3624 GCA_033855935.1 Solirubrobacterales bacterium | reverse complement strand
GGCGGCTGATGGCGCGAAATGGGGCGCTCCTCGCGGAGGACCGCGAACGTCTTCTCGCGCTCGGCGGGCGGGCGCTCCCAGAACTCCATTAGTCCGAGGTCGATCTCGTCGACTTGGGGACGATCGGTGGCCTTCGCCGGCATCGAGCGCGATTCTGTCAAAAAACTGGCCAGCCGGCCAAGGGAATCTTCTACGAGCAGCCGGCGCAGCGGCCGTGGATGATCACGTCGTGGGTCGAGACCATGTGGGGGAGGCGGCCGGCGAGCTTCTCGATCGCGTCCTCGAGCGGCGGGTCCTCGAATGCCGTGACCTTGCCGCAGTCGTCGCAGATCACGTGGTGGTGATGGTCGCCGCCGGGCAGCGCCGGTTCGTAGCGCGAGCCGCCCTCGCCGACCTCGAGCCGGTGGACGAGCTCCTCGCCCTCGAGCACCTCGAGCGCCCGGTAGACGCTGGCGATGCCGACCTTGCGGTCGCGCTCGCGGAGGCGGTCGTGGATCTGCTGAGCCGAAAGGCAACAGTCCTGGCCGGCGAGCAGCTCGACCACCGCGGTGCGGGCGCCGCCCGAGCGATAGCCGGAGTCGGCGAGCGTCTCGGTCGCGCGCTGCTCCCACTCGTGCTCGGAGTGGTGAGCGGGTTTGGCTTTTGGAGCCACGCCTTAATGATAGCGCGCTCTCATAACCAGACTCGGTCACAAAAAAACCGCCCGGAGGCGGCTCGACTCAGTCCTTGGTGTAGGCGACCCCCGACCACGAGGGCTCCTTGGAGAGCTCGATCAGCTCGTGGTCGCGGTCGGGCTGGACGTATCCGAAGGTCTGGGTGTCTTCGTCGAAGACGATGTCCAGCTCGCCCTCCTTGACGCGCTGGTCGAGCCAGGCGCCGCGGAAGACGAGGCGGCGAAGCCAGTGGACGAGGCTGCGGTTAGAAGGCCCGACGAGCTCGTCCCAGTTCTCGTTGACGTGCTCGCCGAGCGGGGAGGAGGGCTCGCCGATCTCCCCGTTGACGGCGAGCTCGAGAAGGTCGTGCAGCTCGTCGTCGCTCAGGCCCTGGTTTACGAAGTTGAGCTTGACCGCGGCCTGCTCGACCCGCTGGGCGAAGTCCTGCTCGTTGAACGCGAAGCGGAGCTCCCCGTACTCGAGGACGTAGTCCGATCCCGACTCGTAATTTCCTCTGCGTGCTGTCTCGTCTCTCACTAAGGAGAAGATATTTGCGAATCGCGCCCATGGGCGTCAACGCCCACTCGACGCTGAACGTGCATTTGCACCTCGATGGTGGTATCGGGCCGCCGCTCAGAGGGCCGGCAGGTCGCGGAAAGCGCAGCCGGCGAGGTGGTCGTTGACGAGCCCGGCCGCCTCCATCAGCGAGTAGGCCGTCGTCGGGCCGACGAAGGCAAAGCCGCGCCGCTTCAGCTCCTTTGCCATCGCCGTTGACTCGGCGGTGGTCGGCTCGAGATCTGACAGCTTCTTCGGCACGGGGCGGTCGTCGTGGTTCGGCGCGAATTCCCAGATCACGTCCGTCAGCGTCTCGCCGCCCGCCTGCAGCTCACGGATCGCCCGGGCATTGGTGATCGTCGCCGCGATCTTGGCGCGGTTGCGGACGATCTCGGCGTCGGCCATCAGCCGCTTGATCTCGCGCGCCTTGTAGGCGGCGACCTTCTCGATTTCGAAGCCGTCGAAGGCCTCGCGGAAGCCGTCGCGCTTGCGCAGGATCGTCAGCCACGAAAGCCCCGACTGGAACGCCTCGAGCGTCAGCATCTCGAACAGGTCCGTGTCGTCGCGCAGCGGGCGGCCCCACTGGCGGTCGTGGTAGTCGAGCATCTCGGGCGTGCCGAGCGCCCAGTCGCACCGCGCGCGGCCGTCGGGCCCGGGGCTAACGGCGCCGGCCAAGGTCCTGGGGGGCGGTGCCCGAGTAGTTCATCGGATCCGAGGCTATTGAAAGCGATGGAGGTCTCGCTCATTCCGGTGGCGGAGACGCGGCTCGCTCGGCTGCGGGGACTCGCCCTGCGGAGGCCTTCGCGCGCCGGGGCCGGGCTGAAGATCCCGCGCTGCCGCAGCGTCCACACCTTCGGCATGCTGTTCCGGCTCGACATCTACTTCCTGGATGAAGACGGGAGGGTGATCCGCGAGGCGCTCAGCGTCGGGCCATGCCGCGTAGTCAGCTGTCGCGCGGCCGTGGCGGTGCTCGAGATCCCCTCACATCGGGGGGAATGATTTTCGCGGCGGCGCCTCTCTAAGTGGCAATGCTTCCCGAGATCGAGCAACTGGCGAGAGTCATCGTCTGCGAGGACGACGAGCCGACGCGCGAGCTCCTCTGCGATCACCTCACGGCCGACCGCTACGAGGCGCTGCCTGCCGAGTGCGCCTCCGACGCGCTGCGGCTCTGCCAGTACAACCAGCCCGACCTGATGATCCTCGACCTCGGGCTGCCCGATGCCGGCGGGCTCGACGTGCTGCGCGAGGTCCGCTGCGAGCAGGGCGCCCCGGCGCGCTTCGACGCCGCACTACCGGTGATCGTGCTCAGCGGCCGCGGCTCGCCGACTGACCGGGTTCGCGGGCTTATGGAAGGTGCCGACGACTACTTGGTCAAGCCCTTCCACTACCCGGAGCTCGCGGCGCGTCTGCGGCGGGTCCTCGGCCGGCGCGGGTCGCGCGAGACCGGTCCAGTGCGAGTCGGCGAGTTGATCGTCGACCCGGCGCGGCGCGAGGCGCGGGTCGCCGGCCGCCAGGTCCTGCTCTCGAACAAGGAGTTCACGCTGCTGAGGCGGCTCGCGAGCGAGCCCAACCGGGTCTTCACCAAGGAGGAGCTGCTGCGCGACGTCTGGGGATTCCGCTCGATGGGCTCCACCAGAACCCTGGATACGCACGCGAGCAGGCTGCGGCGCAAGCTCGACCCCGAGCAGACGCGGTTCGTCGTCAACTGCTGGGGCGTCGGCTACCGGCTGATCGAGGACTAGGTGACTGATGGGTGACCTCGACACCGGAATCTTCTTCGCAATCGTGCCGGCGGCCGTCCTGCTGCGTGACCGGGTGCGGAGCAGGCGCCGCCGGTACGAGCTCAACCGATCGCTTCACGAACTACGACGTCCGTTGCAAGCCCTCGCTTTGTCCAACAAGCGCGACTACGCAGCTGCCGATGGGTTCCTCGATCTAGCGATGTCAGCACTCGGAGACCTCGACCGCGCCGTAAACGGCCAAGCCTCGAATGGGGTAGGCCGACGCGAGGTTGTCTCCAGCCACGAGCTCGCCGTCGCGGCGGCGGGCCGCTGGCGCTCGAGCCACCCCGGGATCGAGCTGCAGCTCTACTGGGACGCCGGGCCGGCGGCGATCGTCGCGATCCCCGAGCAGATCGGCCAGGCCTTCGACAACCTGATCGCCAACGCGCTCGAGCACGGCAGTCCACCCCTTTCGCTCACGGCCTGCACGATCTCGGGCCGGGTGCGGATCACGATCAGCGATCGAGGCCCGGGGGCGGGCCTCAGCGGCTCGAACGGCAACGGCTCGGCGCCGGAACGGCGCGGCCACGGCCTGGCGCTCGTCTCGGAGATCGCCGCTGCGCACGGCGGGCGGTTCGCGATCAGCCGGTCACAGAACGGCACCGTCGCCGCGCTCGAGCTGCCGCTGGCCGGGC